>CAMTOJ010000011.1 GCA_947074145.1 uncultured Bacteroidales bacterium
GTCACTTTACGACTCTTATCTCTTGTAACAGCTCCTGCAACACTTGATGCAATAGAGCCTGCAACTCCGGTTTTTCTTATCTGAGATATTGCTTCATTCGTTACCTCTTTGTTAATAGCATTATCCTTTATATCCATTGATGTAGGCAGTCCTGCAAGACCGTCACTCCCGTATATACTCATTCCAAGAGTATAAATACCATCTTTTAGTTTTATAGAAGATATATCAATCATTACACGTCCCTGTGAAATGCTTACCTTTCCCGAAATAAGGGTATTTACAGGTATTATTATATTTCCCTGTCTTATCTCTTCCCTTAGTCTTAAAAGAGCAGTTTGTCCCGGTGCCAGTTCCTGAGTTCCGTGTATTACTCCTTTGTAAGTTTTTGTTCCCGTTGCACTCTGTCCGCTTTTATTCCATCCCGCCATTCTTTCCTGTCTTTTTCTCTCCAGAAGAGACTAATCAGAGGCAACGCAATATTCGCAGGTTATTTACATTCATAAAAAAGAGTCGCCACAAACGAATTGCAACGACTCTTCTCTTAAATATATTATAATATTTATTTTACTTTTTAGATCCCTTATCGTCACCTGCGATAGAGTCTCTCATATCTGTATCAGCCTGGATATTTTTCATTTTATAATAATCCATGATACCGAGATTTCCTGTGCGGAACGCTTCAGCCATAGCCTGAGGAATAAGAGTTTCAGCTTCGATAACTTTTGCTCTTGCTTCCTGAGCTTTTGCAATCATCTCCTGCTCACGTGCGATAGCCATCGCGCGACGCTCTTCTGCTTTAGCCTGAGCAATATTTTTATCTGCATTAGCCTGGTCAATCTGAAGTTCTGCTCCGATATTCTTACCTATATCGATATCCGCGATATCAATTGAAAGGATCTCAAATGCAGTTCCCGAGTCAAGTCCTTTGCGAAGAACGAGTTTAGATATTGAATCAGGATTTTCAAGCACTGTCTTATGAGTGTCTGAAGAACCGATTGAAGAAACGATACCCTCACCTACACGTGCAAGAATTGTATCTTCTCCGGCTCCACCCACTAACTGACGAATATTGGCACGAACCGTTACCCTTGCTTTTGCAATAAGCTGGATCCCGTCTTTTGCAACTGCCACAACAGGAGGTGTATCAATTACTTTAGGGTTTACAGACATCTGTACAGCCTGAAATACATCACGACCTGCAAGGTCGATAGCTGTAGCCATCTGAAAAGCAAGATCTATATTTGCTTTAGATGCAGATACCAAAGCATGAACTACACGTTCAATATGGCCACCTGCAAGATAATGAGCTTCAAGTTCATCTCTTGTAATATTATTAAGACCCGCCTTGTGAGCCTCAATCATTGCTCTTACTATAACATGTGGCGGTACATGACGAATTCTCATCAGAACTAACTGAAGTAATGATATGTGCACTCCCGATACCTTTGCCGATATCCATAATAATACGGGCACAAAGTGAAGGAAAAGGAATAATAAGACAACTATTACCCCGAGTAAAATTAAAGGTACTTCCATATAACTATTATTTGTAATGAATTATTTTTTTTAATCTACGGCTTTTACTATTACTACCGTTTTTTCAACTTTTTCAATTATAATGCGCGTATTTACATCAATAAACCCTTCAAGTGATTTAGCCTCAACTTTATATCCGTTTACAAGAACAGACCCCATAGGATTTAGAATAGATATTGACTCCCCTTCATCGCCCTCTTTTATTGAGCTGTCAACAGTGTTTGTGACACTCGACTTTATCTCCTTTTTCAAAGAGAAACGATTTAGCATTTTACTTTTTACAAATAGATATACCATTATAAGAAAAGCTAATGAGGATATTAAAAGTGTAATATTTCCGGCAACCTCTCCTATTTGCATATAAGAGTACCAGATTGAACCACCCATGACAAGCATTCCGGCAATTCCGGCTATTCCGAAGCCGGGAATAAGGAATATTTCTGCTATTAACAGAAAAACGCCCAATACCGACAAGATGATTATTATTAAAAGATCAAATATCATAAATATTTCTTTTGTGCATTTGGTCTCCCCTGCGATGAATTGTTTTATTAAAGGCTAAATATAGTAAATTTATTTAGCTAATCCGGATTCGAGTTTACGAACATTATTTTCAGTTTGTTCCACATTATTCAAAAGTGAAATTCTGACATCTTCCAATTTAAGAATCTCCCCTTTAAGTTCGTTTTTACGTTTTTGATCCCCTTTTACCCATTGATTTCTAAGCTTTTCAAGTTGCTCGGCATTATCCTTTAGGGCACGGTTGACAGCTATCACCTTCTTATAAAGCTCCTTTGCTTTCTCATTTTTAAAGTCGGTAAGATGATGATAAGTGTTTTTGTCATTGAAGATAAAAACAAAATCTATGGCACGATTGGATTCTTCGTTATTTCCTAATTCATAGATTTTTTTCAATATCTCACTATAATTAGTATTGTTATTCCATGTGTTTTTTATAGAGTTTATTTTTGCCAGATTTTCCATAGTATCAGGAAGATCTTTTTCATAATAAACCCGTTGTGCATTTGGAATAAAAACATAGATCACTACAGAATCTTCGGGTTGAAACCTATCGGATGCAAACCAACCTATATTGTTTTCTTCATCTATCGCCATCATATAATCGTTAAATGGCGAATTGAATGGCATGGGAAGACGTTCAGGTTGAAGAAACATCTCTCTATCAGTACTATATTTCGACACAAAAAGATCATATCCGCCTATTCCTTCATCACGATCGGAAGCGAAATATACCGTCATTCCGTCAGTCAAAGAGTAAGGATATGTATCATTAAATTCTGAATTTATCCCCCCTTTTAAAGCCACAGGATCACTCCATGATTCACCTAAAAGTCTGTTGGTGGAATAAATATTGAAATTCCCGTCATCTGTCATTTTCCCAAAAAGACGTTTGTCTCCTCTTTGGGTTTCAAAAACGGTGTTTTCAGGATCTTTACCAAGCCCCGTTATTTCATAATTCAACAACTGACCTGTTTCATTGCCTAACATATAATTTCTAAAAAAATTATTTTTGGCAACAATCATACTATCTATAATCTGGACTTTTTCAACTTTTGCGATTGCACGTTCTGCTCTTTGTGCACGACTAAGAAGTTCAATAACTTTAAACTCCTCTTCTGTCTCGGTTGATTTTAAAGAGAGTTTATATTTCAAAAAATATTCAGCGGCTTTATTAAACTGATATGTATCATAATAATAATTTGCCAAATAAGGATATGATCCTGTTATTTTCCCACGAGCAGCTTTCAAAAGATAAGGCAATGCTTCCTCCTTTTTTCCGGTTTCATAAAGTGCTTCACCATACCACTTATTCACATCAGGACGATTAGGATATCTCTTTATCACTACCTCAAATGCTTCTACAGCCTTCTCATACTCTTTTTTGGATACATATCCTCTTGCCTGTTCAAGAGTCTGAGCTGAAGCTCCCAAACTTAATAAGGCAAATACCATTATAAAAAATCGTTTTTTATATCTTTTTGCCCGATTCATCTCTTCTAAAAACATATTTTTTTTATTTTTCACTAACCACAAAACTAACAATAATTTATAGGATTTAATTTGTTGTTCAATTTTTTTTTAATATCCTATAATATAAGATGTAATTTGCTTTAAGTTTTATACTTATATACAAATATCATTGACATTAGTTTATTCTTTATCAAAAGATGATTATTTCAACTTCATTTTAAGTATTAAAATTGAAAAATTTAGTCCTTACTACATCCTGTTTCAAAACTCCATTATTGTCTTTTTTAATTTCCCTGTGCTCTTTTAAAATACCAATGCTATGAACGGAAAGTTCATCAGTTATGTCCGCAAACTCCATAACTAAGGCCAAAATGTTTATTAGTTAATGAATAAGTTAATCTTTGCTATGGAGTTTGCGGAGGTAGCTTTTGTATTAATAAACCATCACAATGTTCAAACAAAAGAATGACGAGAAATAAAAAAACCTTATTGCAATAATAAAAACAGATCAATCACATTAAATACTATTTTATTATAATATGAGAATTGATGAAACTGATAAGTATTTATAATATTTAAATTTCGAACCCATAATAAGAATTATTGTTATATTTATGCATTATAGTGAGAGTCTCACTTTTATTTTTTTTCAATTTTTTCTAACAAAATGTATATGAGAAAAATAGCAGAATCGGAATTAATTTTAAATTCTGACGGTACAATATTTCATCTGCATCTATTACCGGAGCAGATTTCAGATAAAATAATTCTTGTAGGAGATCCTTCAAGAGTAGATCTTATTGCTTCTTTTTTTGACTCTATTGAGGTAAGTGTTACCAATCGTGAATTTCACACCGTGACCGGTATATATAAAGGTAAAAGATTGACAGTTCTATCTCACGGTATAGGAACCGATAATATAGATATCGTGATTAATGAGCTTGACGCACTTGTCAACATAGATCTAAAAACCCGTGAAGTGAAATCACCATTAAAGAAACTTGATCTTGTAAGAATCGGCACATCTGGAGCTCTTCAACCTTATCTGCCTGTGGGAAGTTTCGTTTTATCTGAAAAGTCTATCGGTTTTGACGGTGTTCTTCATTTTTATGCCAATAATTATAAATATAGAGATCTTCAATTTGAGGAGAAGTTTATTGAGTTTACAGGCTATCCTGCAGAAGCTGCCAAACCTTATGTTGTTGATGCCGACCCTGGTCTTATTGAGAGAATCGGAAAGGATGATATGCATAAAGGAATAACAATTTCGGCAAATGGTTTTTACGGTCCTCAAGGTCGAGAGCTTAGATTACCGCTCGCCGTGTCTGAACTTAATGAAAGAATTGAGGCTTTTGCCTATAATGCAAGAAAAGTGACAAACTATGAAATGGAAAGTTCTGCTCTTGCGGGTCTTGGAAAAATGCTAGGTCATAACGCGATGACAGTATGTGCTATCATTGCAAACCGTGTGGCTCATAACAGTAATGCCAATTATAAAGATTTTATCAAAGAACTGATAGTTAAAGTACTTGACAGAATATAGTATATATACATTAACTATAATAATATTTATCGCCGAATCCATAAAATGGGTTCGGCGTTTTTGTTTTTATTTCATATATATTTCGCAAATAAAACACCTCTATCATATGATTGGATATAATATTTTCAAAACTAAAATTTAGATTTTTTTGTTATATGACATTATAGAATTGTATTAATATAGATATAGACAACATGATATCTATATCAAGAATGGTTCGGATCAAGAGTTGAACAGAATGAAAAAATATGCAGCGTTTTAACCTGAAACTATATATACTAAGCATTATCACCGGTGTAACTACCGGTGCTATTGGCACACTTTTCAGATGGCTTATATCAGAATCTTACGAATTTAGAAAATACATATTCTCTGAAGATCGTAAATTTTGGTTTTCCATTCTTGTACCTGTAGGAATCTGGGCAATATTTATGGGAATAAACTATATGAAGAACAGAGTTCCCTATGTATCAGGAAGTGGAATACCACAATCAATGGCAGCCATAATAGGAAGGTATAATTTTTTTAAACCTATTAGATTGCTTTGTGCAAAGTTTGCAGCCGGTCTTGCTACGTTAGGATTGGGAATGACACTTGGAAAAGAGGGGCCATCAATGCAAATGGGTGCTTTATGTGGTACAATTGTTGGAAATAACTTTAGGACAACACCTGTTGAAAAAAAGAATCTCATTGCATCTGGAGCCGGAGCAGGACTTGCGGCAGCTTTCACCACACCACTTGCTCCTGTGTTTTTTATTATTGAAAATATGCAAGGTTGGGGATCTCTTAAAATAATGATACCTACTCTTTTGGCATCTTTATGTTCTGGGTATTTTGCTAAAATGATTTTTTCAAACCGTGCTTTACATAACGTAGATATAGTGCATCCAGATCTTGATTCATCATATATGATATTAATATTGATTCTATTTTCAATATTTATATTTATTATCGGACGTATTTATTGTTTTTCAGTTTTAAGATTCAAAGAGTTGCTAAAAGAATTCAAATTGCCAAAGTGGACTAAAATTCTTATTATTTCAACTATAACGTCCATCATGGGTTTTCTTTTCCTTGATATAACCGCAGGGGGAGAAAAAGAATTGTTATTTCAATTATATAATTACGAAGAATCATTCTGGTATGTTTTTCTTATCATGGTATTAATAATTCTTTCCGCATCTATTGGTTACGGTATAAATTTCAGTGGCGGAATAATATTACCAACTTTGGTTTTAGGTGGAATCGCAGCCAAAATATTTGCTCTAATTCTTATAAATTTAGAAATAACTCAAATGGAGTGTGTTCCATATTTTATGTATGTCGGTTTAGCTTTAATTTTTACTACAGTATTCGGATCTCCAATAACAGCTATTATTATAACTATTGAAATAACAGGTAAGTATAATCTATTGTTACCAATGATTGCAACATCGACAATAGCAATTCTAATGTGTCGTCAGTTTAAGGTTTCGCCTTTGATGAGAAGCCTTTATTTAAAAATGATATCCGAGAAATTTGAAAAAGGTTTATACTACAAAACTTCGTTTGAGGTGTGCGATAACTCCTTTTTTATTGGAAAATACTATTCTAGTGTAAAACTTCCTCATGAAATCGAGATTATTGATGTGAAAAGATATGATAAGCAAAGCGGTATTAAAGGGTATGAGATTGGGCCTCGCACGATTCTAAAGTCCGGTGATATCATAAATGTTAAGATGGCAGCAGAAGATTATGAACGCTTATATTTTATAATGAGTGCTTATTGTAATGAATAACATGCTTATTTTCTGTTTGTTGAAAAAGATCCAAATATTAAGTTCAATAGTTATTTTTGTAAAGTAGACAATCGGTTATTCATTAACATATGTTTAAAAACAATATTTTAGGTTAACTTTATTTAACACCTGCCATATATCTTCATTTTGGTTTTAAACTATATTTGCCAATGTAATAGTTTGATAATTTATACTACTATTAACTCAAAGAATATAGAAGACACATACATGAAACACGTTAATCCATGACACATTTTATCATTAAAAAAAGATAAAGAGACACATTATCTGATATTTGCATCATTAAACGATAACACATGAAATAACACACTCTCCTATATTTAAAATCCAAATTTTAACACACTGATATTATTTTTATATAAAGTGCGATTATTAACTAATAAATCGATTAAAATGAAAAAACAATTACTTTCTCTTATGGCAGTATCCTTTGTGGCTGTTGGCTCAAGTTATGCTGCTGAGAACGCGATTACAGATATCTCTGTAATGAGCAATATTCAATCACAATCCTGGGTTGGAGAGGAACTTACTGATGGAGATTTTTATCTTTATAATGTTGGGAGTCAGAATTATATGACAGCTGGAAATAACTGGGGCACAAGAGCTTCCTTGGGACCGGATGGCTATACTCTCTCATTGATAACTACAGGAACTACAACTACAATTTCTACCAATAAGTATTATTCAAATAAGTTTTTGGGTTCTGATGGATTTGTAGATGCTGGCTCTTATGGATGGACATTTACAAACATTGGAGAGGGAGATAATTATATCTATACTATTGGCAATGGAACTAACCTTATTGGTTTTGAAGGAGGAGAAAGTACGACGGTTTCACTAACATTAAATGATGCTACCTCTGATAATGCAAAATGGCTTATTATTTCTAAAGAACAATTAATCAAAAATTTATCACTTGCATCAGCAGAAAACCCGATAAACGCTACTCCTTTTATCATAAATGCTAATTTTGGTCGTGCTACTAGAAAGGATATGTGGAGTGGTACTCAGCCGGGAATTGGAGGTAATGGCAACGATCCTTACAGAGCTTCTTGGGTTGGTGAAATTTATCAAGAAAGTAAGGCGAAATATGATATGTATCAGATTATTGAAGGTGTTCCAAATGGAAAATATATTCTTGAAGCTAAAGGATTTATCAGAGACGGAAGCATAGGGGAATCAACAGACAGACGTATAAACGAAACAGAAATCTTAGATACTTATCTTTATATTAATGGAGAAAAAACTCCTTTAAAATCTATATATGATCAAGACGAGGCATTAGATTTCGGAACATCAACTTCTTTAGGCAATATTCCTAATTCTATGGATGAAGCATCAAGATATATGTATTATGGTAATTATAGCGGAATTGTTGTGGAAGCTATTGTTACTGACAATAATCTTAAGCTAGGAATTATGAGTAATGGGAATTACTCTACAAGCTGTTGGGCTTTATTTGATGACTTCAAACTAACTTATTGTGGTAAAGTTGATTTATCAGAAGCTAAAATACCTCTTGAGAAAGCAATTGCAGAGGCAAAAGAATTGTATAATTCAGAAAATGACGGATCTGAAGCATTTGATGCAGCAATCAAAAACGCTGAAAACGCATACCAAAACGCTACATCTATTGAAGAGTTGAGTGTGGCTATACAAGAACTTGCAGAAGCTAAAAAATTATATATTGTTTATAGTACAAACGATGCTTCCGGATTATTTGCAAATCTTTCTTTTGAATCTGGATTAACAGGATGGGATAATAGTGGCTTTAAGACTGCATCTTCTAACGCAATTGATCCTTATAAAGAGGGTTCTACATTTGCTGAACAATGGAGTAATCACAATCAAAATGCAACTTTAAGCGATATTAGTATTTATCAGACTGTAATAGTTCCAAATGGATATTATAAAATTTCTGTATCTGGTCATGCGAAATGGCAGTCAGATGAAACTATAGAAATAATAGGGGCATATTTAGTTGGAAATGACCAAAAATTATCTCTTGGACAACAAACAGGTGAATATATTGTAGAAACAGAGGTTACAGCCGGTGAACTAAAAATCGGAATAGAAACATCTAATACTAATGCAAACTGGGTTGCTTTTGATAATTTCAAAGTAAAATACTATGAATCAGTATCTAAAATGTATCAGATTGAATATCTGCCTGCTTTAAATGAAGCTAAAGCTGCACTTGACAATGAAGATTATTCAGTTGTAATAGGAAATGAAAGAATGGCATTAGCATCAGAAGTTGCAAAAGATGAACCTACTGATGCTGAAGGTTATAAAACTGCAATAAATAATTTAAAAACTACAAAAGATGCGTTTATAGCTTCTCTTTCACAATATAATATCTTGGCTTATGCTTTAAATCAGGTTAAAGTTGATCTTGCAAAAGAGTATCCATACGCATCAGATGCTTCAAAAGCTGCTGTAGAAGAGTATAAAGATTTTGATGTAACATCTATTTCGGATAAAGAAGCAGCATTGGAAAAAGGTAACACAATTTTATCTTCAGTTCGTAAATATGTAGAATCAAATGCTTTGGCAGAAGGTGTTAATGATGCTACTATTCTAACATCTACAATCATAGATGCGAATGCAGAATCTAAAGATGGTTGGAATGGAGCATTAAGCATTTTATCAAATGAACCATTTACCGATGGAGACGGAAATAGTAATTATTCATATTTTGACAAATGGGATGGAAATGCCTGGAACGCTGATATGAATCAGGAGATATCTCTTGACAAAGGTATATACATGTTAACAGTAACAGCTCGCGGTTCAAATGCCAATCAATTTGTAGTTTATGCTAACGATAAAGAAGCTGATATACCTCTAATTGGAGCAAACGTTAACTCTGGAACTTTTGGTCGTGGTTATAATGATACGTTTGTTGTGTTTACAGTTAAAGAGAAAGGCATTTCTTCGATTGGTATCAAAGCTGATATGCCTGGTGGACAATGGTTATCAGCATCAAGATTCCGTCTTGTAAGACTTGGAAATTACATCCCAACATCAATTGAAGATATTGAAGTTGTAGCTCCAAGCACACAAGTTGATATCTATAGTATCGACGGTATCCTTGTTAAAAAAGGTGCAGAATCACTTGAAGGTCTTGATAAAGGTATCTACATCGTAGGTGGTAAAAAAGTAATGATTAAATAAAACTGACAAATTTAGTTTAGCAATAATTTATGATCCATTCCCGAAATCGAAAGATTGGGAATGGATCATTTTTTTGTAGCAAAAAAATCTGTCCCCTACCGAAGTAAGAGACAGATTAATCAACTGTGTAATAAAAAAACAAAAGCAATTAATATACCGTGTTTTGAGGATCAAAGTTTGTCCATCCCTCCATCCAGTTGTCCGAGGTAGAAGCGAAAGCTCCTATATATGATACTTTTTCAAAGCCTGAAGAAAGTAGAGGATCGCTAAAATCAGCACCTGAAAGAAGAGGGCTACCCGATTGTGGAGCATAAGATGGGTTGGATAATGTAGAGTTGGGTTGAACAAGTTTTAAATCATTTACGCTTTCGAAATAACGATTGTTGTTTGCAATGTTTTTGAAAAATGTAGAAGAGAATGATTCTTTTGTTTCATCCATTGTGGAAGCATCAGCTGAATATTGATCAAGGAATGATTTATTTTTGTCAGATCCCATAATTGTCATATTGGCAAATACAAGATTTTTCAGTTTAAGATCACCATTATCAGCCCAGGTCTGAGTAGTAGATGATTTATCATTTTCAATAATAAGACCAACAGGATAACCTATTGCCACGGAGTTGAAACAATTAAGGTGAGAGTTTCTACGAACCTGCATTGCTGCCTGGAAAACACCTGTTTTCGATCCGTTGTTTGGGTTAAGATTTATATCTCCCGGGCGAATATAACTTGAACTATTTTCAAAATCTGAAGCCTGAGCAACAGGACCCACAAGTGTTACATTGCTGAAAACCGGAGATGTATAAGGGGTTCCTTGAGATGTACTACTGTTATCTGATTCAAAACCGTTTGATATTGAAGTATCTGCAATCTTTGGGTTACGTACACCTAAAAGGAATTGTAATTTTCCACTGAATCCGTTGTCTGTGTCGAAATCATCATCCCATCCGTGATATGCCACAAGATTCTTGCAGTTTACATTACCTCCAAACCATTCGAAAGAGTCATCATTACAATATGAAACCTGTACGTGGTCAATTTTTGTGCCGCTACCCACAGAACCCATTGTTAGACCATTAATCTCTTTATCTGTATCAAACGGATAACCGGGATATTCGAGACGCACATAACTAAATATTCCTGAATTGTCATCATTTTTCACGAAACCTTCAATATTTCCATGTTCTGTGCGAGGACCACCCTCGATAAGCTGTTTTCCAAGATTATTTTGTGCATATCCACAAATAATAACCCCACCCCAATCGCCGGGCTTTCTTTGTCCCGGTTCTTTAGAGGAAGTAAATACAATCGGTTCAGATTTTGAACCCTGAGCATATATTTTACCTCCCGGTTCAACAATTAGTGTAGCCATAGTCTTTGTATCACCTTTAATGACTGTGCCGGGTTCGATAGTCAGCTCAGAACCTTTTGTTATATAAACAAATCCTTTCATTGTATATACACCTTTTGGCAGAGTGTATTTACCGTTTATTTCAAACTCTTTGTTTCCGTTGCCAATTTCAGTACCGTTGAATAGAAACGGAAGATCTTCACCTTTAATTTCCACATTATTTTCATCATCTTTCTTACAAGAAGGGAGAATAGATGCGGCTAATAATAAAGCCATTAATGAGAGTCTACTTTTTTTCATTTTCATTTAAATTAATTGAACGTTGAATTTTATTTTAAATCTTAGAATTTAGTTGAATATTTATTTTATACTGTTTGTATCAGAAGGTTTTAGAAAGACTTATATTGAAATTCCTTCCCGGACGGTATGATTTTGTGATTTGTTCTCGTTTTTGAGCAACCCCGTTTTGATCGGTAAATTCGGGGAATTGTTTGAAATAAAGAGTTTCGGCAAGAATGTCATTTAAAGCAATCTTTAATTCAAAATCATTCTTAAAACGCTTAGAAACAACAAGATCAATTGTATTTCTTGGCATCTCATAAGAATCAGGAATGTTGTTGTTATTATTTGCTCCGTCTGATGTAAGAACTCGCCCTACCCCTATTATTCTTTTTCCGATTCTGTTATAAAGAATTCCGCTGGTGACCTTTGATTTAGGGTTTTGATAAAAAAGTCCTGTATTTATCAAGTATGGCGATTGCCCTTGCATTGGTCTATCTTTCTCCTGACTATTAGAGTCAAATTTGACTAGCGATTTGATTAAAGCTCCATTGAAATTGAGGCTAAAATTTCTTAGTCCTATAAAGTCAAGATTCTTTCTTATTTCAAGCTCGATACCATAGTTATTAGCAGAGTTGGCATTTTCAAAGGTAAAAGTATAATCGCCTCCCGTATCAATATAGGTCCATTCGATAGGGTTTTTGAAATTCTTATAAAAAAGAGACAATGAGATAATTTCACCATCTGCAGGGTATATTTCGTATGCCAGATCGAAGTTTTTGACATAAGCCGTTTTTAGATTTGGATTTCCTATTACGTTACTATATAACTCGAAATCATTGTAAACAGATGATGATACTTCTCTAAATTCGGGACGATTTACAGAACTTCCGAATGCGGCACGAAGTTGATTTTTGTCGGTTATTTTATATGATATATTAACAGATGGAAAAATATTGCTATCGGTATAAGAATCGGTTTTTGTATTGTTGCCATCCACAGAGAGATAGCTTATAAGATCTTTCTTATTATATTCATATCTTACACCACCATATATATTCACCTTATTTATGGGAATATTTACTGCCAGGTAACCGGCACCCTGTATATTAGACCCGTCATAGTTGTTAGTATTATCGGTATCATCATAGATATAAAGTTTGTTAGAATCAAAATTTCCATCGTTCATTATCTCATCATATAGATTTCCATATCCGAAATCGGGAGTCAGGTTATCTTCGTTCCATCTGTAAGTAAAGTTTCGTGTCTTATATTTTCTTTCGCGAAATTCACCGTAAAGTCCCGCTTTTATTGATGGTTTTATGCCTGCAATTGAGAGATCTTTTTTATAATTTGTAGTAGCGGAAAAGATGTTTTCATCAAGTCTTGTAAACTCTCTTGTAATGTCGTTTTGGTCAATTTCCATCTCTCCGAAATGTTTATCGTCAGGAAAACCATTTTCATTCCATTTCACAACGCGTCTATCAGGTGTATTTTTATTGGAATAAGAGTAACCGAGTCCCCAGTCAAATTTTGATGTTTCACGGTTGTATGTTCCCGAAAGCTGACCGCTATAAGTTGTACGGCTCATATAATAATACTCATCTTTGATATGATTATATTGACCTGATGTAAACTGAAAACCCTCTCTATGGGTGTATCTGTTAACTCCGTTTTGATTGATTATATTTTTAAATTCATATTTGTCACCTTGACGCGGAATAACAATAAAGTTTACCATCCCTCCCAACCTTACATTCTGGTCATAACGTTGATCGGTATAATTAAAATAATATTCCGAACGATCATAGATATTGTTATATACAGAATATCTCGCATTGCTCATATCGGTGTAGGTCTTAGAGGCATTGGAATAGTTAAGGGCAGCGAGCATAGCATATTGACGTCCGGAAGCAGTTTCACGATATCTGTTAAGTGCGGCATTTAAACGTAAATCGCCATATGGGGTAAACTTTGAAAGATTCCAGTTATTATTAAACCCCGACTTTGACATAGCAGTAACTGCAGAAGCATCATTATTTTCAAGTCGGTCGGTGTAATTAATATTTTTAGATCTTAACCCATTGTCAAATCCTAAAAAATCGGTTGATGAACTTTTTAGACGATAAGCATCTGAAAAGTGAGTTTGATCGTTGAAAGCTGTACCGATAGAAAGAGAAAAAGAGTTTTTTTCCGGAACATCTTTAGTCTGAATCTTTACAAAACCTCCCGAAAAATCTGCCGGTATCTCAGGAACCTGAGTTTTTAGAACCATCATATTATCTAGTTGAGAAGATGGTATAATATCAAAAGAGAATGCTCTTGAATCTGCTTCAGAACTAGGGACTCCGTTACTGTTTATCCATACATTATTATATCGCTGTGCAAGGCCTCTTACCATCACAAATTTGTTTTCAATAAGGGAAACTCCAGGAATTCGACGTATTACGGCTGAAGCATCAGAATCTTGAGTTTTTTGTATTTGCTGGCTTGAAACACCTGTCTGTATCACCATTCCGTCTTTTACAGATTTTAGCAAAGACATTTCATTATTGAGTTTTTGTGTGGCAATTACCACCACTCCGGCAAGTGCAAGACTCTCATCAACCATCTCTATATTTACAGAGGTGTTTTTTGAGGCAATTACCGAGGTTTCAACTTTAGCATCACTGTAGGCAATATATTTAATAATTAATCTATATTTACCCGGGCTAAGATTTGAGATAGTAAAGTTGCCGTCAAGATCGGCTACTGTTCCTATTGTAGTCCCCTCTATCTGTATTGTCGCACCTGTCAAAGGCTCCTTTGTCTTTTGATCCAGAATACAGCCGGAAACAGTTCCTTTCTGCGAATTCGCCACCTCATTACCTGATAATTGATTTACATTGATAACTATCGGTATTTCAGCTGAGGCTTCTTTTAATTGAAATATTAAAGCTGAGATCAAAGCCAGCTTACATAAACCATTTTGCATGAATATTACTTATTGTTTTTATTATTACAATGCAAAGGTGGTTTGTCAGAATTACACACTTAATACAAATAGATTACATTACTATTCACATATATTACAAAATAATTAAATATTTATCCTAACACAGACTTAATTATCTATGTTAATTTTTTATTATATATAATATTTTAATTATTGGAGAATAATTTTTTATAGCAATAAAAAAACGGCGATATGTTTCAAAAAACATATCGCCGTTTTAAAATATCAGATAATTAATCTTTATTATTTTAGATTCAAACGTGTTAGTAGAGCATCTTTATAACTTCCTCCTATTGAGAGTTTATTACCTGCCACCGTAACTGTATTACCCTCTATATCTTCGATAAAATGAAAAGAAACAATATAGGATTTATGTATTCTTAAAAACTTATCGGAAGGTAGTTGTTCTTCAAGATTTTTTAAAGAATAAAGAGCTGTAATTCTCCTTGTTTTTGTATGAAAAGTAACATATTCATGCTGTCCTTCAATAAACAAAAGATCGGAGAAATTTATTTTATATATTTTGTAATCCGCCTTAACCGTAAGAAAATCATTAGTAGGTTTAACATCAAGAATTGCTTCCTTTTTAGACTCATCTGTTGATCCTGACTGTGATGTCTGAGCATTATTACGTCCTATCTTTTCAATTGCTTTGTTTATTGCCTGAAAAAAACGAGGAAATCCTATTGGTTTCAATAGATAATCGACCGCTCCCAAGTCATAGCTTTCAAGAGCATATTCGGAATATGCAGTAGTAAAAATAAAAGTGGGAACCTTTTGGATACTTTGTATCAGTTCCATTCCTGTTATATCCGGCATATGAATATCCAGTAGCATGATATCAATATTGCATTTTTGAAGCATTGACATTGCTTCAAAAGCATTAGAGCATGTTCCTACCAATTCCAGAGTATCAATTTTTGACACATAGTCAGAAAGTAGTTTTCGAGCAAGAAATTCGTCGTCAACAATAAGAACTTTATATTTGGTATTTTCCGTTTCCATCATTTGGCAATACTTTTTTAACTTATTAGTATTTTAATTGTTGTTCGATAATACTTATCATTTTGATCTATTGAAAAAAGATAATTTGCACCATACGCAAGTTCGAGACGTTTTTTCACATTATCTATCCCTATTCCACTTCTTTCAGAGTTTTTATTTAAAAAACATGTAGCACGGGTATTTTCACATATAAAGATAAGTTCTTTTTCATTTTGCATTAATGAAAAGTGCACATATCCGTCTTTATTATTTTCAATACGGCTATGTTTGAAAGCATTCTCTACTAATGGTTGAAATATCATTGGGGTAACTTTAAAATCCGGATTCAAAATTTTGTGATCAAATATAACATTGTGAAGAGACTCTACCCTCATTTTTTGAAAATCTATATAGCTTTCAATATATTTCACCTCTTTAGAAATTGATATTTTATCAGACTGACATTCATCAGTTACATATCTTAGCATTTCTGATAATTTTAAAATTGCTTCGGGTGCATTGGCATCATTAGTATAAGCCAAGGAATATATGTTATTGAGTGCATTAAAAAGAAAATGAGGATTTACTTGAGCTTTAAGATAGCGAAGTTCCATATCCAGTTTCTCATTCCTCAGATTATCGGAGATTTTATATGCCGCTTTGGTTCTTGATAGGAGAAAAGAGATTGTGCTGATTGAAAAAGTTCCAATCAAAAGAACTCCCATTCTCAGGAATGGAATAACCCGATGTACATTTGTAAGGTCTTCTTTAATTGTAAGATTTAGCAAATTGGATTGCATAAACTTTGTAAAGACTAATCTCTCGAAAGAAACAGTACCCCAAACCAATACATATATAATAAGAAAAGATGTCAGATAGTAGTGTAGTTGATGATGATCACGAGAAAGAAATTTGGGAATAAGTATCTTTCTGATTAATTGTTCAAAAAGTGCCATAACCAAAACACAAATGGAGGAAGAAATCAAAGAGATTAGAACATCATATCTTGAACCGGTAGTAAATAGCGTTAAAAATATTAACACCCATATTAATACACGTTTGTTATGAGACACGATATTCAAAAACGGTCCGCTTTGACATCTTTCTTTTTTTCTCTGATTAAAATGTTCTTTTATCATTTAAAACTGGTGTGAAATCTTACTAACAAAAATATTGGCATATTTCTATTTCTTCAAAAACATTCAACCAACACAAAAAATAATTCACTGAAAATTCAAAATGTTCGAATTCTACATATAATATGTTCTTTTTACCATTATTTAATAGTAAAAAATAACGATTGATGTGTTAAATTTGCACTTGTTTGTATTAGTTGAATAAATAATATAGTTCATTGAAAGGTGGTCTATATTAATTGAATAGATTTTAGTGTTACTTTTTATTTATATTATTTTGAAATTGAAAAATAGATTCTATTTCCGATTGGATGTATTAGTAATTTAATTTTAAGAAAAGTCTAAAAAAGACAACATAAGGTATTATCAACAGTAAATCAAGGTAAATGATGAAAATTTGTTTAGGGACAAAAAAGATTAAGTTAATGGCTTGCATTGCTATTTCAATGCTTATCTCTCACACATCAAAGGCTCAGGACAGTTTACATTTATCTCTTAATCAAATCTTGGAGATCGCACTTAGCGATAATCCGACAATTAAAGTCGCTGATCAGGATGTAGAACTTAAGAGATATGTAAAAAAGGAGTCAATAGCAGGATTATTTCCCGATATTTCAGCAAGTGGGGCATTACAGAATGCATTAAAACTTCAGAGTATGAAGATGGATATGCCCGGGCAAGGTCCCGTTACAATCACTATGGGGCAGAAATATACCGTAAATGGTACGTTTGCATTATCACTACCTTTAATTGCTCCTCAACTTTGGAAAACTATAAAGTTAAACCAACAAGATATAGAATTATCTCTTGAAGTAGCCAGATCATCAAAGATAGATATGGTAAATCAGGTAAAAAATGCATATTATTCTCTTCTTCTTGCAAAAGATGCATATAAAGCTTTGAGTGCCAGCTATAGAACGGCTGAGCTGAATGCAAAATTTGTCACTTCAAATTATGAACAAGGTGTAGCTTCTGAATATGACAAACTTGTAGCTGATGTTCAATACAGAAATATAAAACCACAGATGGTTAATGGAGAAAATGCTGTAAAACTTGCAATCCTTAATCTAAAGGTTCTTATGGGTGTTGATGTGAATCAACCTATAATATTTGAAGGGGCTCTTGACAATTATGAATCAGAGATGCTTTCAGACTATATGTATTTGAAAAATGATACTTCTCTTGTTGAAAATAGCATTCTTAAACAATTTGACATTCAGGCTATGCAAATAAAAGAGGCTGAAAAAATCAATAAAATGGGATATGTCCCAACTCTTGGTTTAGGGTTAAATTACGGCTGGCAATCAATGGACAAAGATCTTAAAATGAAGAATTATGATTGGTTTGAAGGTTCTGTTTTAAGTTTTTCTCTGTCTGTTCCTATTTTTGATGGAGGAAAAAAATATTTCAAAACAAAACAGAATAATATATCTTACGGAAATTTGCTTCTTCAAAGAGAAAATACAACAAGACAACTTAAACTAAGTGTTCAGAATTCCCTTGATAATATAGCTATAGCAGTTGAACAGGTTACATCTAATAAAGAGAGTGTAATACAGGCTGAAAAGGCTTATTCTATAAGTCAAAAACGTTATTCGGTTGGATCGGGTACTCTTTTGGAAATGAATACATCTGAAACAGCACTAACACAGTCAAGACTACAGTATGCACAATCAATATATGATTATCTTGCCGCTAAAGCTAATCTTGAGGCTACTTTAGGTCGTCCGACATCTCAATATGAAAAAGAAAAAAATTAATAAGAAAAAAAATAAATCAGATATAAAGATGAATACCTCAAAGAAACTTTTTATTATTCCGGTATTAGGAGTTATGCTTCTATCATCATCCTGCTCAGGTAAAAAAACTGAAGCTGCAAACGCAGAGAGTTCGAAAATCGAATCTTTAAGCAAACCTCGTGTAAAAGTTCAAAAAGTGTTTGAAAAAGATGTAGAACAGACAAGAGAATTTACAGCTACTGTACAGGCGAATATTACCAACAAGATTGCACCGCAAAATCCGGTCAGAATCGAAGAAATTCTTGTTGAAGTTGGAGACCGTGTGAAGAAAGGTCAAAAACTTGTTCAGATGGATGCTAATAATCTTAAACAGGCGAAGACTCAATTAGACAATAAAAGAGTTGAATTCAATCGTGTAGATGAGTTATTTAAAGTTGGCGGAGTATCAAAATCTCAATGGGATTCTCAAAAAATGGCTCTTGATATAGCAGAAACTTCATATAAGAATCTTATAGAAAACACTCAGCTTATAAGTCCTATTGACGGAATAATAACAGCAAGAAATTATGATAACGGAGATATGTATTCAGGAAATCCGGTACTTGTAGTTGAACAGATAACTCCTGTAAAATTATTGGTAAATGTTTCTGAAACTTATTTTTCAAATGTAAAGAAAGGTATGCCTGTTTCTATCCAGCTTGATGTTTACGGAGACAGAACATTCAACGGTGAGGTATCTTTAATCTATCCTACAATCGATCCACAGACAAGAACATTCCCTGTAGAAATAAAGATTAATAATCAATCACAGGAAGTACGTCCGGGAATGTTTGCCAGAGCAACTATGAGTTTTGGAACAAAACAACATATTGTAGTTCCTGATTTAGCTATAATAAAACAGCCGGGAACAGGAGACAGATATATTTATGTTGTTAACAAGAACGGAAAAGTATCATACAATAAAGTTGAGTTAGGAAGAAGAATAGGTGATACTTATGAGATTATCTCCGGATTAAAAGATGGTGATGCAGTAGTTACAGCCGGCTATTCACGTCTTAGCAATGGAATTGAAGTAGAAATAGAAAATAAAAAATAAGATCACACATTATGAGTTTGTATTCAACCGCTGTAAAAAAGCCGATTTTAACAGCTCTTTGCTTTCTTGCAATTGTAGTGTTCGGTCTTTTCAGCTTAACTAGACTTTCGGTAGACCTTTATCCGGATATCGAAACCAATCAGGTTATGGTCATTACGGCCTATCAGGGAGCGAGTGCTGCCGATATCGAGACGAATGTTTCCAAAGTAATGGAAAACACATTAAACTCGGTAAGTAATTTAAAGCATATTAAATCATCATCAAAAGAAAATATTTCGGTTGTTACTCTTGAATTCGAATATGGTACAGATATAACAGAGGCAACAAATGATATTCGCGATAAACTTGACCAGGTTAGCAATTATCTGCCTGATGAGGTATCATCGCCTATTATTTTCAAGTTCGGTACAGATGATATTCCTATTGTTATCCTATCGGTAACGGCAAATGAGAGTATGTCTGCACTTTATAAAATTCTTGATGATAAAGTTGTAAATCCTCTTAATCGTATTTCGGGAGTAGGAACAGTTTCTCTTTCCGGTATACCAAAAAGACAGATTTATGTATATTGTGACCCCAATAAACTTGAAGCCTACAATCTTGGTATCGAAACTATTTCCAGTATTATAGCAGCTGAAAACAGAAATGTGCCGGGTGGTAATATTGATATGGGATCTAATACATTCTCACTTCGTGTTCAAGGTGAATTTAGTGATGCCAGAGAACTTGCTGATATCGTAGTTGGCAGCTACAATGGTGGGAATATCTATCTTAGAGATGTAGCTCGAATAGATGATAGAACAGAGGAACGTGCACAGGAAGCATATATTACAAATACTTCTACCAGAGGTGAGCGTTTCGTAGGTAAATCTGGAGGTATCATAATAATTCAGAAGCAGTCAGGTGCAAATTCGGTAAGTATTTCAAATAAAGTTCTTGAAAAAATGCCTGAACTCCAGGCTACACTTCCTTCAGATGTTGACCTTGGTGTTATTGTAAATACTTCAACAAGTATTGAGAATACGATAAACTCTCTTATAGAAACTATACTTGTAACATTCATTGTTGTATTGTTCGTTGTATTGTTCTTCCTAGGACGTTGGAGAGCTACTTTTATTGTCATGTTGACAATTCCTATCTCATTGATAGCATCTTTCATATATTTGATGGCATCAGGAAATACACTTAATATTATCTCTTTGTCATCATTAAGTATCGCAATCGGTATGGTTGTGGATGATGCTATCGTGGTACTTGAAAACGTAACTAATCATATAGAAAAAGGAAGTGAGCCCAAACAGGCAGCTATACATGGTACGAATGAGGTAGCTATCTCAGTAATCGCCTCTACTCTAACGATGCTTGCAGTGTTCCTGCCTCTTACTATGGTTCCGGGTATGGCTGGTATCATGTTCCGTCAGCTTGGATGGATTGTTTCTATCATTATGATTGTATCAACTATTGGAGCGTTAACATTGATACCGATGTTATGTTCTCAGTTATTGAGATTAAATCCAACTAAAGGAAAAATATATGATTTATTGTTCAGTCCTATCGAAAAGGGACTTGATAAACTTGATTATTTTTATGCAAAGGTTCTTTCATGGACTGTTGTAAATAGAATGAAAACAATCATATTATCTCTTGGAATTTTCTTTTCAAGTCTTTTTCTTCTAAAGATAATCCCAACAGAATTCTTCCCTACTATGGATGGTGGACGTATTGGTGTTACTCTTGAATTTCCTATGGGTACAAGAATGGAGATAGCAAGAGACTTGGCGTTGAAGATAATGGATGAGTTCAATGAAAAATATCCTGAAATTAATGCAGCATCATTTACTGCGGGTCAGGCTGATACGGATAATACATTCGCTTCTATCCAATCTAATGGATCACATATCGTATCATGGAATATAAATCTTTCGAGTGTAGGTGATCGAGAAAGAGGTCTTGAAGAGATTTGTGACCTTATGCGTAAAGATCTTGAAAAATATCCTGAGATTAAAAAATCAAAAGTACTTGCCGGTGGTGGTGCTAGTATGGGTGGACAAACATCTGTAGATGTTGAGATCATAGGATATGACTTTGATCAGACCAACGCTGTAGCAAAAATGTTAACTGATAAAATTTCAAATGTAAAAGGTATAGCATCAATCAACAATACCAGAGAAGAGTATGCACCGGAATATCAAGTTGACTTTGATCGTGAGAAACTTGCTCTTCATGGTCTAAACATGACTACTGTTGCATCATATCTTAGAAATCGTATTAATGGTTCTACATCTTCTTATTATCGTGAGGATGGTGATGAGTATGATATTACAGTTCGTTATGCTCCTCAGTTCCGCCAGAGTATAGAGGATCTTGAGAATATTATCGTTTATAATAATCAAGGCAAGGGTATAAGAATACGAGATTTAGGTAAAGTTGTAGAGAAAATGTCGCCTCCTACTATCGAAAGAAAAAATCGTGAGCGTATATTGACATTAAATGCATATCTAGGTCCGGGCGGAGTACTTGGTGATGTAGCTGCAGAAATACAACAAATCCTTGCAGACGCAGATATACCATCGACTGTTTCTACAAATATTTCGGGTTCATTTGAAGACCAACAGGATACATTCCGAGATCTAGGTCTTTTGGGAGCACTTATTATATTATTGGTATTTATTGTTTTGGCAGCTCAGTTTGAATCATTAACTGACCCTTTCATTATCATGTTCTCTTTACCATTTGCCTTTACCGGTGTATTTATCGGACTTGCATTAACAAATACACCTCTTGGTGTAATGTCTATGATTGGTATTATAATGCTCTTTGGTATTGTGGTTAAAAATGGTATCGTGCTTATCGATTATACCATTCTTAACAGAGAAAGAGGAATGGCTATAAAACAGGCTGTTGTTGATGCCGGTCGCTCAAGATTACGTCCTGTATTGATGACAACTCTTACAACTGTATTGGGTATGATTCCGATGGCAGTTGGATTAGGTGAAGGTTCTGAAATGTGGAAATCTATGGGTATGACAGTAGCATGGGGGTTGGCATTTTCAACTCTTATCACACTTGTCTTAATCCCTACTCTTTATACTACATTTGCTAAAAATGGTCTGGTTCGCAGAAGAAAAGCATTCAGCAGAAGTCTAAAAAAACAAAATAACAATATTTAATATGAAAGCGGTATTTATATCTTTTGACCTGGCTCATTACGATAACATTGTGAAAATTCTTGATAGAACATCTAATCGCGGTTTTACCGCATGGGAAAACATTCAGGGACGAGGTAGTAAGACAGGAGAGCCACATTACGGGTCTCATGCTTGGCCGGGTTCAAATGGAGCTATAATGAGTATGGTAAATGATGAAAGAGTTGCATCACTTCTTCGCGAATTAAAGAAACTCGATGAATTACGTCCTGCACTTGGACTGAGAGCATTTGTAATGAATGTCGAAGACTGCATATAGTTATAAGTTAAGATAAACTAAAAACACAATTATAAAAAAGGGCTATCGTTAATAGATAGCCCTTTTTTATATCATTTAGCTTTGAATATAAATTTATTTAACACAATACATTGATTTTTGTATTTGCTTTTATGTAAAATAAAGTTTAATTTGCATTAACGATATAAATAAGATTTCTTTTTACGTATCATCATTAATTATTATTAATCAAAATTCTTATCAATTATATCGTTATTTTAAAATGAGTAATAAAGATAAAGAAAACCTAATAAATGCCGGAGTTGATTTAGATGATGCTCTACCTCGGTTTATGGATAGTGATATTATTTACTGCAGGTTTCTCAAATTATTTCTTATAGATCAATCATTTGCTAAACTTCAGAATTCTATAGAATCGGGGGATTTAAAAGATGCATATTCTCATGCACACACACTTAAAGGAGTAGCATCTAATCTGAGTTTTAGTAAGCTGATAAAGACGTTGATGCCTATCCATAATTGTTTAAAAGATGGGGTCAATAAGGATTATACTCAAGATATAGCAAAATTATCAGATCAATATAATAAGCTTGTAAAAATCATTAAAGTTATAGAGTAATTATTTATTATCCCTCTGAAATTATAGCATTAGCTTAAATTCAGAGGGATATTTGTTTGCATTCGATTATTTATTGATTAATTGTTTAAATGAACTAAACGCACATGAAAAAGGATTTCGAAAAACATTACAATGATAATTTCTTATCATTGATGAATATATTAAATGCTGTAGAGAAAGATGGGATTGGTCTTTTCAATCAGAACGAAGAGCTTATATATCTAAATGAAAAAGGGTGCCAATTACTTGATTTGGACTATGATACCTTAAAACCCTCAAATATAATCGAAATTACAGGCAGGCAAATGAAGCTTATGAATTTTCGGAATCTTTTATCGAAAAAATACCGAAAAGTATTTCGTATAGATCATAAATTCATAGAAACACATGACTTTTCTGATATTAATATAGAGATTGAAGATAATAAGGGTCCTGAGATTTTCACATTATGCAGATTCCGAGATATAACAAAAAATTTTGATCATAAGGAAATGGAGGAATATGTATATAATAATGCACCTATTGGTGTATTTAAATTGTTGCTTTCTGAAAAAGATAAGTTTCTATATGGTTCACCCTATTTCTATGAATTAAACCAGCAAGCTACAACGAATCATGTAAATAATCCAATATTACCTGAATTTATAAAACCTTATTTTGATAATAATAAAAAGGCAGCCTCTTTAAATAAAGAATCTAATGTTTTTGATATTAAAGTCTTAGATAAAAAATACAACGCTATTCATCTTTTGGTTCAATGTACTCTTACCAAAGTCAATAATGGAATATTAGTCTATGGATTCGTTATAGATAATACATCCGAAAAGATTAAGGAAATAAAGATGCATTCAATGGATCAGATTAACAAATTTACAATAGAAAAGGATTATATAAATGTAATGACTTATGATATTGCGAATAAAAAATGTGAGATTATTGCCGGCAATGTGAATAATTCAGATATATCAGGAACGAAGGATCTACAAGAAATATTCGATATTTTAAGCTATAAAGTTTATGTTGATGATTATGAAATTTTTAAACATCAGTTTAGCATTAAAAATATAGAATTACAATTAGCAAATAATGATAAATTCACTCAGAAATTAAGATTTAAAATCAAAAATAAATTTATTTGGGTTCTTTTTGAAGCCGTGTTTTATGATGAAAAAAGAAATAAAATGCTCTTTTGTATGAGAGATATTGATGATGATGAACAACATAGAATCGAACTTGAAAAAACCAAATTAAGAGCAGAAAATGCAAATCGTTCAAAGAGTGAATTTCTGTCAAGAATGTCACATGATATTAGAACTCCTCTTAATACAATAATCGGCATGACCTCTCTTTCATCGATGTATCTTGAGAATGAGGAAAAGATGAAAGAATCTTTAAAAAAAATTGATACCGCTTCAAAGTTTCTTCTTTCACTGATAAATGATATACTTGATATGTCTAAGATTGAAAGCGGGAAAATGGATCTAAATATCGATGATTTCAATTTTAAAGAGTTTATTAGTTCTGTGACCCATATTTGTTATCATAGTTCAGCTCAGAAAAGTATTGATTTTAATGTTACATCGGATCCAAATCTTGCTCTATATTATAAAGGTGATCAACTTCGTCTACGTCAAATATTAATGAATCTTCTTTCAAATGCTATAAAATTCACTGCAAATGAAAATGGATTTGTTAATTTACGTGTAGATCTTACAAAACGTCTTGATAAAGAGGATATTGTAAAATTTATCATAAGTGACAATGGTGTGGGAATGAGTGAGGATTTCCAAAATAAATTGTTCAAACCTTTCGAACAGGAAATAATAAATCAGACAGGACTCGTTGGTACTGGTTTAGGATTAAGTATCACCCATTCTCTTGTCAAGCTTATGAATGGCAAAATCTCTGTTGTAAGTAAGCCTGGAAAGGGAAGTCGTTTTATTGTAGAAATTCCTCTTAAAGAGAGCAATAAAAGTGAGAATTTAATAAATGAAACATACAAGCATAAAGATAACGTCAGAATGCTTATTATCGACGATGATGAAATAACTTGTGAACATACCAGAACTATACTTCTCGAATCAGGCGTTAATACAGATTTTGCCCTAAATGGTAAACAGGGTATAGAAATGATACTTAAATCAATAGAGGAAGACAGACAATATGATTTGATAATTGTTGATTGGAAAATGCCTGATATGGATGGAAGTGAGACTTGTAAACAGATCAGACAAATTGTCGATTCTAATGTTCTTATATTTATAATGTCATCTTTCGATTGGGCTGAAATAGAGGAAAAAGCAAGAGAATATGGAGTTAATTACTTCATTAGTAAACCTATGTTCCGTGATGACATATATACTTTACTCAAAAGTATTGAAAATGAAGAGAGTCGAAAACAAATGGAAAAATCAAACGATGATACGATTATCTTCAATGATGAAAAAGTGTTATTGGTTGAAGATAATGAGTTAAATGCTGAAATACTTAAAACACTATTAGAATGCTATAATCTTAATATCACTATCGTATCTAATGGACAAGAGGCTGTAGAAAAATTTAGTAACTCTCAGATTAATGAATTTAGAATAATATTAATGGATATCCGAATGCCTGTTATGAATGGACTTGAAGCTACAAGGATTATAAGAAGTATGAATAGAGATGATGCTACTTCAATTCCGATTTTTGCGCTTTCTGCTAATGCTTTTGCTGAGGATATAGAATATTCTATTAATGCAGGTATGAATGAGCATTTATGCAAGCCCATAGATATCAAAGATATAACTCTTAAAATTAAGACTTATATTAATAAATAGATAGGACCTTTATATAAAATAATCTTAGGACATAACTAATGAGATAAAACCCGATTAATAAAATATTTGTCGGGTTTTGTTTTTTACTAATTTTGCACTCTATAAACTTTATAATCTTCAGATAATAAATATGAATACAAATATTCCTAATGATTGCAATATGTTGATGAGCTTTATTAATACAAAGCTAAGAGATGAATATAATTCAATAGATGAATTATGTTTATCACTTGATATAGATAAAAAATGGCTTTTTGAAAAGCTTGCTACTGCCGGATTTGAATATAATGAACAGTTAAACAAATTCTGGTAATATAAAAAAGTCCCAAAAGGGAATGCCCCCAAAAAAGTTTAGCATTTAACTTTTTGGGGGCATTTCTTTTAATAGGTTTTTTCAATATAATCTCTTAAGTCTTTTCGATTATGAGAGATTAATATTTAAATTGATTTTCTATATATACATTATAGCCTTTAATGCTACCAGGAGCATTTTGTTCCATTCTTGGCAAATATTGGAATCCACTGATTTTTGTTTCTTTGCCCAAATCTATTACAAGTTGATGAGGGTAAGAAGTTCCATCTACAGTACACCAATAAGTAGACTCTTGTAGGTCGAATACTTTATCTCCTGTACGGTTTCCTTTTTTATTCTCTTCACTATTTGCATATCTGACAGTCCATGGCTCTCTTGATATTCTTTCTCCCTTTTCATCAAGAATATAAAGTTCAGCAATAGCAACTACATCATCTGCTTTTTGTGTTGAAAGAGCTTCAAGACAGAAGAAGCGTCCGGTCTTCATATCATTAAACTTAACTTCTTGCCATCCGTTGCCAGGAGCGAACTCTCCATTATGTATTTTTGAAACAGATGAAAGATCAAGATTTTCGCCCTCTTTTCGGTGTGTCGCCGGAACATCCAAACGTAACATATCGATAATTGGTTTTTTAAGCCCCTCTACAGAAGCTTTTGAAGGACCTTTTACATCAAGTACTATTATCTCGTTCTCGCCCTCTTTTAACCAACAACCAGGCATATAAAGAGTATGCTGAGGACCTACTTCCCAAAAACGGCCCATTGCTTTACCATTTACCCAAACCATACCTTTACCCCAAGATTCCATATTTATAAATGTATCTCCTGTTTTCTTTAGATTGAAAGTAGCACGATAAAATCCCGGAACTGTGGCATCTGTCATCTGTTTATAATCTTTTTGTTTTGAAAATTCATAACAAGATGGCAAATTATAAACTTCCCAGTTTTTAAGATTAGAAGTGAATGCGCGTCCCTCTATATCAATAGTGAGTTCAACTTTATCTGAGATACCTTTAAAGTCTTTTATGGCACGTCCAAAATTGATTCGGCCCATTGCTTCAACAAGAATATCAAGTTGTGCACCCTTTCTTACAGAGGGTAGAACCAGTTCTTTTTCACCATTTTTTCTGTAAAGAGTTCCTATTTTTTTCCCATCTATAAACACCTGAGCCCAATCATGAGCATCAAGTACTGCAAGTTTACTCTGTCCGTTGATCTCAGGTAATGTAGTACGATATAGTATTGATCCCCATCCTTGATCAAATTCTTCCATTGTCTTTATATCATAGGAACTTTTAGCTTCAGGTAAATTTTCAAATAATGGTGCAACCTGAGTAAATTCTACTTTTGGAAATGAAATAACATTTATAGCAGCTGGAACTTTCGATTGTTTTTCTCCTGCAGGCATGAAATCTTTCAACATTTTACGTAGTTCCCAAAACTTAGGAGTTACCTGTCCTGCTTCATTTATAGGAGCGTCATAATCATAAGATGTACACATCGGTGAAAAGCCCGGACTATTAGCACCACCCCAATGTCCAAACGTTGTACCTCCATGTGTCATATATAGAGAGAAAGAGATATTTTTTTCCAACATTTCTCTTAATCCGTCAACCATCGCTTTTGCATCTCGAGTCTCGTGCTTACGACCCCAGTTGTCAAACCAACCGCTCCAGAATTCACTACACATTAATGGTGAATCAGGACGAAGTTCTTTTAATTTTTTAAATTGTTGATCAATGTTTGCACCTGTACCGAAATTCATAGTCCAGACTAAATCATCAAGACCGTTTCTTGTAAAATTAGAGCTCCAGTCACATTGAAAAAGCTCTACATCTGGAAAGTTTTTACGGATTACATCACGTATTTCCCCAATATATTTTTTGTTTTCTCCATATGATCCATATTCATTTTCGACCTGAACCATAATTATATTTCCGCCTTTTGCTACCGTAAGATCTGCAAGCTGTTCTGCTACTTTTTCTTCGAATATCGCAACTCTTTCCATGAAATATGGATCATCTTCTCTTAATCGAATATCTTTCTTTTTAAGGAGCCACCAAGGTAATCCGCCCATCTCCCATTCTGCACAGACATATGGTCCGGGGCGCACTATGATATACATATCATTTTCTTGTGCCAGACGACAAAATTCAGCGATATCATTATTTCCAGTAAAATCGAATTCTCCAGGGGTTTGTTCATGGATATTCCAAAACACATATATACAAATAGTGTTCATTCCTAATGATTTACACATTTTAATTCGATGATCCCAGTATTCACGTGGTATACGTGGATAATGTATTTCTGCGGCTTTTATAACAAATGGTTGGTCATTTAAAAGAAAGGTTTTATCTCCAATGGAAAAAGATTGAGCACTGTTTTTTTCCTGCGCTTCTATAGTCATAGTAGACGCACTAAGTGCTAACGCTGCTATTGCAGCAGAGAAAAATTTGTTCATAATAATCAAACGTGTTAATTTCGGAATTGTATAATGTATTATTCAACTATCAATATGAGTCTTGATGAATCGATTGCGAATTTAATTTAAAAACTAATGAATTACAAATTATTATGAGTATGACATTCCGTGCATTTGGTTCCGTTTATTCTTTTGCATTATATCCAATGTTTTATTTTAATTTGTAAATTAATTTTATAAAACGCAGATTTTATAATAATCAGAGTAGGCTGTAATCTATATTTTATAAAATTTGCAATTTTTTATTTCTCGAAATTTTAACTCTAACAATCATATTTAATAATGAAAGTAATATTAGTAAACGGTAGTCCTCACAAAAACGGATGTACATATACTGCTCTTAAGGAAGTGGAATTTACATTAAATAAGCATGGCATTGAAACAGAAATGTTTTATCTGGGAACATCACCCATTGCAGGATGTATGGGATGTGGAGTCTGTTTTAAGACCGGAAAATGTGTATTTGATGATGTTGTTAATAAATTCTTAGAAAAAATAGAAGAAGCTGACGGCTTTGTTTTTGGTTCTCCTGTTCATTATGCAGCAGCATCGGGTGCACTTACATCATTTATGGATCGTGTCTTTTATGGAAGACGTAAGCTTTTTAGCAATAAAGTGGGTGCCGCAGTTGTAAGTTGTCGCCGTGGGGGTGCGAGTGCAGCTTTTGATCAAATAAATAAATATTTTACAATCAGTAATATGCCTGTTGCCCCATCTCAATATTGGAATCAGGTTCATGGAACAAATCCGGAGGAAGTAAAAAAAGATTTGGAGGGTATGCAAACAATGAGAACTCTAGGTAATAACATGGCATGGTTGCTTAAATGTATCGAAGCAGGAAAGAATGCAGGTATACCTTTTCCTGAAAATGAAGTGATTACATCTACTAATTTTATAAGATAAAAAAGTATTCAAGACTATATCTTTTCAAAAGACTGAAACTAAATATAGATTTTTATATTTTATAAATTAGAACTTATTGTATATCTACAATTCTTCAATCTAAATAAAATAAAAAAGCACTTTGACTTATTTTATAAGTTAAAGTGCTTTTGCTATATCCGTTTTTATGTCGGAAATTCTTTTTATTCTGCGTCTGGTGCAGTTTGAGCTTCGTTGATTTCGAAACCTGGAACAACTTCTGATTGGACTCTTCCACCAACTTCCGATTTCTCAGTTATAATATCGCGTGGGATTGTCAATGCAGCGATAATACATAACACGAATAAAGCTCCGGTTAATGACCATGTTGCTTTTTCAAGAAAATCCGTAGTCTTAGGAGCACCCATAATTTGATTTGATGAAGCAAAACCGGAAGCAAGACCTCCGCCCTTAGAATTCTGAACCAATACCAATAGTACAAGAACCAAGGCTACAATCAGAATTAAGATTGTGATAAATAAATACATTTTTAATTATGTTTTTATGTTAGTTATTATTATTTCTAAAAACCTTATTTGGTCAGCAAAGTAAACATTTTTTTCCGGATATTTCAAACTTAGTTTTTTAATTATTTCTAATGCTTTTGAATACTTTTTTTGTTTGATATATATCCGGGCTAAACTTTCAGTCAGAAAGGCATCCTCTTTTATCTCATATTCACTTGAAGATAATGACTCCGAAGTAGTTTGTAAAGATAAATTACCTTTAAATTCCTCTTTAGTTCCATCATAATTAATAAAGGCATCAATCATCTCATCCTGTGCAGGATATTCAGATATACAAGCATCTAAATCAGGTTTATCTTCCAAGATTTTAAGATAATCCATCTCTTGAACAGATGTGATTATACCTTGTTTATTACTCTCGTATGGAAGATGATCAGGAAGAAACATATTGTCTACTTTGGCAAGGAAATGTTCAATTAATGAAAATGAATTTTCATTTGTTTCTGTTGTTTTTTTCTCTGAAATTTCTTTTTTGAGAAGTTTAAACCATAAAAACTCTTCATTATCTAAAATTAAAAGCATCTGTTTTCTATCTGGGAAATATGCAACATTTTCAGATAATTCTTCGGCTAATCGAAGTGATCTCACATTAGCAAGATTCTTAAGTTTTAGAAGCTTTGCTGTTTGAAAATAGGGATATCTTTTCTCACATTCATTTATTATCTCTAAAGAGATAGCATCCAATTCTATCTGATTGTCAATATAAGAAATAAGTGTTTGTGAGTTCATTATATTAAATTTTCTAACCGATTATAGAATGTAGTAAATATTACTATATATATTGTTCGATAATAGTATTCTATTAAACTGCTATATTTAATGATACTATAAACTTTTGCAATATAATTTTATTTTTTCAAACTACCAATTTGCAAGTGTCGCATTGAAAATAGATTCCGTTAATTCAGTAACAATCTCTTCAATCAATTGATCCTGAACATTTGAAAGAAGTTCAGTGGATGAGAAATCTCGATAAGCAGAGAAAGTTCTGTCGAAATCCTGATCCGGACTTGCCTGATTAACATATCTTACCTTTACTGAAATAGTTAATCTGGTTTCAGAAGCATAAGCATCCTGCTTTACAGCTTGGGGGGTAAGATCATAGTTTGTGATCTCTCCTTCAAGAGAAATATCTCCATTGATATTTACAAAGTTAAGCTTGGTTTGTCTTGTATATATATCTTTAAGACCTTCATTGAATGATACACCTAAAGGAGCATAAACAAGCTGTGCCCTAATAGGAAATTCTGTTATTGAAATTGTCTTTGTTTTGGTGTAATCGACCGAGGCTCCGTTAAACTTATATGATATCGTGCAAGACATCAATGTAAAAACAGATATAAATAAGCATAATAATTTGCGCATATCAATGAAGCGTTATTAAAACATAAAATTAGTCCGGATAAAAATAATAGCTTATCCTATTCGAGATCATACTCTTTTATTTTCCTATACAACGTACGTTCTGAAATTTTCAGATCATCGGCTGCTTTTTTTCTTTTACCATTATTTCTTACAAGAGCTTGTTTGATAAGCTCTTTTTCCATCTCTTCAAGTGATAACGTTTCATCAACATATTCGTGATTGACAGGAATATTCTTTGAAGAAAAATCATCAATTGTTATTGTGGAATCTGATTCTGTTTGATGATAATTATGAATCGGTGTGATAGCAGTAATATTACTGCTTACTATATCATTGACCGGGGTATAAGTTCGAAGAGCAACACTTGTAGATGGTCCTATTGTCGATTCTATATTCTCATAAACAATCTTCTTAAGCTCATCAAGCTCTTTTCTCATCTCAAAGATCACCTTATATAATATTTCTCTTTCATTTTCCGGTATACCGCCATCTTTGCCTCCTGCATTTATTACCGGGAGTTTCTCCATGTCAATTTTAGGAAGATAAAGCTTTATAATGTTAGCATCTATATCTCGCCGTGTTTCAATTATAGAGATCTGTTCTGCTATATTTTTAAGCTGTCTGATATTTCCAGGCCAATGATACTGAGAAATCATAAACTTGGATTCCTCATCTAGTTGAACTGCCGGCATTCTATATTTCTCTGCAAAATCACCAGCAAATTTTCTAAATAGCAATACAATATCCTCTCGACGCTCTCTAAGAGGTGGAATCTGAATAGGTACAGTGTTTAATCTATAATAAAGATCTTCTCTGAATTTACCGGTTTTAATTGCATTATGTATATCGACATTGGTTGCGGCTACTATTCGAACATTTGTCTTTAAGACTTTAGAGGATCCAACCTTTATGAATTCTCCACTCTCCAGTACTCTTAATAACCTTGCCTGGGTTGACATTGGTAACTCACCAACCTCATCAAGAAAGATAGTTCCACCCGAAGCCTCTTCAAAATAACCTTTTCTTTCACCCGTAGCACCTGTAAATGAGCCTTTCTCGTGCCCGAAAAGTTCTGAGTCTATTGTTCCTTCTGGGATTGCACCGCAATTGACGGCTATATACTTCTCATGCTTTCTTAAACTATTTTGATGGATTATCTTAGGAAAAACTTCTTTACCTACCCCACTTTCACCCGTAATCAAAACAGAGAGATCTGTCGGTGCAACTTGCAACGCAATATCAATTGCCCGGCAAAGAGTCTCATTATTTCCAATAATTCCAAATCTTTGTTTTATCTGTAGAATCTCTGATCTTGACATCTATTTTCTCCTTAATATATACTACAAAAATATACAAAATAAATAGAAGTGTAAAGCAACCTATTCTTAACACTTACAAAATCTATTTATTATAACTAAATGCGATATTATCAAATACTTATTTTTACTATCGCTATAACATTTTAAACAAATGTATTTCTATAATTTCAATTCATAGGTTTTCTGTTTTAAGAAAGCGGCCAATTCTTTCATATTATCGTATTCAGCTATTTTTTCAGGCGATATAACTTCCCCAATACTTACATTAATAGATTTCCCCGATTTCCTAAAAACTTCAGTGGCCAGACGAAGAGATCTTAATTTCCAGTGAATAAGACCTATTGAATAGAATAAAAGTGAATTTTGGCAATGAAAATAAATGGGTATTACATTTACTTTACTTTGTTTTATGAGCCTTATGATACTTTCTGACCAATCACCATCTTCTATATGTAATTTAGAATTAAAACCCGAAACACCTCCGGCAGGAAAAAATCCAACAGGGTGTCCATCCTTAATCTGTTTTAATGTTTCTTTTACACCTTTCAGATTAGTCGAAGAACCTTTGGATGACTCATAAGGAACAACTGATATAAAACTCGGCGACATCGCCTCAATATAGGTAAGTAAACTATTTACCATCACCTTATAATCGGGTCTTATAGATCCGATAAGAGAAATGAGCGATATTCCATCTATCGCTCCAAGAGGATGGTTTGAAACGGTTATGAATGCCCCTTCGGGAAGATTTTCAAGGATATCTCCGTTCCTTATTTCTAATTTAACATCAAGATCTTTAAGTAAAAGGGAGGCAAAATCTGCCCCCCTTTTATGGCAACACCTTGAATATAAGGCGTTGACTTTATCAATAGAAAGAAACGAAAGTACCGGTTTAATCATCTTGCTCCCTCTTTTTGTTGCAAAAAAAGGAACCATTTTTTTTACATCATTATCATCAACAACAAATCGCTTCATAATAAAAAAGACGTTTATTCCAGAAAATCTATCGTTTGTTCCCCGATGATTTTCCTTAGTGTATTTTTTAGTTTTATATACTGTATAAACAAGTCATGTTCGGGTATTGTTGATTCATCATGCATCGGACTCTTAAAATAAAATGAAAGCCAATATTGGATCCCTGAAAAGCCACATCTTTTTGCCAAATCAGAAAATAACACAAGATCCAGACATAAAGGAGCTGCAAGTATAGAGTCTTTACATAAAAAATCCACTTTCAATTGCATCGGATAGTTAAGCCAGCCGAATATATCTATATTATCCCAACCCTCTTTATCATCTTTACGCGGAGGATAGTAATTAATTCTCACTTTATGATAAATATTACCATAAAGCATTGGATAAAGATCTGGTTGAAGAATTGTATCTATTACCGATAATTTACTTACTTCTTTAGTTTTAAATGAATCAGGATCATCAAGAACTTCGCCATCTCTGTTACCTAGAATATTGGTAGAAAACCATCCGTTTAAACCTAACATTCTTGTTTTAAAAGCTGGAGCAAGCACAGTTTTCATCATTGTCTGACCTGTCTTGAAATCCTTGCCACAAATAGGTACATTCATTTTTTCTGAGAGTTGCCACATTGCTGGTATGTCTATACATAAATTTGGTGCCCCCATTATAAAAGGTACACCTTCTGAAATGGCCGCATAGGCATAACACATACTTGGAGATATATCTTTACTGTTGTTTTTCATCGCTGCTTCCAAAGTTCCCAAGTCGCGATGAACATCACTCATTGGAAGATAAATCTCTGTACTTGCACACCATATAACAACTATTCTGTCACAGTTATTGGAAATTTTAAAATTTTTAATATCCTCTCTGACTGCCATCATCAGATCCCAACGTGTTTCTTCTTGTTTTACCCATGTGCCGTGAAGTCTTTTTACAAAATCCTGATCGAATACCGCTTTCATTGGTTTTATCGCCTCAAGCTCATTTTTCACCTTTTCAAGATCCTCTTTTTTTAATACTTCAGCATGAACTGCTCCTTCATAAGCATTATCTTCAAAGATATCCCATCCACCGAAAACGATATCATTTAATTCGGCCAATGGAACGACATCTTTTATTCTCGGAAATCTGTTTTCTTCTCTTTTTCCTAATCTTATTGTAGCAAGTTGTGTAATTGAGCCAATCGGTTCTCCTTCCCCTTTTCTTACACATAAAGTTCCGGCTACAAATGTAGTTGATACGGCTCCACCTAAGCCGACAACTAAAACACCTAACTTACCTTCAGGCTTTTTTAATTGATTATTATCCATTTCCTTTGATGTTTTATTATACTTACAGCATAGTTATAATATCACTAAAAAATTTGGGTATTATTAACAATGACTTATAATAAACAATTTAAAAGGATAAATAGTTTTTAAAATTTTCGTTTTATTGAAAAATAAACATGAGGGGCATATAATATAGATTTCTTACTTTATATATTATTCTTGATTTTTCTGAATCTTGCAATATTTATAAAAAAATCAAGAAAAAGAAACGCTGCATTTATGTTAAATCGTAAGAATAAAAATAATAATGTCATTTTATCACCTTTTTAATATATACATATTTTTATATGAGAATATTGAGAAGCTCGGATAAGTCTTTTATAATATATTGATGGTTTATATCATCCTCTTTGTCATCCCAACCTATTCCTTTAATCCAGATTGTTTTACAACCAATACTATTAGCCGGATTTATATCTTTGTGGTATGAATCACCAATAACGACAACTTGGCATGCTTCAAATCCCGTTTTCTTTACTCCCATAGAAAAAATAGCCGGATCGGGTTTTCTAACTCCTACTACAGCTGATTCAATAATTGATTTAAAAAATCCATTAAGTCCAAAATCAACCAATACTGAATCAATATTACCATAAAAATTGGATACTAATACCATAGGATACTTTTCTGCTAATTTACTTAATACAGGTAAAGCATCAGATGTACATTTTTTCGCATAATTATAGCAATAATCTGATATCTTATGCTGCATAATAATCAATGAAACAGGTAAATCTATACCTGATCTTATATTAATAAGTTCTATTTGAGGATCAGTAAAACTATCATATGAATTAATTTCCGACAATAAACCTTTTTCGTTGAGATAATATAATTCTAATGCAATTTTAATTCTCATCAAATCAAGAAAAGTATGTTCAGGATATATAAACCTCTCCTTTGCTAATCTTCTTTCCGCATAAACATATGCTTCACGAAATATTTCTTTGGAGATATTCATTCCTGATAATATATATCCCTCGTATATTATTTCTGCCCAATGATCACCTTTAGAGTCTATTGTACCACCATAATCAAATATCAAAGCTTTTACTTTTTCCTTATCTGATATCTCCATATTAAACAATTTTATTATTATTCAGATCTCGAAACTTTCTTTTTCTATTCTCCTTTTTGAGCAACTGGTTTTTTAAATTTCACCTTCATCAACAAAATCCCTATACCTATCCAGAATAGCTCACGTATTCGTGTTATCATGCTAACCGAAATACTCAGACCCGGCACCAGACCGATTGTTTTAAAAGCAAGCATCAATCCACCCTCTCGGGTACCTAATTGCATAGGAGAGAAAAACAATATATTTGCAAACAAAGAAGATAACCCCACCACAATAAGCGCATCAATATAATTTGCATCAAATCCCATAGCATAGATTATCAACAAAATCTCAACTGCATTCACCAACCTGGCCATAAACTCTAATGACAAAGCAAAATAAAAAGTTTTTTCCCTTTTCCCTTTTAGTCCTTTTATTTGAGTATCAATTAAATTAAGTCTATCTATCGTAGCCGGTTTTAGAGTCTTTATCTTTTTATTAAGGATTGGTACTTTACTAAATATTCTGGTAATTGTGACAACTAATCCTTTCTTATATCCTCTAAAAAATAAGAATATCAATACCAGACAAACTAAAACAATAATACTCATTGCAATAGATATAGAGAGCGACAATGGCACAAACCATGCTATAAGAATTATTGTTGCTAACCAAAAAAAGAAATGTGAACACACATGCATCATTGCATATAAGATAACAGAAGATGTAGCTTTTTCTGTTGATACATGCTTTTTTAATTCCAATATTCTATATGGCTCGCCTCCGGCCAGACCAAAAGGAGTAATATAATTCAATGCATAACCTGAAATTGTAAGCCTTAGCACCTCTTTATATGATACTCTACATTGAGGATCATCATTTATTATCTGATACCAAGCTAAAGCATTTAATATATATCCAATTCCCCACACTCCGATAATAGCAAAAAACCACCATCCGGTCTGTCTTAAATTATCAAATATATTATGCACCCCTATTTTGGTTATCATAAAACACAAAATAGATAAGCCCACAAGAAATGCAAGATTACGCAGTGTAAATATTTTTTTAAGACTGGTTACTAATTTGTTCATTAAATTCTTTACAGATTTTTTCGTGTGTAATCATCAAATAGATAAGCATCCCGTTTAGCACTGTCAATTCAAAAACAAAATAGAGCCACGGTTGTGATAAAAATAAACTCACAAATAATGCTATTACTCGTGTATTGAATGACAGCATATTCGTATATTTCATCAAAGGAAGACTTTTCTTTCGAAATTCCTCTCTCAAAGTTTCCGGCACATCATTATCACCATATTGAGCACGAAGAGTTTTTCTGAATTTTTGCATTTGAGGTGTCATAATCTCCTGATTTTTTGTGTAATTCAGATAAAACCATGTGAATACCTTATAAACCGGATCCTTTGAGAATTTAAGCGCCTCAAGCTCTTTTTTTACTTTATTGGAATCATCAAGTTCACTACCTTTTTTACCCTTGATGAAAAACAAATGGAAGTTTCTGTAATAATCCGCGATTGCAGCCTGTTTTGCATGACAAAAACCTGCTGTTGCAGCGAGAATCCATATCCAAATTCCCCATTCTGGAGTCAAACGAATGCATATAGATGCATAAATCGTTATAAACCATAAATCACCACATGCTCCGTCTAATATGCGACCTATATAAGAAAACTGCCCGGTCATTCTAGCAAGTTGTCCATCCGCACTATCATATGTATTTGCCCAAACAAGCAAAAACATCCCTATTACATTCAATATCAGATCATTGAAATAAAACATCACACCTGCACTTACTCCCAGTATTATTGATAATACTGAAACAGTATTTGGTGATATTTTTAATTTTTCAAAGAAAAGAGCCCAACAATAACCTAATGGTCGGTAGAATTTTAAATCAAGAAATTCTTCCGTATCCATAGATTTTAAAGTTTGCTCATAACTATATTTTTTATTTTCAGACATAAACATATCAAATGAAAATATTCGGATATTCCGAATATCTATACTTTAAAACAGATAATGTTACATCTCCTTTTTATCGAAGATTATTAATTTTCTTTTTATCATTTATAAATTCAAATCCTATATTGTTTAAAATGATGGATTTAGCTATATAATCTGCTGCAATTTCTCTGCATGGAGCAAAACTTGGCCAGTCATTAAAATCTATTATTCTTATTGTTCCATCAGTAGCCACAATACAGTCCCCCCCATAAATCTTTACATTCAAAACTGCAGCTGCATTATTGCAAATCCCTTGCATCTGAGATATATCGAAAGGGATACCCTTTGATTCACCGTTTATTGCTTCGAGTCCGAATTTGCTATGATTAACATCAAAAGGATAAAACCAATAGAAAAAATTAGTATCGGCTACACCGTAAAACTTTACAAGATCTCCTACAAGATGTTCATTGACTACAGCTCTCTTGATTCCTCTAATTCGATATTCATTTATTATCGATTTTGCTTCCTCTCTATTTCTTACATAGGAAACATCTTCTCTATGAATTGCATGAAAATCTCCTCTTTTTATCCAACAAGGAATAAATTCATCTTTATTCAGATAAACCTCAAGATTTTCAGTTGTATCTATAATTATACTTTTAGGATGTGGAATATTATTATTGATTAATAACGTTGTCATTCTTTCCCTACAACAATTTTCATTACCGTAAGCTGAGTTTACAACTTTATAACCTTTATTCTCTAACTCCTTTAATCGGATTATTGTTTCCTGAGATCGAGCCATTGAAAATATATTTTTCACATCTGTCCCGGATTGCAAAAATTCATTTTCATCCATGACACGAACGTCAAGTCCAAATTCTTTAAGAGCGCTACATGTAAGATTAAAAATTGCAGCATCATTCCCTATATGATTAGGTGAATAGATATTTGCTCTTGAAATTCCTAAAATTCTATTATCTCCCATCGATAATAACTTTTACAATATGCACGATTTCAAAAACATTGAAGCTGTTTCGATATCCTCTGCATGATCTACATCTACTATTTTGGTAAAAGGATAACCTTTTATCTCATATTTATTCTCTATTAATGCTCTTTGAAAATTTCTCATTCTGGCCTTTCCCGAATCAATAGAATTTTTTAGAATACTGAAACAGTCACTATTCAAACAATAAATTCCACCCGATATATAACGAGCATTATCAGGCGCAGAGTCATAAAATCCGGTGACATACATATCATCATTCACGTCTACATATAAAGGGGACTCATCTTCAATAAAATCAGTTATGGCAAAATAACCTGAAAGATTTTCATTGTCAACAAACCCTTTTATAAATTCGCCAAACTCTTTTTCCGGAAATATTGTATCAACAGTAGTCAGACAAAACTTTCCCCGACCAAGTATTTTTGATAGTTCATAAAAACTATGCATCGAACTCTTGGTACTTTTTACAATAACGTTTATCGGTACAGTTTGTTGAGTCTTTTTTAGATAATCCTCCACTTCTGTCATATAATCGTTTATAATAATATTTATGCTTTTAGCATTATTTGATGAAAAGATCCTTATTAGTCTCTCTATCAACTTCTCTCCATTTACTTCAATCAATGGCTTGGGTGTTGTTATACCCTCTTTAACAAGTCTCGATCCATCACCAGCTGCTATTATAGCATAATTTATACCATTAGTCATTCTGAGCCTCAGTAGTTAAATCCAATTTCTCATTATCTCCACTCTTATCGAAATATTGTTTTCTCAAAGGATTCTTTCTCATCTCTTTGTAATTAATTCTATTTCTGAATGTATCAAGAGCTACATAAAGCGCTTGCCTAAACGATTCTTCCGAAGCGATTCCTTTACCTGCTATATCATAAGCTGTTCCGTGATCGGGAGATGTTCTAATAAGCGGTATTCCTGCTGTAAAATTTACACCCTCTTCCATCGCTATTGTTTTGAAAGGTGCTAAACCTTGATCATGATACATGGCAAGCACGCCATCAAACTCCTGATATTTCAAAGACCCGAAAAATCCATCTGATGCATATGGTCCAAAACAAAGAATTCCATTCATCATTGCTTGCTCGATTGTTGGTTTTATTACTTCGATCTCCTCCATTCCCAACAATCCTTCTTCTCCATTATGCGGATTTAATGATAAAACTGCTATACGAGGTTTTTGTATATCAAAGTCTTGTTGAAGTGTTTTATTGAATGACTCCAACTTTTCCATAATATTATCAGGTGTAATCAATGAAGGCACCTTACTCAAAGGTACATGCGTTGTAACAAGTGCAACTCTTAAAGTATCCTGCATCAATATCATCAACGATTTTTCACCATCTCCACATTTTGTTTCAAGATATTCGGTGTGACCAGGAAATTTAAACTCTTCAGATTGTATATTATGTTTATTAATTGGAGCTGTTAGCATTACATCTATCAATCCTTCATTAAACTCATCAGTCGCTCTTACCAAAGATTGAAAAGCAGCAAATCCGGCAACTTCTGTCGATTGTCCAAACTCTACTTTCACTTCCTCTTCCGAACAATTAACAAAATTCAATTTGCCATCTTCGGCCTCTGAAGCTGAATTTATTATATTAAATGTAATAGGTGCAAGTTCAAGTGCTTTACGATGATAAGCTGCTACTTTTGTTAATCCGTAAACAATCGGAGTACATAATTCTGTTATGCGAGGATCTGAAAGAGTTTTTAAAATTATTTCATATCCGATTCCGTTGATATCCCCTTGAGTAATAGCAACTCTGATTTTATAAGAATGATCCATCAATATTTATTTTCCTAAAAAGTGGGCATTCCTGCAACTTATCAATGTTGTATAAGTGCAAAAATACCCACATTTGTTATATTATTATTTGTATTAATTATTTGTTTCAATTGTGATTGGCACTTCAGGAAGCATATTTTCCTGCGGTAATCTCAATGTATATAATGCAGCTTCAATTCTTCTCAAAGCTTGTTTTTTCTTTTTATCCGGAGCAAAAATAAACACTTCGGCTGTTATTATACGATTGTTAATTTCATCTAATCGGGTTAATGAAACAAAAGGTCCCCCCATTGCATCTCCTTCCATTTCCCATAAACCTCTTACTTCTGCCACAAATTTACCTCCCAGATTCTTTTTCTGATATTCCGGTTCAATTGTTTTGGATGTTTTCATATAACTATTTTCATAGGCTCCGGGAATATTTACTTTCATTACCGAATCTCTTCTTGCAATGATTTTATCAAGATCAAACGCGTTTATATCATTATAAGGCACAGAATATACCACTACATCAATTCTTTCAAATCCTGAATTATTTGATACCCAATAAAAGTTTTCTCCTTTTTTTGAAACGTTTATTTCTGCCGGCAGATTCATCTCTACTCCAAGTAGTTCATATAATTCTTCAGCAGATTTTTTATTATAACTTTTCTGTAAAATCTTTACTACTCTATTCAATTCTGAACTTACAAAAAACTCAATTATGACTGCGGCATTAGCCGGTACAAACGATTCAAGGCTCTTTACGCTGGGCGCTTTAATATACAAAACCATCTGTCCGTCACTCCATACATTTTTAGCAAAGCTTATTTTAGGTTGAGTATACATAGTACTGTCAATATCAACATAAAGAATATTCCTTACAGGCTTTACTATGTTATCAAATTGAGATGTAGGTACAGCAGACACTCTAAATTGAGCTTCAGGTTGTGGTAATCCGGGCACAGGACTTTGAAGAACCGATTTCAGCTCTTTTCCTATCTGACCTTGCAATACACTATTACTGGCTACAAGCAATACCTCAAAAGGCGAACCGGTAGCTTTGGTTAAGGTTCTGTTTTTTCCTTTACAACCGACTAATAGCATCATCGAAGCTACTATAAAAAGTAACAGATAATTTGATTTTGTTTTCATTTATAAGATTCTTCAATTAATGTTTAACTACAAATATAAACATATTATGATTTAATAAGATCCATATTTTTATTTGTTTTAGGAATAAATCAATCTATTACTATATTGATTAACCCTGTTTATCGTTTTTCTCTCCTTTTTTTGTGGAAAGCATACCGCAGGCTGCAAAAATATCTTCACCCCGCGAAGAGCGAATAGTACAAGTTACTCCCTTTGATGTAAGATAATCACGAAAGGCAATCATTGCTTTTTCATCCGAACTTTTCAGATCAACGTCAGGTATAGCATGAAATCGTATCAGGTTAACCCTGCAATCCAATCCTTTCAGAACTTTTGCAAGTTCCTTTGCATCTTCAATGGAATCATTGTAACCGTTAAACATAATATACTCAAACGATAATCTTCTCTGTTTTGAAAAGTCATACTCTTTCAGCAGATCAATTATATCATACATATTCCAGGCCTTCTCAACAGGCATTATTTCCAACCTTTTTTCAGGAAAAGAGGCATGCAGACTCACTGCCAAATGACATTTACTTTCATCCAAAAATCGACGTACATTTTTCTCAACACCAATCGTTGAAACAGTTATTCGTTTTGGACTCCATGAAAATCCCCAATCTGAGGTAAGTATCTCTAATGCTTTTAAAACTTCTTCATAATTATCCATCGGCTCTCCCATCCCCATAAAAACAAGATTGGTAAGTTTCTCGCTATCAGGTATTGAAACAATTTGATTAATTATCTCTGCCGAAGTAAGATTACCATTAAACCCTTGTTTTCCGGTCATACAGAAAACACAGTTCATTTTACATCCCACCTGCGAGCTGACACAAAGCGTAGCACGCTCTTTATCAGGAATATAAACAGCCTCTATAAACTTATCTCCCGCTGCACTAAAAAGATATTTCTTTGTTCCGTCAACCGATATTGCTTCATGACGAGGTAGATCTAATCCAATTACAAAATCCTCAGATAATAAATCTCTATGTTTCTTTGATATATTCGTCATATCATCAATAGATGTTACCCTCTTGACATATAACCATTGAGCGATCTGTTTTGCAGTAAATCCCGGCATCCCATAATCTGCTACTATCTTTTTTAATTCGTCTAAACTCTTTCCTATTAATTTTCCCTTCATTGAAGATTTTATTTTTATGCAAAGCTACATAAAAAAACAACACTCTTATTTTATAGTCGTTCATTATACCGTTTAAAGATTTGTCCCAAATTGCTTGATAAAAGTCCTGTTTTCATTGATAAGTATACAACAATCAGTAATTTGTTTAATCTGTATAATATATTTACTACATAATTTTGTGTTATATACTTCGCAAATGCTTAATATGAAAAAATTTATGATCCTTATTGCTTTATTATTTATAGTATGTTCCGGCATTTATGCAATTCTTTCTCATAAGAGTTTTGGACGCTCACCTCGTACTGAACGTCTTGAGAGGATAAAAAATTCACCAAACTACAAAGATGGAAAATTTCAAAATCTTTCACCTACCCCAAAAATGACTTCCGAAAAAAGCGGATTAAGAAATATGTATGATTTCATTTTCAGTAAAAAAGATCAACTTAAACCTCCATTTCCTCTTGATGCTATAAAAATAGATCTTCACAAACTTGATAAAAACAATGATCTTTTTGTCTGGTTCGGACACTCATCTTATTTAATTCAAAATGAAGGAATACGATTTCTTATCGATCCTGTTTTGACAAATAAATTTCCAATGTCGCTTATGTTCAAGCCTTTTAAAGGCACCGACATATACAAACCTTCAGATATACCTGAAATAGATTTTTTAATTATAACGCATGAACATTGGGATCACCTCGATTACAATACCGCTATTCAACTTAAGGATAAGGTAAATCATATAATATGTCCACTTGGTGTAGGCGAATATTTCGAATATTGGGGATATAATCCTGATATAATAACAGAGATGGATTGGGATGACATATATAACATCAATGATTCAATAGCAATTCATTGTCTTCCCGCACGCCATTTCGCAAACCGACTCTTTAAAAACGATCAAACCCTATGGGCATCGTTTTTGATTGAGGCAAGAAAAACAATATTCATGTCGGGTGACGGTGGTTACGATTCTCATTTCAAAATGATTGGAGATAGGTTTCCAAACATTGATCTTGCAATTCTTGAAAACGGACAATATAATGAGGGATGGAAGCATATTCATTTAATGCCGCAAGAGTTACCATTAGCCGCTGCCGATCTAAAAGCAAATAACATTATTACTGTTCATAATTCCAAATTCGCTCTTAGTCGTCATTCATGGGACAATCCTATGGAGGAGGTCATCAACTCCTCTGTATCAGATTATTGCAGATTACTGACTCCGAAAATAGGCGAGGTAATATATTTAGATAAAATAGAAGATAACAAAAATAATAAATGGTGGTAAAATGAAAAAGAACATATTAATTATATCCTCATCACCACGTAAAGGTGGAAACTCTGATACTTTATGCGATGAATTCAAAAAAGGAGCGGAAACAGCAGAGCATTCGGTAGAAAAATTATTCCTGCGTGATTTTAAAATTAATTACTGCACCGGATGCGGAGCATGTTATAATACAAAAAAATGCTCTCAAAAAGATGATATGCAAATAATATTAGATAAAATGATTAAAGCAGATGTCATAGTATTAGCTACTCCTGTTTATTTTTATACTATGTGTGGACAGCTTAAAACAATGATAGACCGTTGCTGCTCCGGATATACAGAGATAACCGACAAGGAATTCTATTATATTATGACTGCCGCCGACACTATGCCGGATTGTGCTGACAGAATAATAACCGAATTCGATGGATTCATGGATTGTCTTACCAACCCGATTGTCAAAAAGACCATAGCAGCTGTTGGTGTTTGGAATAAAGGAGAGGTAAATAGCACTGATTTTATGAAAGAGGCGTTTAATATAGGAATGGCAATTAAGTAAAAAGTCTTTATATACGTGATGTACTCCAAAAAGAAGAACAATAAATTTTAATTTTATATTTGTAAGAGCTCGACATTGTATCGGGCTCTTACTATTTAATCTTAGTTTAATTCTTTAATTGTAATACCATCCCATATATTTTCTATATTCTTTTTCGAAAATATCAATAGAACAGAACATATTAATTTAAAGATCTATACTCATTGGGAGTCATTCCGACACTGCTTTTGAAAACTCTCGAAAAATGTTGTGGATATTGATAACCTAATTCATATGCTATTTGACTAAGAGTCAGATTTGTTGAAAGAATCATCTGTTTTGCCAATTCTATAACTTTACTCTGAATATAATCCTGGGCTGTTCTGCCGGTTGTTTTTTTAATATAATCACCAAAATAGTTCGGAGAAAGACATATTTTATCAGCAAAATATTTAACAGATGGTATTCCGCCTTGTTGTTGTTTATTCTGCTCAAAATATTCATTCAATAAACTTTCAAACTTGGTTAAAACTTCATTATCAGCATCAGAACGAGTTATAAACTGACGTTCATAAAAACGCAAACAATAATCCAGTAAGAGTTCGATATTACGAGAAACAAGACGTTTGGTATGTTTATCAATAGCATGCTCGAGTTCCTGTTGTATTTTATCAAAACACTCCATTACCGTTACTTTTTCACGTTCGGAAATATGAAGAGCCTCAGTTGATGTATAAGAGAAAAAAGAATATTGATTTATCTCTGTTCCAAGAGCCGTTCCTCGAATCAAATCAGGATGAAACAATACACCGATAGCCGTAGGTCGTTTATCTTCGTGCATCTCAACTTCGCTAATTTGACCCGGAGCGAAACAAACAATCGTCCCCTCACGATAGTCATACATCTTACGTCCGTAGCGTATATCTCCACACACTGTATCCTTTAGAAAAAGAGCATATATCCCAAAATTGATCTTAAAGTGAAGAGGCCATTTTTGAGATTTTGACAAATCAATTATACTCACTAACGGATGAAGAGTCTCTATTCCAAACAATTTATTATAGTCATCAACACAATTTATATTTATAATATCTTCCATATTTTGAATCTTTATTTATCACAAATATAGTTGTATATGCCTATCAATAACCGTAATACAAATAGAAAACGGAATATCGTTACAACTATCCGTAAAAAGTATACAACCTCCTTTTTATATCAAAATAACTTTGCAATAAGTCAGTCAAAATAAACAATGAATTGTATGAATAAACGTAATAATAGAACAACAATGAAAATATTAAAAATCTTAATTATGGCTCTCCTTACTCTCTCTGCAACAGCTTGTGGAGATAAAAATCAGTCAATAACGTCAAAACCTCAATCAAACAAGAAAAATATAGGCTCGGTATTGTCTTTATACCCTACTCCGGCAACTGTGATAGGTACGTTAAATGATGGAAAAGTGAACTTTATGATGCTTTCGCATATTGGTATTATTGGTCATGACAGAATAATGATTAGTATGAGCAAACGTCACCATAGCAACAAAGCAGTGAGAGAGAGCCGAAAATTCTCTATCAATTTGATAGATGAAGCTATGCTTCCGCGTGCCGATTACGCAGGAACTGTTAGCGGAGCTAATGAAGACAAATCCACATTATTTGATTATACTATTGGTGATGAAGGTATGCCAATTATTAACGACTCTCCGTTAACAATGGAATGTATAGTGGAAGATATTTATGAAACGGAAACGTTTGACAATTTTATTTGTAAAATAGCCAACACTTATGCTAAAGAAGAGATACTCGACACCAATAATAAAGTTGATTACAATATCCTTAAACCTGTTCTTTTCGAGATGCCAAACTATCAATATTTACGTACCGGTGATGTCATTGGTAAATGTAGAACATTAGGAAAGAAATAACGATTATATGAAAAAGATACTATTACTGCTAATGTTGATAACATTGGCAATTAACTCTAACGCTCAAGACAAAATGAACAGAATTGATGCAACAAAACAGAACTATCGTACTTTATTTGGTGGCGAAGCTCTTACAGGACAGGGCAATGATCCCGAAATGATGGATATACTACAAAAATTTATATTCGGAGAGATATTTCAAACCGGCAATTTGGATATCAAAACTCGTGAAATGATAACTTGTATAACGCTAACAGCAATGCAAACTTTGCCACAACTCAAAGCACATATTGGGGCGGCGCTTAATGTCGGTGTTACACCTGTTGAGGTGCGGGAATTAATCTATATGTGCGCACCTTTTATCGGTTTTCCAAAAACTCTGAATGCTCTTTCGGTTGCAAACGAAATCTTTACGGAGCGTGGAATTGCTCTCCCTTTAGAGTCCATGGGCACAGTAACCGAGGAAAATAGAAAAGATCGAGGTACTGAAATTCAACAGCCGCTATACGGCAATGCCATTAAAAATGCACTAAGAGGTTTACCTGATAATTTGGGTGATGAAGTAGCTCGATATTTAACAGAGTTCGGATTCGGTGACATCTATACACGAAAAGGATTTGACATTCAAACAAGAGAACTTCTATTATATGCATTGCTTACAACAATTGAAGCAGACAGTCAGCTGCGTTCTCACACAGTCAGTAATATCAAATTGGGTAATGACAAAGCAACATTGGCGGCAGTAGTTATTCAAACTTTGCCATATATCGGCTTCCCTCCCGCTATGAAGGTTTTGCGCATAATTGCAGACACAAAAGAACAAGCCATCCGGGAAGAACCTAATAAAGTTCGTCTTTCTAAAATTGTTGTTGACACTAACCGCCTTAAAGAGTATAACGCTTATTTGAAAGAGGAAATCGAAGCCTCAATGGCTTTAGAGAAAGGTGTATTGACACTCTATGCTACAGCTGAAAAAGAGAAGCCGAATCACATTACAATACTTGAGATTTACGAAAATGAAGAGGCTTACAAAAGCCACATTAAAACTCCACACTTCTTAAAATACAAAGAGGGTACACTCGATATGGTGCAACAATTAGAACTTATCGACACTACACCTCTTATAGAAGGTCTAAAGATAAAATAAAATGAAAAAGAGAATTTTAGGAGCTGATTTAGAAGTTTCGGCTATAGGATTGGGATGTATGGGATTTACTCAAAGTTATCCGCCATATCCCGATAAAAAAGAGGCTATAAATACACTTCGCAAAGCAGTAGAATTAGGTGTAACATTTTTTGATACAGCCGAAGTATATAGCATGTTCAGAAACGAGGAACTTGTCGGAGAGGCTCTTAAACCTTTTGGCAATGACGTTATTATTGCAACAAAATTTGGGTACGATATGGCAAATATTCAGTTTGAAGGAACGGCGCGCCCTATTGAACTATCCTCACGTCCTGAAACTATTCGCAAAGCAATCGAAGGCTCATTAAAAAGATTAAAAAGAGATAATATCGACTTATATTATCAACATCGTGTAGATCCGAATGTTCCGATTGAAATTGTAGCCGAGACACTCTCCGATTTAATAAAAGAAGGTAAAGTGTTACATTGGGGACTCTCAGAAGCCGCACCATCTACAATCCGTCGAGCTCACAAGATCTGTCCCGTAACAGCAGTACAGAGTGAGTATTCACTTTGGTATCGTAATGCCGAAGCAGAACTACTTCCGACTTTAGAAGAGTTAGGTATTGGATTTGTTCCATTCAGCCCTTTGGGAAAAGCTATGCTTACCGGAAGATTTGATGCTCGTACTACATTCGACAAATCAGATTTTCGCTCAACTATTCCTCGATTCATGGAGGGTAATCTGCAACACAATATAGAATTGGTAGATTATATTTCTGAACTTGCGAAACAAAAAGCAACAACACCTGCCCGTATAGCTCTGGGATGGTTATTGGCGCAAAAAGATTGGATAGTACCTATTCCGGGCACAAAACGAGTTGAGCGTATAGAAGAAAATATCGGTGGTGCAGATATTGAGTTTTCATCTGATGAGTTATCTCTAATAAAAAAACATCTTGACTCCATTGAGATAATTGGAGCCAGATATCCCGAAGAACAAGAGCGACTGACCGGTCGTTGATTTAGAAGAAACGAAGAGATTATACATAAAATAGAAAGGTCTGAAAATGTGAATTCTTCTACAATTTATATCTTGAAACCTTTCTATTTTTGAGTTGTCCGTATCATCCTAAAATCTTCTCCGCCATATTAAAGCCTGCATCGAAAGCCTTTTTAATATCTTCAGTCCAATGCTCTTCATGCCATGCTTCTTTCATTTCCTTTGGAAACATTCCGAAATCATAACGATCATAATTTTTCACCTGCATGGTATTTAGTGCTGCGACACGTTCATTTGTATCATTACCAAAAGCAAAACGTAATGGAAATTCAATACGATCAAGCATCTCATTTACTCTTTCGGGCAAAGAATCGTTCATTGCATAAATGGTAGTAGTAAATAGTTGTCTTGGCGGATTCATACAAATATTATTATAATCAAGCCATGGATAAAAAAGACGTTCAATAAAAGCTTTTGTTTGAGCCGATATATCCATAAAATAGATAGGAGCTGCAATACATAGTCCGTCTGCGTAAGCTGTTTCTTTAAGTATTTCTGTGATGCCGTCCTTTATAGCACATACATCAAGATACTTACTATCTTTCACTTTGCAAGCAAGGCAGGAATAACAACCTTTATAGTCATAATCATACAACCTGATATGCTTTACTTCAATCTCTTCACTTTTACTTTTGACTCCTTTACAGAAAGCCTCAACTAATTTTGAGATATTCATCGTCTTGCGAGGACCTCCGTCTATTACTATGATTTTCTTCATATTTCAATATTTATTTTTTTACTTTAATTTCATTTGGTGAAAAACCATTTATTGTCTTAACACGCATCATTCGTAAATGGTTTCTTTAAAAAACGTATGGGAATCTTTTTTGATTAAGGGAAGAAAGAAAATTTATCTATCCGGTGATGGAGGTTATGATTCTCATTAAAAAACATAAAATGGTGGTAAAATGAAAAACAAAAGGAGAGGTAAATTGAACTGATTTTATGAAAGAAGCGTTTGATACGGGAATGGCTATCTAATAATTAAATTTGTTTTAGCTGTTATATTTCAGACATATAAGTAAAAACTATTTGCATGTTACTCTTTTAGGGCAGCATTAAATAATCTTTTTTCATCAAAAATATGTCTGAAATATTATTCCTTTCTATTCTACGGTCTTCGTAGTCATTGTATATATATTTATATTTATAATTACTTATATACGAGCGTAAAGTATAAGAAGTGGAATACATTTGACAATCAATTTCAGTAGTCGGAGGACTAATCCAAATAAGAGCTTGCTTTTTTTGCATATAAAGAACAAGCAAAGTCCTTACATCAATAGAATCCCATTGATAGATTTGTGGAATCCCATTTCTATCTATTATCACTTTTAGTTTATTACAGTCACAAGTTTCGTCATCAGTAGAAATAGGTGTTAATCCTTCAAAAAGATTATAAATCTCTTTTATTTTATCTCTTTCTATTACAATATCATATTTCCCATCTATATAAAATTCTTCTTTGAACTCCCATCTTGTTAACGGAATGTAATATTCGATATCAAAATCTATACTCAAAACATATATAGAATCAATATCTGAGCACTTATATGGAATCTGAGCGCTTATATTCTGAGCTACAAGACTAATCAAAAATGCAATTAATATCTTTTTCATTTTCTTTTTATTTACCGATAATTAATTCTTTCGTTTTTTTTCGACTTTTTTTATTCTCTCTCGTTTTCTTTCATAGTAGTGTTTATATTCATAATCACTTATAAAAGAACGTAAACTATCAGAAGAATAATATATTTTACAATCTATTTCAGTAGCAGGAGCACTAATCCAAACCATAGTTTGCTTATTTTGATTACAAAGAACGAGTAATGTCCTTATATCTATATGTTCATTTTCTGTAATAGCCGGCACACCACTTCTTCTCCAACTTATTACCTCTAGTTCATTACAGTCACTCATTCGGTTAATAGGGATCAAACCATTGAGAAGGTTATAGATCTTTTTTATTTTATCTCTGTCACTTACAATATCATACATTCCATCATAATGTAATTCCTCCTGAAATCGCCGCTTATACAATGGGATGCAAAAATCGGTATGATACTCTATACTCAAAACATAAATAGAATCAATTTCTGAGCACTTATATGGAATCTGAGCGCTTATATCCTGAACTACAAGACTAATCAAAAATACAATTAACATCTTTTTCATTATCTTTTTATTTATTTTTGAACGGTTAGTACTTTTTCCGTATTAATAGGAGATACTACAATAATTGGGGTTGCTTTATGTGTAGCTCTTGTAACTTCACCATCTTTTAATTTTCCCATTTTTTTTGCGGTTTCCTGTTCTGGACCTGTTATTACACGTTTTTCTTCTTCATTCTTATAATCAGCATTTTCAGTGTCATGATCCTTTTGATATTGTTCTTGATTTTCGTCATATTGAACTGCATGAGCAGCTTCATGATTTATTACTTCTGCCGGAGACATTTCATAACCGGTATCTTTAGCTTTCATACCTAAGTTTGGATTCCATAAAATTTTATATACAGTTGTATTATCTTTAGTATTCGTAATCACTACAAAACGAGAATCTTTAAAAGACTCCTCTATTATAAATGTTTTTTCGGATTGTTGCATTTTATAAAGCAGACCTCCATTATTGGTTTCATTTAAATATTTCACTGCAGCTGCAAATTTTTCTTTAAAAGAATGGTGAGAGTCTGCAGCAAACTCAATTTTTCTCCCATCCGGATCAATATACTTCACCGGATTATTAGCACAATACGCATAAGGACTAATAGAATAATATTTCTCTGCTAATGGATCCATAGAATGCCATCTGCTTATAGTCTGATCATAAAACCTTGCGCCATAATCATACATATTAAATCCATGAGATGAAATCTTTTCTTTCCCATTATAGGCATATTCAAGATCTGATACATTAACGTCAATCCCTGAAGGAAAATAAGCAGTTTTATTTTGTAGAGTTTTGTCTGAATTCAATTCTGCTTTTATATCCCTATATTCATTAAAGATTAACAGATAAATTTAATCTACAATCCTATAACTGAGCTAAAATTGATTATTGATAATCTTTGTTCCCAAGATATTATTTCCTTCGATTCTGTATTTGTATTTATAATTATTAAAATAAGATTGTAAAGTATCAGAACTATGATACATCTGACAATCAATTTCAGTAGTAGCTTGACTAATCCAAATCAGTGCTTGCTGATTTTGCACATGAAGAACGATTAATCCCCTTACATCTAAGGTATCCCACTCCATAAATCTTGGAATTCCGCGTTTATCTATTCGTATTTTTTGCTTATTACAGTCACATGTAATCTCTTCAGGAGAGATTGGAGTTAAATCTTTAAGAATTTCACATATCTCATTTATTTTTTCTCTATCTCTTATAATGTCAAATTTCCCGAGTTTGTAAAATTCTTCCTGAAACTTCTCTCTGCTTACCTTAAAGGTTCTACTGAAGCCGCGCTTCATACCTAAAACATAAACAGAATCAATTTCAGAGCATTGCTCCGGAATCTGAGCGCTTATATTATGAATTAGAAAACTCATCAAAAATATAATTAGTATCTTTTTCATTTTCTTTATTTTAGATTTTAAACATATAATTGCACGTTGCAATTTTCTATTAGAAGGATAATTGAAATAAATGATAATAAGTAAATTTTCAATATCAATAAGTTATTACGTTAATATCCGGCAAGTTCCAAATATGAGGATCTTTTACAGATATCCGTTCAATACTAATTACTTGATTATCCTTTACTATAATTCGTTCAATATTATAATATCGTCTATCAAATACCGGTCCTGAAGTTTTAACCATCTGAGTTAACATTTTAATATCCCATGATAATGCAGTATTAAGAAAATAATAATACCGTTGCATAATTTCATCATATATTATTTTCGGTTTTTCGCTCAAATCGTATGATATGTCACGACTGTCACATCTGAAAAGATCTTGTGAATCTATCTGTACATCTAAAAAATTATCTTTTAGTTTAAATATATTACGTACAATATCTTCGACTTTAAGAAACTCTATATCAACAAACACTATCGTATCTGACTCATAATCAATTAAATTTAAATCATCTATTTTGAGGCCCATCCATGCTAACATGATTTTGGATTTTTCTTTGCGTTCACTATACATAATGTTACGTTCTCTAATATCTAAGAACTCGCCATTCTTGTCATATTCAAATTCGGTTAAATGAATCTCTTCTTGAACAGGTCGTGTTGTCATAATAGAATAGAAGTCATTGACCTTATTTTGCGCATAAATGGCATTGAAAAATAACAGAGAGTAAATCACACAATATATATATTTCATAATTGTAATTTGTATCGTTCTTGACTGGTCTCAATAAATATTGAGATCCAATGTAAAATGGTAATTATCAACATTATGCAACTATTTTTCACATTTTATCTTAGGTGGTTTGTACCATCTTGCGGCAAGAATTGTTTTTACACTTTTAAACTTATTCAAATCATTTTTACAGAAATAATAATGAGCTCCTTTTACAAATTCAGGAATTCCGCTAAGCTCCATTCCAAATAAAAAATCACATTCTGAGTTCTCGAGTAAATCTACAACATAATAGTCTAAAAAAACTTTTATTGTTTCTTCTGTAAGCCCATAGTCTTTATCTCTCCAATAAAATAATATCCCATTCTTCTCCATATATCTGGTTGGTAATCTTACACTTCCAATAGTATCCATAAATGTAAGATAATATAATGGCATTGTTCTCGTCTTTGTATCATTTGGAAATATAGAGATAACCAACAAATCCTCATTTATCTCATATCCGTCATAATGATCTTTTTCATAGATTGATACCCTAAATACATTACTACGTTTGCTCAATTTACTTTTAAGAAAATCTGTGATTGCTATATCTATAGCCTCCTCCTTCTGATTCTTCTGAGGAGATGAAGCAGAACAAAAAAGAATAATTGAATTAAATAATAATAGTAATCTTTTCATATCAATAAGGTATTGGTGGAAATCCTTTGGTTAAAATTATAAAATATAATGGTATTTGACTAGGAAATGGATTTTCATAAGCATTTTTCTTCGAGTCATAATCACCATCGGAACCATGAGTTCTTTGATATTTACTATATCCATTGTTCGGATGTGTATGCCAATCAGTATGTGTTTGATATTCTCCACTGGTGGTTTTCAACTGAAGCTGAGGAGACTTCTTAGGCATCTTAGCTTCAGTGCGAGTATTGTTGATATGCTGTCCCATGAAGATCTCTGTTACTACATTCGGATTATCCGATTTGCTTAAATAATAGCCTCCGACCTCTTTCCCTATCATTTCTGAAAATCCGATAGCAAAATTCTCAAATCCCTTTACCGTAGGGTTACCCTCACCTCCAATATCCCAAGAATTATCTTTATTCTTAAGATCCAATTTGTCTTTAAGTATACCTTTCTCAATTTTATCCATTCGAGTTTTTGCTTCGCCTTTACGATTTGTTCTTAAAGTATATGAATCGGTCTTTTTATCATATTTGAATTTTCCTATCTGATCGAAATCATCATCAGTTTTTTCAACAAGAATCATCGTTCCTGTTTCATCATCGTATCTATATAGGTCCATCCCATCCGGATCAATATACTTCACCGGATTATTAGCACAATACGCATAAGGACTAATAGAATAATATTTCTCTGCCAATGGATCCATAGAATGCCATCTGCTTATAGTCTGATCATAAAACCTTGCGCCATAATCATACATATTAAATCCATGAGATGAAATCTTTTCTTTCCCATTATAGGCATATTCAAGATCTGATACATTAACGTCAATCCCTGAAGGAAAATAAGCAGTTTTATTTTGTAGAGTTTTATCTGAATTCAATTCTGCCTTTTATATTGCCTTAAAGATCTGTTACATTATAAACTAAACGATAATCTAATCCCCGATTTAAGTAAGCATATAAATAGTCAAATTTATTTATTTTATATAAAACATAAAGTATTTATATCTTATTACTAAAGATAATTGAATTTTTTATTAATAATTATCCCTAAAAAAAATCCGCCGACCTTGATTCAATCAATCAAAACCGGCGGAATAAATTTTATAATATCCTAAAAAATTAAGCCTTAATATTCTTTCGTGATTCCGTTAAATATTTCTTTAACGCAACAGTATCCTTTTTCTTAATAATCTCAAGCAGAATAGTCAGCTTATCCTGAATCTTTTCAATCTGCCCCGGAGTATGAGGATTGAAAAGAATCTCAGACAAAAGATAATCATCTTCAGACAAAAGACCTCTTGCAATATTCATATGTCGTTTAAAGGTTGTCCCTGGAGCCTCCTGTGGCTTCATAACACCCGTAAAGACAAGTGTTGAAACGAAAGGGATAGATAACGAATATGCGATAGTTTCATCATGCTCCTCAAAACTATATTCGAAAATATTAAGTCTAAGATTTTGATAAAGGTCTTTAAAAAACACTTTTCCTAAGTGATCGGACTCAGATATAAGAATTGTAAATTGAGTAGAAAGATCTGAAAGGCTCGCAAATGTTGGTCCGAACATCGGGTGAGTAGAAACAAAAGGATGTCCTGCATTAGCATAAAACTCCGGCAATCCTGTCTTTACAGAAGCTATATCCGAAAGAATACAACTTTTGCTTACATAAGGAAGAATCTTTTCAAAAGCAGGTATAGTATATTTTATAGTAACCGCATTTATCACAAGTTGCGGGTCAAACTCTTGTATCTCTTCAAGTTTTGTCATTCTAATTGTATTGAACACAAAACGTAGCTTAAGAGGATCAGTGTCAAATATTGCCACCTCATGATCCATACAAAGCACATCGGTAAAAAATGTCCCCATCTTACCGGCACCAAGAACTAATATTCTCATTTTTTCTTTTTTATCTTATGTTATATGAAAAACACCCCCTTTTATCAATTTAAAGGAGTAAAAAGGGGTATCCTTTCATTTATATTTTAAGATCCTCAGCTATTATTTATTGATAAGGTCAAGCTGAGTTCTTACAGACTCTTCATGTATCGCCTCAAGAATTATCTTAACGAAATCACCATGCATACCCATATCCTCTGCCTGTTTGATACGTTTAGTCATAATCTCATCATATCTACCCGTCTGAAGAACAGGCATAGAGTGTTCTTTTTTGAATACAGCAATCTCTTTTGATATACGTAGACGCTTTGCAAGAAGTTCCAATAACTGATCATCAAGATCATCAATCTGACGACGTAAAGTCGTAAGATTTTCTGTCGACTGAGTCTCATCACGAATAACAATAGTATTCAAAATTACATCAAGAGATTCAGGAGTTATCTGCTGATCTTTATCACTCCATGCACAATCAGGACAAATATGCGATTCAATTATTAATCCGTCGAAACCAAGGTCCATTGCCTGTTGAGAAAGCGGAGCGATAAGTTCACGTTTTCCTCCAATATGACTCGGGTCACAAATAATAGGTAAACTTGGCATTCTGCGACGTAGCTCAATAGGTATATGCCATTGTGGAAGGTTTCTGTAAACTTTTTTATCATAAGAACTGAATCCTCTATGAATAACTCCTATTTTACGAATTCCTGCATTATAAATACGCTCAATAGCTCCGATCCAAAGCTCAAGATCCGGATTAACGGGATTCTTAATAAGCACCGGAATATCAACACCTACAAGAGCATCGGCAATTTCCTGCATAGCAAAAGGATTAGCTGTTGTACGAGCTCCGATCCATAAAATATCCACACCATGCGCAAGAGCCTCTTCTACATGACCTTTTGTTGCAACCTCAACAGCAGTGTACATTCCTGTTTCTTCTTTTACTTTTTGCAACCAAGGCAATCCGATAGCTCCGATACCTTCGAAACCTCCCGGTTTGGTACGTGGTTTCCAGATTCCCGCTCTGAATATTTTTATACCTGCTTTTGCAAGTTCTCTGGCAGTTTTCATTACCTGCTCTTCGCTTTCAGCACTACATGGTCCTGAAATAACCAATGGACGTTTATTCTCTATTCCCGGAAGTAAAATTGATTCAAGTTTCATATGTTAATTTTTTTATTGTCTGATTTATAATGTTATATTTTCTTTTATTCTTTTTATCGACTTATCATAAGTTGCTTCATTAGCACAAAGTGAAATTCTGATATATCTGTTTCCGTTACTTCCGAATATCATTCCCGGTGTAATGAAAACTCTTGCGTTTTGGAGAATATCCTCTGTGAACTCTTCTACCGAATCATATTTATCAGGAATCCGTCCCCAAAGGAAAAGACCTGTTTGCGATTCATCGAAACTACAGCCAAGCAATGACATTAATTCCTCCGCTTTTTTCCGCCTTTCCTTATAAACTTCATTATTAGCCTTGTGCCACTCTTCCGTATTTGAAAGCGCTTGAACGGCTGCAAGTTGTAAAGGTTTATACATCCCTGAGTCAACATTACTTTTTACTCTTAATATCCATTCTATAAAATCAGAATTAGAGCAAGCAACTCCTATTCTCCATCCAGGCATATTATGCGATTTACTCATTGAGTTAAGTTCGATACAAATATCCTTTGCTCCTTCAGTTTCAAGAATACTTAATGGTTTGTCATTAAGTATAAAACTATAAGGATTATCATTGATAATCACAATATTATGTTTCTTACCGAAATCAACAAGTTTTCTGAATAGCTCGGGTGAAGAATTCTTTCCCGTAGGCATATTAGGATAATTAACCCACATCAGCTTCACATCGCTAAGGTCAAGTTTTTCAAGCTCTTCAAAATTAGGTTCCCAATTAGACTCAGCTGTAAGATCATAATTTATCACTTCGGCCTGAGCAAGTTTGCTAACAGCGGAATATGTTGGATAACCGGGATTAGGAACAAGCACTTTATCACCCGGGTTTACAAATGCAAGAGTGATATGCATTATTCCCTCTTTTGAACCTATTAAAGGTTGAATCTCTTTATTTGCATCAAGATTTACACCATACCATCTTTGATACCACTCAGCATAAGCCTTTCTGAATTCCGGAATTCCGACATATGGTTGATAACCATTTGCTCCGTTATTGTGAGATTCTGTACATAGTACTTCAAGAGTACTTTCAGAAGGCGGCAGATCGGGATTTCCAATCCCTAAATTAATCACATCCATCCCCTGTGCATTCATCTGTGCAACCTGTTTCAATTTTCTTGAGAAGTAGTATTCTTCTACTTTTGAAACCCTCTCTGCAGGAATGATGTTTAATTGTGGCTTTTCCATTTTTGTTTATTTCAAATAATGTTTTATCAATTATGATTGATGTTTATATTCTTTATTCGGCAGCTTCAAATTCTCTGTATTCGCCGATGATATTGAAATCTTTCGTAAAAGGTCGTATTGCTTCTATTGCATCTTTATAATTTGAATAATCCTCAAATTTTAGATCAATATAAAAGCGATATTCCCATTCTCTTCCGATTATCGGAGTAGATTGAATCTTCGTAAGATTTATATTGTAGAAATAAAGTGTCGTCAACACTTTTGACAGAGATCCCTCTATATGAGGGACACAAAATACAACCGAAGATTTATTCACTTTATGAGTATCTGTCATATCATCCGCAATCCATTTATCTGCAAGAACAAGAAATCTTGTGAAGTTTCTTTTATTAGTCTCTATCTCTCTATACAAGATATTAAGATTGTATAATTGGGCAGCATATTCACTACATATTGCGGCATGCCCTTTAAGTGATTGATTACTTATCTCCTTGGCACTACTTGCAGTATCTCCCTTTTCAACTAATTTCATATTCTTATATTTATCAAGAAACTCGGTGCACTGCATAAGAGCGATAGGATGAGAATTAACCTCTACTATATCATCAATAGTTTCTCCCGGAAGGGCTGCAAGTGTATGAGAAATATGCAATTTATACTCTCCTATTACCTTCATATCACTATTTCTTAGCAATTCATGATTCTGAAGAAGAGGTCCCGCAATAGTATTTTCAATAGCCATTACACCGAAAAGATTACGATCCTGGGTAAATTGAGTAAACATTTCAGGAAAAGACAGACACTCTACTGTTTTTATCTCTTCATTCTTGAAATAGTTCTTTGCTGCCATCTCATGGTAACAACCCTCAACCCCTTGTATAGCTATTTTTTTCATATTATTATTTAATTTATCCTTCGTTTGATATTAAAAAAAAATCCCGCCTACATTCGTAAGCGGGATTCTAAATATATTGTGATATTATTAATCTTTCTGTTTTACTACATACACAGATTCCCGCTCTTACTGTTTGAGTAAAAGTAATAAAAGTAAAATCGGAAATATGTTGCATTTGTATGTTGCATTTTCTCTTTGTTTTTTCCTAAAGAACAGTTTATTTCGTTCTTCGATGGTGCAAAAGTAATAGTTCACTTTTAATTACCAAATAATAGATCAATTTTTTTATCAGAAAAAAATAAATATTTGTTATTTATCATATCAAATTAATAACTATTTGCTGCTTTTACCTATTATGTAGTAGTAAACCGTAACATGTTATAATAAAATAAAAATCCCGATATCTTCAAATTGAAAATATCGGGATCTCTTGTTCTTTAATTTATCGTTTTTTTCAGACAATTGTATATCATCTAAAAAGATGGATTATCTTTATTTTATCCGAACTTATTAATCTTGCGAAGTTTCGTCTCATCAAGAATTTTCAGTCGACGTCCGTCCACTGTTAAGATCCCTTCCGAGCAAAAACTCGACAATGTTCTGATAGCATTCGATGTTGTCATATTTGAAAGATTGGCAAGATCCTCACGCGCAAGATAAATATTTATCGTACATCCGTCTGCCTCAGTTCCATATTTCTCAAGAAGGAAAATCAAAGAATCGGCCAGTCGTCCTCTGATATGTTTTTGTGTAAGATTTACTGTTCGCTCATCCGATTCACCCAAATCTGTAGCAAGTTCTCTTATGAAAAACATAGCCAACGCATTATTCTTCATAATAAGTTCCTCTATAATTTCCATTGGAATCATTGCAATTGTAGAACATTCGAATGCAGCAGCCTCAGTCACATAAGCTTCATTTGCAAAATAAGCTCTGTAACCGAAATATTGAACCGGACTCATCAATCTCATGATCTGGTTTCGTCCACCAATTCCTTCTTTATAGATTTTTACCTTACCTTTGAAAATGCACATAAGAAACTTAGGATCTTCATTTTCACGGTATATCAATTCATTTTTTTTAAAATGTTTTATCAAAGTACTATCTTTCACCAATTCCTGTTCGGACGGATCAAGAAGAGTCCAGATTTGTGATAGGTATTCTTCTATTTCAATTTCTTTATTACCAGACATTACTAATAATTATTTTCTTAGAGAAATATGTTATAAAGCACAAATATAATATTTTTTATAATCGCTTATATTCAAATGTTATACAAATTTAATTCAACACGTTATTGTCTTGTCCGGAGGTGATATTTATCTTATGATATTTATATCCCAAAATATGAAGAGCTATCGAAACACCAAGTTTATAAAAGATCTCAGTAGTCTTTGCAAACACAAAAAAAGCGTGTTGACTTTGAGGTTCTATATTCTCTTTTCTAATAAGAGTATGGGCAAGATTTGCAGCCTCATAAATAAAACTGTTTAGCTTCTCTCTTTTTTCAATATCAAATTTTTCGGCATAATTACTTCCGGCAATCATTATATTTTCAGTCACATAATCATCCATATGATCAAAACCTTTTGCCGACTTTATATGATCATAAAGATTCTCTATCTTTTCATATTTTTCCCAATCAAGATCCCAAAGACTCGCTGTGGCAAGACCGAAATAGCAGGCCCAAGCGATAGATACCACCGGGTATTTTGATATTTCAGGAACGGCATCCACCATATATTCCGGAGCCAGTTTTGTCCATAAATCCGACAATTCTTCTACATCAAGAAAAGTCTCATCCATGTAACCTTTTTCTATTGCAAGAGCTGTCAATCTTTTTGTCAGATTTTCAGCATAAATCTGTGTATATTCCGCACTCATAATTTTTGTTTTTACTGGTGTTTTAATAATGTCTGTTAAGATTATAACAGACACAACAATTTATCGTTTAATTTCAGCCCTATTCATAATTGATTTATTTCAATTTATGTTACAGTGAATAAAATAAACAATCTATTTTTTCCAAAAAGATGGTGTCAAAAGCAAAAGGACGGTAAATAATTCAAGACGTCCTACAAGCATAAGAAAAGACAAAAACCATTTCGCCATATCCGGTATTTCGGAGAATCCACCCGACGGTCCAGTTATTCCAAGTCCCGGCCCCACATTGCTTATACATGTAATGCTCGAACCTATTGCTGTGGAAAAGTCAAGTCCTAAGGTCACAAGAAACAATACACTTAATATTGCAAGCATTACATATACAAAAATAAAAGCAAGCACTTTGCTAACAATATCAAACGATATTAATGATGAATTTATCCTTACCGGCACTATTGCTCGGGGATGAATCTGACGATATAATTCATTTATTGTGTTCTTTAAAAGAACCATTATTCTAATAAGTTTTATACCGCCACTGGTTGAACCGGCACAAGCTCCCATCGCCATTATTATTAAAGTCAATACCCAAAATATGGGACCCCAACTTACATAATCGGCATTAATACCGGCAAATCCGGTTGTTGTTAAGATCGAAACTACATGAAATAATGATGCTCTGACAGTTCCTTCAAATGTTGAATTCTGAGATGTGTAATAGAATGCACCCGTAAAGAGAGCAACAAATACAAGTATCACCAACATATACCATCTAAATTCCTCATCTTTTCCAAACCTTTCACCCTTTCCTGTGAGAAGAAAATATACTAATGTAAAGTTTGTTCCGGCGATTATCATAAAGAATATTATCACATATTCCAAATAAGCTGAATCCCAATACGATATACTTGCTTGTTTTGTTGAATATCCGCCTGTCGCAAGAGTTGTAAAAGAGTGACAAATCGCATCAAACAACGACATTGGCCCTACCCAAAGAAAAAGGGCACAAATCATTGTTATAATAAAATATATATACCACAATCGTTTTGCAGTATGCTGTATTCGCGGTCTTATCTTATCGTGTGTCAATCCGGGCACTTCGGCATTGAAAAGCTGTATACCTCCCGAACTGAACATCGGCATCAGGGCAAGTGTAAACACAATTATTCCCATTCCACCTAACCACTGTATAAGACTTCGCCAAAACAATATTCCGTGAGGAAGCGAATCAATATCGGTTAATATCGATGCTCCGGTTGTTGTAAATCCTGACATTGTTTCAAAAAAAGCATTAGAAACACTGCTGATAGCACCGCTTATAAGAAAAGGAAGCATTCCAAAAAAAGAGAATATTATCCAGGAAATAGATACTATAAAATAGCCCTCTCGTTTACTTATATTATTCTCAAATTTTCTCCCTTTGTAAAATAGAAAGCCCCCGAATGTTGCCGTTATAGCTGTAGAGATTATAAAGGCAAAAAGATCGGATTCTGCATATATCAATGATACAACTCCCGAGAGAAGCATAAACAATGACTCTATCAAAAGAAGAATACCAAGAATTCTCAATATTAATTTAAAATTGAATTGTATCATTTCTATTAAAAATTATCCATTTAAAATTTCAAGATTATTAATTGAATAGTTTTTCGATCTTCTTAATTGCAGTATTAAGGCAAAAAACAAGAACATGATCGTAAGGGAAAATCTGAGTATCTCCATTTACCACCATTCCCACTCCGTTTCTAACCAATCCACCAATTGTTAAATCCTTTGGAAGATTAAGATCTTTTACCGCATGCTGTGTGATTTTTGATCCCGGTTTTGCAACCAACTCGGCAACCTCAGCATTTGAAAGTGCAAGACATTTAACGTTCGAAACGTCCGATGTCAATAAAAGCTGATAGATACGACTTGCTGCAATAAGTTTTTTATTGATTACAGTACCAATATTCAACGATTCAGCTGTATCTATATATGTAAGGTTTTCAACTTCGGCAATAGTCTTTTTTACTCCATATTGTTTTGAATTCAAACAAGCAAGGATATTTGTCTCTGAGCTGTCGCTTAATGCAATAAAAGCTTCACACTCCTGCAACCCCTCTTCTCTTAGCAATTCCGGATCACGTCCGTCACCCTGAATTACTCCTACATCTTTTACTCTTTCAAGAATCTTTGTCACCTTGTCTCGGTCAAATTCTATTATCTTAATGTTCATATAATCGGGTGCATAATCTGCCGTTCTAATAGCAATTCGGCTTCCTCCCATTATCATAACATTTTTGATCTGAGTATACTCTTTTCCTGATAATATTCGAATTTCTTCAATATGATTTGGTGTCGTTGTAAAATAAACAAGGTCATCTGTTAATATCTTATCATTACCGGTTGGTATGATAATAGTTTCTTTTCTTTTTATAGCGGCTACATGATAGAAATGATTCCCTCCTGATAGTTCACTCAAACGATGATTCACAATAAGTGCATTCTCCCTGATCTTTACGGCAAGGAGTATCAAAGCACCTCCATAAAGTTCAAACCACTGACGAACCCATGCCGTTTTAAGAGCGGTGATTATCTCTTGTGCTGCAAGCATCTCGGGATAGATAAGCTCATCAACTCCAAGTTTTTTGAAAAATTCTTTATTTTCAGGTTGAAGATATTCATAATTGTCGATGCGTGCCAAAGTTTTTGCCGCTCCCAAATTGGCAGCGAGCATACAGGCCGTAATATTCTGACTCTCAGTAGGTGTTACTGCAATAAAAAGATCACAGTTTTTCACACCGGCTTCCTTTAGATCCCTAAGTGAACTGGGTGACCCGGTGATAGTCATAAGATTATATGATTGCAGTTCGTCGAGCTTATCTGCGTCAACATCCATCAAAACAATATCTTGTTCCTCTTTAGACAATAATTTCGCTAAATGTGTACCAACAGCCCCGGCACCGGCAATTATTATTTTCATAATAATAAATTATATTTTTTACTTTACTATTACCATTCTTTTATAAGAGAATCATAGACTGCGGCTGAGTCAATCCCGCAAATATTGCGCAATTGGGACACAGTACCATGCTCCACAAAATTGTCTGGCAATCCTAAACGTCTTACCTTACAATTATAACCATTATCTACCATAAATTCAATAATGGCTGACCCAAATCCACCTTTAAGAATACCATCTTCTATCGTTATTATCTTGTCAAATTTTGACATCACCGAATGAAGAAGTTCTTCATCAATAGGTTTGGCAAATACCATATCGTAATGAGCTACTGAAAGACCTTTTTGTTCAGCTTTTTCAATTGCTTCAAATGCCTCATTACCAATTGCACCAAACGACAATACGGCAACATCGGTTCCCTCTTTAATACAGTATCCTTTTCCGATTTCAATCTCTTTAAACTCATTTTTCCAATCTTTCAAATACCCTTTTCCACGTGGATATCTGATAAGGAATGGCGCATCTGCTCTTTTCTGTGCTGTATACATCAGATTTCTAAGCCAATGTTCATTGAGCGGAGCACTTACTATTGCTCCCGGTATCGCTCTGAAATATGCAATATCAAACACTCCGTGATGGGTTGGTCCATCCTCTCCCACAAGACCCGCTCTGTCAAGGCAAAACACAACCGGCAACTTCTGTATTGCCACGTCATGTATAACCTGATCATAGGCGCGTTGCATGAAAGAAGAATATATATTGCAAAACGGTATCATTCCTTCTGCTGCAAGTCCACCGGAAAAAGTAACAGCGTGCTCTTCAGCTATTCCAACATCAAACGATCTTTCAGGATATTTTTCCATCATATTATTCATGGAACAACCTGTAGGCATAGCAGGTGTTATACCAACTATTTTTTCATTCATATCGGCTAATTCAACCAAAGTCTTTCCGAATACCTCCTGAAATAGTTCGGGTGAATCGGTGTCTGCTTTGGCTAGTCGCTCTCCTGTTTCTTTATTGAACTTTCCCGGAGCATGCCATATAGTAGCATGTTTCTCTGCCGGTGCATACCCTTTCCCTTTTTTGGTGCAGATATGAAGCAACTTTGGCCCATTCATATCCTTTATCTTATCAATTATTCGAACCAACGATTCTACATCATGACCATCGACAGGTCCGAAGTATCTGATATCCAAACCTTCAAAGATATTATGCTGACGGGTAATAAGAGATTTTAAACTGTTATTAAAACGCAGAATAGCGCCCTTCATCTCTTCGCTTATGATATTTGCTTTTTTGAAAGTCTGATAAAGATCGTAACGAATTTTATTATATTGCTTCGATGTAGTTATATTGACAAGATATTGATTCAGTCCACCAACGTTTTTATCGATAGCCATATTATTATCGTTCAATATAATAAGCAAATTATTCGGATGAGATGACGCATTGTTAAGACCCTCAAATGCAAGTCCTCCCGATATTGCAGCATCTCCGATTACAGCCACTACATGTCGCTTATCAGCTTCGTTCTTAATTGAACTGGCCATCGCCATTCCCAAAGCTGCAGATATGGAGTTAGAGGCATGACCTGCCGTAAAGCTGTCATACTCACTTTCCGAAGGTGACGGAAATCCGCTTATACCTCCCATTTTCCTATTTGTGGAAAATCTGTCTTTTCTACCTGTCAAAATCTTATGAGCATAGGCCTGATGGCCTACATCCCAAACAATCCTATCTAATGGAGTATTGAAAACATAATGTAATGCTACAGTTAATTCTATAACACCCAGACTTGATGCAAAATGACCCGGGTTTTCAGAAAGTTCATCTATTATGAATTCCCTTAACTCCTGGCAAACATTTTTCAAATCCGATATATTCAGTTTCCGCAGATCTTGCGGAAGTTCTATTTTAGACAAAAGTCTAAGCTGGTCCGGTTCTACCATATTCCTAACCCAAAATTCTAATACGATACAAAAATAACATAAAACCTTATAATTTATTATTACGACACTTCGCCGTGGGTATTATGTGTTTTTATTTTTGTTTTTAAAATATTTCCATATCGGTATAAATACAAAACCTGCCGACATTATTATATAGATAACGGTGTCTGTTCCAATTTTTTCCGCTCTGGTTATGACAAGAAAACAAAGTATGATCCATAAAATGATTATACATGTAATATTAAATTTATTTAGCTTTCTCATTTCTTTATATAAACAGTTATCTAATGAAATTATTCATTTTATTATCAACTTTTTTCTATTCTCTATTACAAATGTAATTAAACTATTAAGACTTCTTTTCATCGAGGATGTAAAACCGATGAAAAGAAGTCTTAATCAATATTTATCTGTTATTGCTCTACGGAATATAAATCTCAAGCAATTTAGCAAAAGGCTCCGGATTATTGATAGTTGTCTTTTTAATCGTAGCAGGTATTAAAATTGTTTCTCCCTGCCTTAATGATACTTTATTGCCTTTATCATCAGTTATTTCACATTTTCCACCTACGCACATATATATTATAAATGTATCGAGTGTCGAATAATCTCTTTCTATCTGCTGATCAAGTTCTATGATATTTGTGTGAAAATATTTACATTCCACCACCGGATCAACTTCGTTTTTTTCCTGTTTATAGCTGGTTCTGTAATCCTTTTCAACATTATAATCTATAGCATCTTTGGCTAATTCGGTATGTAATTGACGTGTATTTCCCTCTTTATCGCGTCGATTATAATCATATATTCTATATGTAATATCAGAAGTTTGTTGTATTTCTGCAATAAAAATACCACTGCCAATGGCATGTACACGCCCTGCCGGCAAAAAGAATATATCACCCGGCTCCACTTGATATCGTTGTAAAACATCCATGAAGGTGTTGTTTTCAACTCTTTCCACATACTCCTCGGGTGTTATTTTTTCGGAAAAACCTGTATAAAGGCCAGCTCCCTCTTTCGCTTTTACGACATACCACATTTCTGTTTTTCCAAAAGAGTTATGTCGTTTCAATGCAAGTTCATCATCAGGATGTACCTGTATCGAAAGATCGTTTGAAGCATCGATAAATTTGATTAATAACGGAAATCTGTTGCCATATCTCTCATAGACATTTCGGCCAACTAAATCAGCACCATAGGTATGCATCAGTTTTTCCAGTGATGCTCCTTTTAATGCTCCATTATCGACTATTGATTCTGCATTCTTAAGATCGGAGATCTCCCAACTTTCTCCAATACCGGCTTCCTCAACATTAAGACCTTTGAATTTGCATATTTCATTACCTCCCCATATCGTGGGCGTAAGGATAGATTTAAATTTTATGATATGTAGTTCCATTTAAAACTTCTTATTAAGAACCAATAATAATCAAGGTTAATTCACACATTTTGTTACAGATTTGCACATAAAGTCCAAACATAATATTTTTATTTGAATTAAAATCAATTATGGTTAAATTCTTATAATGTTATTCAATAAATGGATCGCCTTCATACCCTTTAAATAGATCTTCTACGCGCTTCACACGTGCATTTACTCGCTTATGCTCAAGCTTATATAATCGTTCAAAAAGTGCATATATATCAACATTAAAGAAGTCACGGCCGTCATAATTTTTTCTAAAATCTGGACCCTTAGCTCTGAATATAGTTCTCATGTCCATATATACAGGGAAAAAGCCATTTTCGCCTTTTATCTCTTTATTTGCGACATGTGCAAATTGCCATGTGTTTTCGGTTGCTATAAGTATATCACCACATCGTGCAGGATTACCTCTATAAAGCAGATCATCAGGAATCTCTTCGTTTTTGAAAACATATAAATGATCTTTTGAGTAGAGATTATTAACTATCGAATCGCGATATTGCTCTTTAGAAAATACATATAAAGGATTGGTTCCCTCTATTTTTTCTATCCAGTTTGGTTTTATATACTTAAATATATCGACAGTACGATCTGGAGAAACATTAATTTTCCCCTGATTTGACAACACAATCAAATTAATATTTTTAGCGTAGGGTAGTTTATTTATTTTCGCTTCCAGATCTCCAATAAGTTGATCCATTTTATGTGCATATTGAAAGGCTTCTTTTGATTCAGGGCCATATATTCCTGTAATATTATCGATGTCTTTCATGTAAGACATTATAAATCTTGGACGTTTATCCTGAGGAAGTTTTAACCATGAAATTATTGTATCGACCTGCTCATATGCAGTAAGCATATTTTCGGTATCGGATTCTGTTTTATAATATGATGGGTAGATATTATTAAATGCAATGTCACATCCTGCCCAATACAAAATACCGGTTTTGATATTATTTTCTTCAAGATAAGTCCAGATAGGCTCTCCATTATAAAATGAAAGATCATTTCTTAATTCAGGATCAGAATAATCATAATATCTTTTCATATTATTATCCCAAAATTTTTCATCAATAATACCATGTTTATATGGTCGTAAACCAGTAGCTATGGTAAGCTGATTTGGTAGAGTCTTATTTGGATATGCTGCCCAGATTATACCCGTAGTTCCCTCTTTTGCCATACGGTCGATATTTGGAGTTGAGGTGGAATCGGGATAATCGTGTCTGAATGAGTCTAACGAAATAACTATTGTATAGTTCTCTTTTTCATTGTTACACGATGAAAATAATACCCATATTATAGAGAATAAAAGAAATATTGATTTGCTTTTCATTTAAATAATGTGTTTAACGAGATGAATTCATGAACCAAAAGTAAGAAAAATCATAACACCATTTTATCGGAGTCTGATTCATTCTCTTTGTTATAATTACCCATAAAACGAAATTTAGAGATAATTATTTTATTTCATTAAGTCTTTTCTGCTGCTCCCAGCAAGTTGTCAACTGATAACTCGCTATGATCAGACTGATAACTTGCGAGTTATCAGTTGATAAATAGCAAGGAGCAGCAAAACTTGCTTTAGGAAAATAAAAATCCCACTGTGGTTTCTCGTTTTTTGTTGATTTTGATTTTTTTTATTTTCTTATTCCTGTTTGAGGTTTGAAGTTTCTTTATTTCTGATCAATTTGAAGATTATGACTCTTAAAATGAGTTGCCTTCTTTGTCAACAATTTATGCTATCTATTGACTCTGTTTTAGATTCTCTATTGACTCTTTTTAGATTTGTCGTAATTGATATTGATTAGAATTGAGAAATTGAGAAAAAAAAGGGATTAACCAAAAAAAAGGGTGAAACCAATGGTTTCACCCTCTAATGATTATTTTATTTTGTTATAATCCTAATAAGCGAACAAAGGATACTGCTCCATTAGTTTGTTTACTTTCTTACGAACCTGAGAGATAACCTCTTCATTATCGTGGTTTGAAAGAACAGTTTCAATCATTTCGGCAATCTCAACCATTAGATCCTCTTTAGCTCCGCGTGTAGTGATAGCAGGAGTACCAAGACGAATACCTGAAGTTTGGAATGCAGAACGAGAATCGAAAGGAACCATATTCTTATTACAAGTAATATCGGCAGCAACAAGAGCTTTTTCCGCTACTTTACCTGTAAGATCAGGATATTTAGTGCGAAGGTCAACAAGCATAGAGTGATTGTCTGTTCCTCCTGAGATTATTTTAAATCCACGTTTCACTAGTTCTTCTGCAAGTTTAGATGCATTTTTCTTAACCTGTTCCTGGTAAGTTTTATATTCCGGTTGAAGACATTCGTGGAATGAAACAGCTTTAGCAGCAATCACGTGCTCAAGTGGTCCACCCTGAATACCAGGGAATACAGCTGAATCAAGACAAGCTGACATTGATTTCACTTCACCTTTAGGAGTTGTCATTCCTTTAGGATTTGGGAAATCTTCACCCATAAGGATAATACCACCGCGAGGTCCGCGAAGAGTTTTATGTGTTGTAGATGTTACTATATGAGCATGCTTAACAGGGTTTTCAAGAAGTCCTGCTGCAATAAGTCCTGCCGGATGTGCCATGTCAATCATAAGAATTGCTCCGATTTTATCGGCAATCTCTCTCATTCTTTTATAGTCCCACTCGCGAGAATATGCTGATCCACCACCGATAATCATTTTAGGGCGTTCGCGAAGAGCAACCTCCTCCATCTGATTGTAATCAACATAACCTGTTGCTTCATCCACATTATATTCTACAGGTTTATAGATAAGACCTGACGAATTTACAAGAGATCCGTGTGAAAGGTGTCCCCCGTGAGAAAGATTAAGTCCCATGAACTTATCTCCCGGCTCAAGAACAGCCAAAAATACTGCTGCGTTAGCCTGAGCTCCCGAGTGTGGTTGAACATTAGCCCAACATGCACCGAAAATCTCTTTTAGTCTGTCGATCGCTACCTGCTCACTCTGGTCTACTACTTCACAGCCTCCGTAATATCTTTTGCCCGGATAGCCTTCCGCATATTTATTAGTAAGAACTGAACCCATAGCCTGCATAACCTCATCGCTAACAAAGTTTTCTGAGGCTATCAGCTCTATACCTTTCATCTGGCGCTGACGCTCTTTTTCAATGATGTCGAAAATAATGTCGTCTCTTTTCATACGTACATATATTAATTGTAAAAACTATTTTTTCGTTAAATAAGATTTTATTTTTTGAAGTCACAAAGATAAAAATAAGTAACGAATTAAAAAGATTAATTGGCTAAAAACTATAAAAACTAAGTAAAATATATTGATATATTTCATTTTAATCAGAAAGACTATATATTCTGTAATATGTGTTAATGCAATCGTTGGTATTTGAGTTATAATATTATTGAATTTAAAAAAAATATCCGACTCGATAGTTATCGGCCGGATATCTCCATTAATTATAATAACGGTGTATTATTTATCGTTTTTTAATTTCTTCTTTGTCTTTGGCTTCATCACACTCCATCCGAAACGACCAATCTTTTTGCCTGTTTCGTAATAGTTACCATGAGCATAAACTAAAAGGTTTGCTTTTTCAAGCTCCAATGCTCCGGTTTCCTGATTGACATATTTGTCATCAGCCTGAACATTTACAACCTCGGCGATAAACATATCATGTGTACCCAAAGGGATTATATCTTTTACCTTACATTCAATGCAAACAGGCGATTCATCAATCACAGGGCAATTTACAATAGATGCTTTTGCCGGAGTGAGCTTCATCTCTTCAAACTTATTATAATCTTTTCCTGATCTTACACCACACCAGTCTGTGGCGAAAGCCATATCTTTTGTAGTCAGATTTATTACAAATTCCATATTCTTTTTTAGAATCGGATAAGAGTGTCGTGATGGTCTGACTGATATATAACACATTGCGGGGTCTGAACATATTGTACCCGTCCAGCTCACCGTTAAAAGATTGTATTCTTCAGGAGTTGATCCGCAGCTTACAATTACGGCAGGAAGCGGATATATCATTGTGCCCGGGCGCCAGTTATGTTTCATATCAAATAAGTTCTATTTCGTTTTTCTTATTAATTCTTTCACAGTAACAACACTTTAAAATAGTGTTTTGCTTATCAAGAACAGTAAATCTTGTTTTCATCGGTTCGTTGTTGGTCACACATTTAGGATTGGAGCATTTCACAATACCAATAATTGTGTCAGGAAGAATAACATTGTTTTTCTCTACAACTTCATAATTGCGGATTATGTTTAGCTTGACATTTGGTGCGATAACAGCGATTTTATTGATCTCGTCGGGCTCAAAAAACTTATTAGCAATTTTTATTATACCTTTTTTTCCGAGCTTTTTGCTGACAAGGTTATTTCCTATTGTGATATGATTGGAAATCTGATCGAGATCCAGGATTGAGACAACTTTGAAAAGTACGTTAGATGGTATATGATCAATTACGGTTCCGTTTTCGAGAGCAGCAACTTCCAGTTCTTTTTTTGTATTACACTTCATAATGAAAATTGTTTGATTAATAAAAGGTAAGTGATTAAAGTTCGGGAATATTGATTCCGAGATGCTTGCAAATGATGGCCTGACGGGCATAAAGACCGTTTTGAGCCTGTTGGAAATAGTATGCTTTCGGATTATCGTCAACATCATAAGCTATCTCATTTACTCTTGGTAGCGGATGCAGTATTCTCAGATTATCTTTGCTTGTAGCTAACATATCATTGTGAAGAGTATAGACATTTTTCACCTTTTCATATTCCATAATATCGGTAAAACGTTCTCTTTGCACTCTTGTCATATAAAGTATGTCGGCCTGGTCTATCACATCTTGTGTGAAATGTTTATGTTCAAAGAATTTTATCCCTTTTTGGCGACAGAATTCTTTGTAACCTTCAGGCATTTTCAGTTCATCCGGAGCGACAAAGTGAAAAGTAGGGTTAAAGAATGACATTGCCTGAAGCAACGAGTGTACGGTTCTTCCGTATTTAAGATCACCAACCATCACAATTGTAAGGTTGTCAAGTGTACCTTGTGTTTTCCAGATTGAGAAAAGGTCAAGCATCGTCTGCGATGGATGCTGATTAGCTCCGTCACCGGCATTGACAATAGGTACAGAAGATACTTCTGATGCATATCTTGCCGCTCCCTCAAGGAAATGACGCATCACAATAAGATCGGCATAGTTGCTCACCATCTTTATCGTGTCTTTAAGTGTTTCTCCTTTTGAGGAACTGGTAGTGGAAGCATCGGAAAATCCGATTACACGTCCGCCTAATCGATTGACGGCAGTTTCAAAACTAAGTCTTGTACGGGTAGAGGGTTCAAAAAACAGAGTAGCAATAATTTTTCCGTTAAGAATCGTTTGATTGGGATTCTCTTCGAAATATTTTGTTTGTCTGACTAATGATAGAATCTCTTCTTTTGAAAGATCCGTAATGGAAACAAAGCTTGCTTTATCCATATTATCGTCGGTTTAGAAATTAGAATTATTTTTTTTGCATAAAAAAACCAATCGTCCCGAATAACAAGGAGATTGGTTACAATATATTATATAAGTTTCAGCAAATACCCAATTGTTCTTCATGGTATTGAAGAATTTATGTTTAATATGCTGAAATTTCTGTTTCATATTGTTGCAAATTTAAGAAAAAAGCTAATATCAATTATATACTATTTAAAAAATCTATCACGATATATATAATTAAAGTGCTATTCGGATAATAGTGTTATTTTTGCATAGTTTTATAAAGTGCGGTATTTTTTTATAAAATACTATTTTTCATAGTTATTTTAGTCGATTGAATTTGAACAATTGATTATATTAAAAATGTGAATAGTGTATTATTTATTAATGCGAATAATTAAAAGATATATATGAGTCCAAAAACAAAATCTGTTTTCAAGAAAATTTTTATCGGATTATGGATATTATTTTTCATTGGTGTTATAGCTGTTTTTTCTCTTTTTGTGCTTATTGCCAAAGGTAAGGTTGGTTATATGCCACCTATTGAAGAGCTTGAAAATCCTAAGAATAAATTTGCAACTGTGGTTATTTCTGCCGATAATGTTGAACTGGGTAGTTATAGTCAGGAGAAGGAAAATAGAGTTTTCGTAAGATACAATGAACTTTCACCGTATCTTGTTCAGGCATTGGTTGCTACTGAAGATGCTCGTTATGCCGATCATTCGGGAGTTGACGTTAAAGCGTTATTCAGAGCGGCTATTAAAACAGTTATTCTTGGACAAAAGAATGCAGGGGGTGGTAGTACGATTTCGCAACAGCTTGCAAAACTTCTTTATTCACCGAGTGCCGATAATAAAATGGAACGCGCACTGCAAAAACCTATCGAGTGGGTTATTGCTGTGGAGCTTGAGAGACTTTATACAAAGGAAGAGATTATAAATATGTATCTCAATAAGTTCGACTTCAACTATAATGCCGTGGGTATTAAGACTGCTTCTCAGGTTTATTTTGGAAAAACTCCTGCCGAACTTAATGTTGAAGAGGCTGCTACTTTGATTGGTATGTGTAAGAATCCTTCTCTTTTTAATCCTTTACGTCGTAATGAACGTACTAAGCAACGTCGAAATGTGGTTTTTGATCAGATGACAAAAGCCGGTTATCTGACTAAGGCGGAATCTGATTCATTAAGTCAAATCCCTTTGAATCTTTCTTTTCATAAGGCGGATCATAAAGAGGGACTTGCTCCATATTTCAGAGAGTATCTTCGTCTTAAATTGATTAAGAAAAAACCGGTTAGAAAAAATTATGCGTCATGGCAGGGTCAGCTTTTCAAAGAGGATTCAATTGCGTGGGAAACAGATCCCCTTTTCGGATGGTGTAATAAAAACTTTAAGCCTGACGGTTCACCATATAGTCTTACTTCCGACGGACTTAGAGTTTTTACAACTTTAAATTCTCGTATGCAGAAGTATGCTGAAGATGCTGTGATAAATCATTTGAGCGGAACGCTTCAACCGCAGTTCTTCAAAGAGAAGAAGAATCAGAGAACAGCTCCTTTCTCTAAGGATTTGAAACCTGAAGAAGTTGAAGCCAGTATGCGTCGTACAATGCGCCAAAGCGAACGTTATATCAGAATGAAAAGAGCCGGCGCTTCAGATGAGGCAATTGTAAAAGCGTTCAATACTCCTGTGGATATGCAAATATTTACATGGGAAGGACTTAAGGATACTATCATGACTCCTCTTGATTCAATAAGACACGTTAAATATTTCCTGAGAGCAGGCTTTATGTCGATGGATCCTCGTAACGGTCATGTTAAGGCTTATGTAGGTGGCCCTGATTTTTATAACTTCCAGTACGATATGGTAACTTCTGGTCGTCGTCAGGTGGGATCAACTATCAAACCTTTTCTTTATACTTTAGCAATGGAGGAAGGTCGTACACCTTGTGATATGGAACTTAATTCACAGCCTCACTTAGTGGATGAAAACGGAGAGTCGTGGACACCGAGAAATGCTTCTAAAGCAAGAGTTGGTGAAATGGTTACTTTACAGTGGGCTTTGACAAATTCAAACAACTGGATTTCGGCTCGTATTATGAATAAGCTTTCTCCTTATGCATTTGTGAGGTTGCTTCATTCTTTCGGTATAAGAAACTCTATTGATCCGGTTATTTCTATATGTCTTGGTCCTTCGGAGGTTTCTGTTGAAGAGATGGTAACAGGTTATTCGGCTTTCCCTAATAAAGGAATACGTGTAGATCCTCTTTATGTTACAAGAATAGAGGATAATAATGGTAATATACTTGCTGAATTCACCCCTGCTATGCATGAGGTGTTTAGTGAAAATACCTATTTTAAAATGATTCCTATGCTTAAAGGTGTAGTTGATGAGGGTACAGGTTCGAGAATGAGACGTATCTATGGAATTACTGCTGAAATGGGTGGTAAAACAGGAACAACAAATAATAATTCTGACGGTTGGTTTATGGCATTTACTCCTTCTCTTGTGTCCGGCACATGGGTTGGTGGTGAAGAAAGAGCAATCCGTTTTGATAATATGGCACAGGGACAGGGTGCGAGTATGGCTCTTCCTATTTATGGTGAGTATATCAAAAAAGTCTATGAGGATACTTCATTAGGTTATAGCCAGGAAGAGATATTCGATTTGGAAGGTTCTATTGATCCTTGTGAGTCGCAGAAGATATATGAAAAATATCCTTCTCTAAATCAACCTCAAAATCAGATTATTGATGAGGGTATATTTGATTAACATAGTTGTTCTTTTTAAAAATCATACTTTCAGAAAAAATATTAGAATCTTTTATCTGGATCTAAAAGTTCACTTTGATAAGATGTTTTTGACTAATTAATTATTAAAGTATTTTATTGAATTAATTGTATGAGATAAAAGATAAAAAGCAATTAGCTCATATGTTACTGAATAATTAAATTATTAGGATCCTTTATTGGACTTATCAAATATGTTAATGCTTATAGATTCAATCTATAATAAGAAAATAAGTATCAATACAATGTTATGTATTGATACTTATTTTTTTATCACTACTTAGAGCTCTTACGAATGCTCCTCTTTTAATCTCTGTCTTTTATATCTCCTTTTACTTTATCTATCTTTCGACTTTTCTTTTACATTCACACTCTTAAGATTCGCTTTTACTTTTTTCTTTTGTATTCCGTTTTCTTTTCCTTTTATCTATATTATATTGTCAACTTTTTAAAGCCAAAATAGAAACATACGCCTTCTATTTATACTAAATGAAAAGTGATTAAGGGTATTAATAATCTTTATATTTATAGTAATCATAATTTTGTTTCAAATGAATTAAGAGGATTCATTTGGGGTAATATCAATGGTTTATTTTATAGAAACAGTTCGAATGTAGTGTCAGAAACATATAATTTAATTTCGGCATCCGGAATTTTCGGTAAAACCATTAACGATCTATTTTATAATAACGATAAGCTTTTATTTGTATAAAATAAAAAAGGTACTATTGTGTATTGACAATAGTACCTTTACTTGGTATATAATTTTTCAAATATCTTTTAATAGATTTTCAAGAAAAGAATCAAGCTCTTTATCAATGTTTTTGATGAACTCATCTTCTAAAACAAGAAGATTATCATCAATTGTTATAAGCTCCTGTTGTTGCTCAAAATTATCATCTACAAGTATTATTGAAAATGGGTGAATAAGGTCAAGCTCACTAAGACCATCTTTTATATCCTTTTGATTGAGCACAGCTTTCAATGACATCACCTTATGGGTTTCAAAAATATCAGGATTATCTTTATATACAGCCCAACTATCAATATTTCCATCTGAAATCAACTGTTCATCGTCTGAGTAAACCGAAAGTGTCATTTCATCAGGATTGACAGTTACAAATAAATCGGATAATGTTAGCTGATCATTTTCCTTTATCTTAGAAATAGCATCTTCAAATATCTGTTGAATCTCATTCCTTTCGGAATTGTTTATTATTTCTCCCATAGATTTACTTGTTTATTTTTTCAAATATAAATAATAAAAATGAAATGTAAATTATAATGCAGCCATAATAAAAAAGAGGTTATAATCAATTTAGATGATTATAACCTCTTTTGCTATATTTTGATAATATAATTAATTTTTTGACTCGTAATAAATGATATCTTTAATATCATCGTCAGGATTATCACTTGTAGAATCACTATTATCAACTGTAGTTTCTACCTTTTCTTCCTGTTTTTCTTTAGTCGCATTTTCCGTTTTTATTTTCTCTTTCTTTGCTTCTTCATCAGCAAGTATCTCTTCTGATCTTGAAATCCAAGGACGTTTACCAAAGATATTAATAAGATCTTCATTAAAGATTACCTCTTTTTCAATAAGTATCTTTGTCAAAGATGAGTGACCATCTGCATATTGTTGTAATATGGTTTTAGCTCTTTCATATTCTTGTTTGATAAGAGCAGAAACTTCAGAGTCAATGATTTTTGCAGTTTCATCACTATATGGTTTAGAGAAACCGTATTCCTGACCAGATGAATCGTAATATGAAATGTTTGGCAACTTATCGCTCATTCCATAATAAACAACCATTGCATATGCTTGTTTTGTTACACGTTCAAGGTCATTTGCTGCTCCGCTTGAGATCTTTCCTAAGAAAACTTCCTCTGCTGCTCTACCTCCTAAGGTTGCGCAAAGATCGTCGAGCATTTGCTCTTTTGTTGTGATTTGTCTCTCTTCCGGAAGATACCATGCTGCTCCTAAAGCTTTACCTCTTGGTACAATTGTTACCTTAACCAAAGGAGATGCATGCTCAAGGAACCAACTAACAGTAGCATGTCCCGCTTCATGTATTGCAATAGAACGTTTTTCATCAACTGTTGTGATTTTTGATTTCTTCTCAAGTCCACCAACTATACGATCGACTGCATCCATAAAATCTTGTTTCTGAACCGCATTCTTTCCGTTTCTTGCTGCAATAAGAGCAGCTTCATTACAAACGTTTGCAATATCTGCTCCTGAAAATCCCGGTGTTTGTCTTGCAAGAAGATCAATATCAATTGTTTCATCCATCTTCACTGGACAAAGATGTACTCTGAAAATCTCTTTTCTATCATTCAAATCCGGAAGTTCAACATAAATTTGACGGTCGAAACGCCCTGCACGAAGTAGGGCTTTATCTAAAATATCAGCTCTATTGGTTGCAGCAAGAATAATCACTCCACTATTAGAACCGAAACCGTCCATCTCTGTTAGAAGTTGATTTAGAGTATTCTCACGTTCATCGTTGGATCCCATATTTGGGTTTTTTCCTCTGGCACGACCAACAGCGTCAATCTCATCAATGAAAACGATACATGGTGATTTTTCTTTTGCTTGTTTGAATAGATCTCTTACTCTTGAAGCTCCTACACCAACAAACATCTCAACGAAATCTGAACCTGAAAGAGAGAAAAAAGGCACGTTTGCTTCACCTGCCACTGCTTTTGCAAGCAAAGTTTTACCTGTCCCCGGAGGGCCTACAAGTAAAGCTCCTTTAGGAATTTTCCCACCAAGTTCTGTATATTTTGAAGGATTCTTAAGGAACTCAACAATCTCTTCTATCTCTTGTTTTGCTTCAGAAAGACCTGCGACATCTTTAAATGTTACATTTACGGCATTGTCTTTATCAAAAAGCTGAGCTTTGGATTTACCTACATTAAATACACCGGCTCCACCTCCGCCGCCACCTGACATTCTGCGCATAAGGAATATCCAGAAAACAACCAATAATAAGAAAGGAGCTAAGGAGATAAGAAGATCGGTAAAATTATTGTCTTTATCGTATTTAACATCTCCATGGAATCCATAATCCTTTCTCCATATTGCCTCCATATCAGCAAATTTCTCAGCAGAAGGAATTGTAACGATAACTACCGGCTGACGACCGAGTTTTTCTTTAGAGGTATTAAAAACTTTCTGCGCCATACTGTCAGTAAGATATGCCTCTAATGTCCGATTTTTTGATTGTACTGAAATCTTTTCTACACCACCCTCTTTAACTATATCTTCAAATTGTGTAAAGCTGATCTCTCTGCTCATCGGGTTATCGTTCAACCAATATAATGCAATAAGCATAATAGCTATAATGGAATACATCCAATATAGATTAAACTTAAAGAGTTTCGGTCTTTTGCCTCCTCCCGGAATTTTCCCTAAGGGATTATTGTTATTTTCCATATATTACTTTTCATTATAATCAATAGGCTATACAAAAACTATACCATAAAATGATTTTGTCAGCTATTAATATTTCATTTAATCTATATTTTCTATTTGATTTATTTTAGCGTCAGCCCAAAGTTGTTCGAGTTTATAGAATTCCCTTGTTTCAGGAAGAAAAACATGAACAAGAATCTCACCATAATCAACGACAATCCATTGAGAATTTGCAAAACCATCATAAGCGAAAGGTTTGGTTTGTAAATTTTCTCTTAAATATTTCATAACAGATTCCCCAATTGTGTTAACCTGAGTAGTAGAACTTCCTTCACATATAACAAAATATTTAAACGCAGCTCCGTCAAGTTCACTCATATCAACTACTACTATGTTTTTTGCTTTCTTTTCTTGTAAACCTTCTACTATTGCTTCTATCAATTTTTTATTTTCAACCATTAATGTATTTTTTTAGAATCACAAATATACTTCGTTTCCTTAAATATAAGAATGTTAGTATAAGATTATTTCTCAATAGATAAAACCTAATTTATCTATTTATGACTTTTAGTTATGTTTTACATGTTACATACGAGGTTTTACTTTAAAGTGGATCAATATCCAATTAACAGGATATGCTATAAAAAATCCTAAAACCATGGCTAACTGCATTATGAATCCGAAAAAGATAACATTGGAATATATTGAAAATGGATATAATGCATGTACAATAATATATATAAATAAATACATACCAAACTGCCATGATGTAAGAGAGAAGAAATCCACTTTCAATGCCTTTAGTATACCTTTTTTAAAGGATATACCTGTCATCTGGTGAATGGCTGAATATTGAAAAAGTATTCCAAACATCAAAGCCAATATATAATCGAATCCCCATTGTACATACATTGTCCACCAATCTATGTTTAACTTTAAAAAATAACCGAATGTTTCCCCTACTATATCAGCAAGAGTACATCCGGCACCACAATGAAGAGCAGAAAGAAAAACAGAGCTCCACATCGATCTTTTGGGCATCATCATTGGCATATCCATTGACTTTTCAGAACCCATATCCATAGTTTGGCTCATCTTTTTAGAATCGCTCATATCCATAGGTCTATCCATATCACCCATGTTCATAGTTTGGCTCATCTTTTTAGATTCGGCCATATTCTGATTTGGAGCCATTTCATTACTATTCAAAGGGCTTACATTGGAAGTATGCTCCATATATTTCATCTCTTTATTATCATGTTTATTAACCTGATGATTTAAAGAAACAGATTTATCACTCTTAACTCTGCCAATTTTAAGATAAAACGGAATAGAAAGAAAAGAAGCCCAAAGTCCGGTAAGCACCCATACGGTATTCATTATTTTCATTCTTTGTGGATTATGAGCCAAATCCAACAAAATGAATACTGCCGAATAAATCCCTCCGAGCAGCCAGATGGTAGATATGAAATAGATTATCATGTAATAATTCTTTTATACTATAACATTGGATTTTATTCTATGTTTAAAAATCCAAAGCTAAAAAAGCTCCGGATTTATATAAAAAAACTATTATATATCAATTAATTGCCCTTATTTAGAATGTTTTTGATGTAATTATGTACATGTACTGATGTACTATCAACAGGACTTACTCTAACTGTTTTAGTCAAATCTTTATATTTTGCTTTAGTAACTCTAAATTTAAACTTATCCATATTTCCGGAAATATCAACTCCGGCTCTAAACGGAAGCGGTGATTCAAGTAATGAAACATGATATTTAAAAGTCATATCAATATTATGGTTTCCACCAACTGCAGCCAAATATCTATCCATACCGATAAGGAAAGGATGAATCTCTATCATACCATTTCTAACAACTAGATCAACAGCAACACTATCAATAATATTTCTTTCTTTATTTTTAAATCTAAGCATCTTAGATATTTCGGTAAACGTTTCACCATCCATTAGAACAAGAGAGTCACCTTTTAGACGTGTTGCAGCTTCCAGAGAAGGGATTTTCACATCCATATTCTCATCAAATTCAGTTCTTGCTGCAATTTTGAAATTTACAAGACCATCCAACGAGCGAAGCATCGGTACAAGTGTATCAAGTGCAGGCATCAATTCGACAAGTTTTCCAACCCTGATATCTTTCATATCCAAATCAAAACCGGCATGAGCTGTCGTATTATTATCAGCTTTATAAACTAAAGAAGTCGACATATCGGCAGCCATAGTATGCATAGAGAGATTATTTAACTCTACTGCCTGATTTCTTATATAAAGATCTCCATGAATTTTTTCAATATCCATGTTTCCAAATCTTACATTTTTAATATCTGTAGAAAGTGTAAAATCAATCTTATCAGGAACAATAAAGATTCCCATCGGAGTTAAAGTATCCGATTCGCTAACAGGTACACTTTGCTCTATATTATCAGCAGTTATTTCAGATTTTACAACATCAGGTTGCAATGCATTTATAATCTCATTACAATCTATAAATTGAGAAGATACTATTAAATCACCCTTAAGTGTTCCTGCGTTAAAAAAAACTTCGTATAGATTCGACAACTTACCGGACATTCTAACATCCGATTTTCCTATATTGACACCGGCATTATGAAGTTCTATTTTATCCTCTTCTATAGTCAATTTGGAAGCTGGCAAGGTGATTAAGAGGGGAAATTGCTCTGTAAACATCTTCATCGATTCAAATCCTATGACACCATTGCTTATCCAATGTCTTTGATTCGTTGCTGATTGAACTGATGACAATGAAAAACCGGCATTTTTTAGAGCAATTACATCTTTCCTTTTCCCTGCTTTCATCCCTTCAAAATAGATTTCCGACTTTACAAAAGGTTTTTTCTTATTTTGGGGTGATGGCTTTAAATCAACTTTTGCTGTTGTCTTACCGGATAGTAAATAGGTTGAATCGGGAGTCATAAGCTTTAATGAACCCAATTTGAAAGATGATTTTATCGAAGCAATTGAAGTTGTATCGATTAATGGTGATGTGACAAAATTTATGTATGCACTATCTGCAACAGCAAGACAATATCTTGATTCAAGATTCAAACCGTCAAATCCAATAGTGGCATTTAATAACTCTCTACTATAGTTTTCATTCTTAACTTTATTATTTGCACCAAATTCAAATCCTGCTCTCTTAACATCAAGAAGAAATGAATCTTTTGGAGCATCAATAATCACATCATTCAAGCTAAGAAACCCATTTAGATTTATCTTTCCGTAATCTTTATTTGTAATATCTTCAATTCGGAAAAGACCTTTCAAATTACTTTTAATAGTACCTTTTAGAGTCACACCTTCCTCTATGGGAAACGTAGAAACAAGCTCTGTAAAATTGATATCGGCATCAATATCTGCTCTGACAGATGGAGAGGTTATTAAATTGGTAATTTTTGCTGATGCATTTATTTTTGATGAAGCTCCCTGAAACACAAATTTTTCGAGAACGAAAAATGAATTTCTTTTTTCTTTAAAATCCAAACAAGTCTCAGCCTTTAAATCTAATTTATCAACAGAATAAGGCATTCCTTCATAAATTATCTTACCATCATTAATATAAGCTGTTGCCTTTATTACAGGTAACAGATCTTTACCGTAAACTCCTGTAATGGAACCTTTCATAGCAAAATATCCTTCCGCTTTAGCATTAGCTGCTTCTTGCACTATAGATACGGGAACCATATCAACCAATGTTTTTAATGAAGGAATCTCCATTCCAAAATCAATATTTACATTGAGCAGTTTATTTATCGAATCACCTTCAAGGTTACCCCAAAATCCGATCTTCATATTATTTACTTCAAAAACAGATTTTTCAATATCTATTTTATGTTTCGGAAAGTCTGCAACTATTTTCATATCAGAAGAGAAGGCCAACTTATTAACCAACAATTTACCCTCCTGCCAAAACAAAAAGTTAGAGGCATTTAATTGAAGATCAGCTCTACATACGGTCTTCGAAAAGTCACCCTGAAGAGTAGTAGAGAAATTTCTTAAATCTGTAAATATTTCTGTCGAACGATCGTCAAAAGTCATATTGGCTCTGACTATCTCGATTTTACCAATTTGTATATCAGAGTCAAAGTTTATCGATTCATCCGAATCGTCCTCTGTTTCTTGCGTTGTGGAAATTTTAGCTATATCCCAATTAGCTATTCCATCTTTATTTATAAATGCGTATATATTAGCATCACTTATCAACACCTTCGGTATCGATAATCTATTTGAACTAAGATAGGCTATTGGGTTTACATGAAGTGCAATAGTTTCGAATCTTAATAAAGTATCTACATCTGGCTTCACTCTTTCTATTATTTCTGAAGAAGGAACAATAGCTCCATTCTTTAACTCCAATTCCAAATTGGGAAATGAGCTAAAGAAACTTAAGTCAATCTCTTCACATTTAATCTCTCCATCTATAAATTGGGCAGATTGTTCCAAAACAATTTTTGTCAATTTTTCCGGTGTAAAAATAAATTTAAGTGTGACTCCAATTGCTGCCGAAATTAATATGATTAATGAAACAAGAGTAATGGATATTACTTTTAATACTTTATAAAACAGACTAACTGTGTTTCTGTTAGTTTTCATAATTGATTAATTAATATTTTAATTAGCACTTAATACCTTTATAACTTAGACACAAAAGTAATATTATCTTATAAGATTTTTATAAAAAGAAAACTAAACAACTTCAACAAGTATTATGTATCAACATATATTAAAAGAAAAAAGGACTGCAAAGGTAGCATTTACCTTTACAGTCCTTTTATGTATATCTTTCTTGATTATTAAGTATCACTCCCTTTTCAAAGATTTACATTTATCTATCATTTTTGAGAAAATCAATAAATAGGTTATTATATCGTTATTCTAATAAAAAGACATTTTATATGTATTGAAGAGTATAGAATCCGGGATACATTATTAAAATCTTTATAATCTAAAATCGATATTCTATTATGGGCTATAATTCCGTTCGATATCGAAAATAAATATGAGAATTTTGAGAGCGGTCTATTTATAGATCAAGTAGTGTTAAGTATATCAGAAATGCTGGAGCTGCAAGCAATACACTGTCGAAACGATCAAGAATACCTCCATGTCCTGGTAAAAAATCTCCGGAATCTTTTACTCCTATAGTTCTTTTTATCAAAGACTCGGTTAAATCTCCCCATGTGGCAAAAACAGAAACTACAAGTCCCATTCCTACGCATTGAAATGCTGAATAATCAGTCAAAACAAATGATGATAAATATCCGAAAAGCATTGCAAGTGTTATACCTCCAATAAATCCCTCCCATGATTTCTTCGGTGAAATTCGCTCAAATAATCTATTCTTTCCAATCTGGCTACCTACAAGATATGCACCTGTGTCGTTTACCCATATGAAAACAAATAAAGCGAGTAACAAAAAGGGTGAATATTCAGTATTCTGAACTATTTCTATACCGAAAAAAGATACCTCAGTAAGTGATATTATACTCAATAAACTGAATGGTAATGCAACGTAAAGTTGTCCCATTAATGCGTAGGCCCAACTTTTTAGAACGTTTTCATCCTTTCTGTATAATCCGGAAATAAACAATATTATTAAATACAATAAATAAACAAGCATTATTTCTTTCCCTACTACTTGCATTTTATATAAAAATACAGAACCGAAAAGAGTAGCCGAACCAATACAATTTAATAATAAGCTTATTTTGGTTTGCTGATATATATTCATCAAATTATAAAATTCTCTCGAAGCCAGGACTGTTATTAATAAAAAAAGAATTCCGAAAGATACTGGGCTCCACCATATGGATCCTACAATCAAAGCTACAAATACGATACCCGATAGAGCTCGTTTGATAAAATTATTCAAGGCGTTATAATTAATTATTAGACAAATCTCTTTTATTTTAATATTACAAAGATAGCCTCTTTTCTGTTGTATTTATGTATCAAACAAACTAATAAATAGTATATCATTACAATATTTAAGAGTAATTATCTCGGATTCTTTGACTTACACAAACAAAAAAAGCCCGTTGATTTCTCAACGAGCTTTCTCTTTTTTAAAACGGCGGCTACCTACTCTCCCACTTTCGCAGTACCATCGGCGTAATC
>CAMTOJ010000012.1 GCA_947074145.1 uncultured Bacteroidales bacterium
CTTACGGAAGAGCTGATAAAGCAGCAAACTGGCTTCTTATGTCAAGACTTCTTCTTAATGCAGAGGTATATACTGGTTCTCCAAGATGGAATGATGCAGCAACTTATTCTAAAAAGATCATCGACTCTCCATATTCTATGATAGATAATTACAAATATCTGTTTATGGGCGATAATGATGGTTCTGCAGTAAATAACTCAAAAGATGAAATCATTCTTCCTATTTCAGTTCACTATTCTATGACAAGAAGTTGGACTACAGGATTTTTCCTTCTTGCTTCAACACACATGTCGGATATGCCGGCTTGGGGTATAGATGACGGATGGGCAGGAAATAGAGCAAGATCTTCTCTTGTAAACAAGTTCTTCGAAACAGGAATTCCGGGAAATGCTGATCTCTCTGATCTTTCTACTCTTGAAGATGAAAGAGCTATGTTTTTTGCAAAAGACAGAACTTTGGAAATTGAAAATGTCAATGTGTTTGAACAAGGTTTTTCTGTATCTAAATTCTCTAACCTGAGAGCTGACGGAGAAAAACCAAACGATAATAAAAGTCCGGATATGGATGTTCCTTTCTTAAGAACAGCCGAAGCATATCTTACTTATGCTGAAGCTTCTTTAAGATCAGGAAACAGTGGTGAGGCATTATGGGCCGTTAACCTAGTAAGAAACAGAGCTGGAGCTCGTTCTTTCACATCTGTTACACTTGATGACATCCTTGATGAAAAAGCAAGAGAGTTCTTTTTTGAAGGTCACAGAAGAACAGATCTTATAAGATACGGATATTTTGGTGGTTCATCCGCTTATACTTATGAATGGAAAGGTGGAGCAAGATATGGTTCAAACTTCAGAGATATTTATAATCTCTTTCCTATTCCCGACTCAGACCTGAATGCAAATCATAATTTGATTCAGAATCCTGGTTATTAATTAAAATGTGAAAATGAATATGAAAAAAATAGCATTTATTTTAGCTTTAGGTATGCCATTGGCTTTTATGTCATGTGAAAAGGATGATGCAAAATCAATGATTAATATCGAATCGCAGACAGGAACACTTTCATTTAAACTTTTTGATTTAGAAGACAGTTCAGAGATCTTTGAAATTCTTGAAGAAAATATGAGTGAAGTATTCAAGACTTTAAGTTATGAAAGACCTGATTTTGGTATAACTCTTGCTCATACTTATTCTTTAGAAGCTTCTTTAGATGAAACTTTTCCTACAAGTAAGACAATTGCTCTTACTTCAAGCAGCAATGATGAAGAAATAGAAATCGTTACAACGAACATAAATACTACAATTCTAAGACTTATTGCTTTAGAAGAGACAGAGCAAGAGAATGGAGCAGAAACTCGCACTGATGATGAAGATCTGATTCCTGTTCAAAAAGTATACATTAGAGTAAAATGTGTGGTAAGTACAGCTACAGAAGGACCAACTAATCCAAATCCGATTGTTAAACCGGCTTATTCTAACCCTATAGCTCTTAGTATACGTCCATTCCAAAGTAAAGAGGCTGCTATCCCTGCAACATACTATATAATAGGTCTTGGAGACGGATGGGATAACGATCCTGCATTCATCGGAACATCTTTAATTCCTTTGAGTATGACTCCGAATTATGAATATGATGCAATTGAAGGTCATGGAATCTTTACTCATACTGCATACATAAGAGATGATCAGGGATTCAAACTTATTGGTACACCGGGAAATTGGGACGATCAATGGGGTACCGGAGATGCCGGTTATGTTTTCCAAGATGGTGGTTCAGGTAACATTACAGTTCCTGCAAACGGTTTCTATACTATAACTCTTAATACAATTACTAATGAGTTAAGCATTGATCCCGCAACAGTAACACCGGTTGAATATCAATTTATTGAATTGATTGGTGATTATAACGGATGGAGCAATGAAACTGTAGTTCTAAACATTACTCCGGGAAGTAACGGTTATATATGGTATACGGATATCACTATTCCTGATGGAGGTATTAAGTTCCGTGCTGATGGTGATTGGGCTGTAAAAGATTGGGGTGGTGATACATTCCCATTCTGTACAAAACCTTCAGGAGGTAATATTCCTGCTACTGAAGGCTCTTACAGAGTAGTATTCAATCAACTTGACGGTTGTTACATGTTCTTCAAAAAATAACAAACAAATATTTCAAACTAATTATACTGTCTGAACGAATTGCCGGCAATAACACAAACATCTTGCCGGTCAATTCCCAAGACAAAAAAACGAAACCTAAAAAATACAGTTATGCATAAATTTAAAAGTTCATTAGGCTTTCTACTTATATCAACTTCAATTATTGCAGCAGATATTACATCTCCAAATGGTGATATAAAAGTGTCTTTCAACCTTTCAGATTCAGGACAACCTGTTTATGAAATGTCTTATAAAGGCAAACCTGTTGTAAAACCGTCAACTATGGGATTCGATCTTAAGAATGGCGAGCCTAACAGCGATATGACTTATACAAATACAAATCTTGAAGCTAACGGAAATATGGATTTCACTAAAGGTTTTGAGATTATCTCTGAGAATGAGTCAACTTTCGATGAAACATGGGAACCGGTTTGGGGTGAAACTAAGTTTATCAGAAATAACTATAATGAGCTTGAAGTTAAGCTTAATCAAAAGGAAACAAAAAGAGAGATGACTCTTCGTTTCCGTGTGTTTAACGATGGTCTTGGTTTCAGATATGAGTTTCCTGAACAAAAAAATCTTACATATTTTGTTATCAGAGAAGAAAAAACTCAGTTTGCCATGGCAGGTGACCACAATGCATTTTGGTTACCGGGAGACTATGACACTCAGGAATATCACACTACAAAATCTAAACTTTCAGAAGTTAGAGGTTTAATGGATGTTGCTGTTACTCCTAATGCTTCACAAACTCCTTATTCAGAATGTGCAGTACAGACCCCTCTTCAGCTTAAATCTCAAGATGGTCTTTATATTAACATTCATGAAGCAGCTTTGATCAACTATTCTGCTATGCATCTTGATCTTGATGACAAGAATATGATATTCGAATCTCATTTGACTCCTGATGCTCAAGGGTTGAAAGGTTATCTTCAGGCCCCTGCCCTTTCTCCTTGGAGAACTGTGCTTGTAAGTGATGATGCTCGTGACATTCTTGCTTCTAAAACTATCTACAATCTTAATGAACCTTGTGCTTATGAAGATACAGAATGGATTAAACCGGTGAAATACATCGGTGTATGGTGGGAAATGATTACAGGCAAAAGCACATGGTCATATACCGATCTTCCTTCTGTAAAACTTGGTGAAACAGATTATTCTAAGACAAAACCTAACGGAACACATGCAGCAAACACTGAGCATGTAAAAGAATATATTGATTTTGCAGCTGAACACGGATTCGATCAGGTACTTGTTGAAGGTTGGAACGAAGGTTGGGAAGACTGGTTTGACAAATCTAAAGATTATGTTTTCGATTTTGTTACTCCTTATCCTGATTTTGATGTAGAAGGTCTTCGTGACTATGCTAAAAGCAAAGGTGTAAAACTTATGATGCACCACGAAACTTCAGGAGCTATCAGAAACTATGAGCGTCATATGGATAAAGCTTATCAGTTTATGGTTGATAATAATTACAACTCTGTAAAAAGCGGTTATGTTGGTAATCTTATTCCTCGTGGCGAACACCACTACGGACAATGGGCTAACGACCACTATTTATACGCTGTTAAGAAAGCTGCTGAATACAAAATTATGGTAAACGGTCATGAAATGGTTCGTCCTACAGGACTTGCAAGAACATATCCTAACCTTCTTGCAAATGAATCAGCTCGTGGAACAGAATATGAATCTTTCGGTGGTAATACTCCTGACCATACAACTATCCTACCGTTTACTCGTCAGATGGGTGGTCCTATGGATTATACTCCTGGTATCTTTGAAATGGATCTATCTAAAATTAATCCTGACAACGATTCAAAAGTAAATACAACTCTTGCTCGCCAACTTGGACTTTACGTTACAATGTATTCTCCTCTTCAGATGGCTGCTGATATGATTGAAAATTATCAAAGATTTATGGAGCCATTCCAGTTCATCAAAGATGTAGCTGTTGATTGGGACGATACTAAAATCCTTGAAGCTGAACCGGGTGATTATGTAGTTATCGCAAGAAAAGCTAAAGGTACTAATGACTGGTTTGTAGGTGCTACAGTTGACGAAAACGGATATACTTCTAAAATTTCTCTTGATTTCCTTGATTCAAACAAGAAATATGAAGCTATTATCTACAGCGATGCTGCTGATGCTCATTACAAAACTAATCCTCAGGCATACAAAATACGTAAGATGAAAGTTACTAACAAAACTAAACTTACTCAAAAATGTGCTCCTGGTGGTGGTTATGGTATTTCAATCAAAGAGATTAAATAAGCATATCTTTTTTATTAGAAGAATTCAAAAAAGCAATATTGTTCGGGATTTATCAATCCGTAAATCCCGACGATATTTCTTAATCTCAATCGTTTGTTAAATATATTAAATAAATATTGGTATAATAAATAATTACTTCTTAGAATAATATTTACATTTCAATTTAAATGTCTTAATACCATTTAAATGAAAAATAAAAACAAAGAAACTAATATGAGAAATTTACTTGTTAATGCCGGAAGCGCGGCAATGATTGCACTATCTTTAGTTACTGTCATTCCTGATATGCAGGCAAAAGAAGCTTACAGATCTTCGGTAAATTACAGCTTGCTTCCGTCTTACAATGGTGAAGATCTTGAATTGTCTCACGATTCAAAAAGTTTTAACTTCAAACTTTGGTCCCCTTTCGCAAAGGAAGCAAGAGTTAAAATTTATAAGAACGGTGTAGGTGGAGAGGCTGAAAATATTTTCAATATGACTCTTGACAGAAACACCGGTGTATGGAGCTATACTTCTGATGAAAATCTGATGGATAAATTCTATACTTTCCAAATCAATAATAATGGTCAATGGCTGGATGAAACACCTGGTGTATGGGCTAAGGCTGTTGGTGTTAACGGACTACGTGCTGCTATTATCGATTTCAATAAAACAAACCCAATTGGTTGGGAAACAGATAAAGGTCCTGAAGTAAAAAACATTACAGATGTTATCATTTACGAAATGCACTACCGTGATTTCTCTATGCACAAAAATTCAGGAATTACAAATAAGGGTAAATATGTTGCTCTTCTTGAAGATGGTACATTGTCTCTAAACGGAGAGAAAACCGGTATCGACCATATTAAAGAGCTAGGCATCACTCATGTCCATATCCTTCCTTCTTATGACTACAATAGTATAGACGAATCTCAACTTCCGTCTAATCAATATAACTGGGGATACGACCCTATCAACTACAATGTTCCTGAGGGTTCATACTCTACTAACCCTGTTGATCCTTATTCTCGAATAAGAGAAATGAAGCAGATGATAAAAGCTCTTCATGATGCAGGTATTGGTGTTATCATGGATGTGGTTTACAATCATACAGGTATAACAGAAGGATCAAACTTCGAACTTACTGCTCCGGGGTATTATTATCGCAAACGTCAGGACGGAACTTTTTCTGATGCCTCAGGTTGCGGAAATGAAACAGCTTCCGACAGACAACAAATGAGAAATTTCATTGTTAACTCCATTAAATATTGGATGGAAGAATTTCATATCGACGGATTCCGTTTCGACCTTATGGCAATCCACGATATTGAAACAATGAATGAAGTTGCTAAAGTTGCCAAGTCTGTTAATCCGTCTGCTTTCATATACGGAGAGGGTTGGACGGCCGGAGATTCTCCTCTTCCAATCGAACATCGTGCTCTAAAAGAGAATGTTGATAAAATGACTAATATTGCCGTATTCAGCGATGATATTCGCGATGCTGTAAAAGGCCATTATTCAAATGAAAAAGACAGAGGTTTTGCTACAGGAAAAGAGGGTAACGAAGAAACTGTAAAAATCGGAATTGTAGCCGCGACTGCTCATCCTCAGGTAAACTACAAAAAAGGAAACAATTCTAAGTTTGCTTATGCCTCATCTCCTACTCAGATTATCAATTATGTATCTTGTCACGACGATTTGACACTTACTGATAAACTTGCTATCTCTTTGGAAGGTGCTTCTGTTGAAGATCGAATAAGTGCTGCTAAACTTGCTCAAACAATTGTATTTACTTCTCAGGGTACTCCATTTATGTTTGCCGGAGAAGAAGTATTCAGAGATAAACAGGGTGTTCACAACTCTTATAAATCACCTGATTCAATTAATGCTATTGACTGGAATCAAAAGAAAGAATACCGCGATCTTTTCGATTACTACAAAAATCTTATAGCTCTTCGTAAAGCTCATCCTGCTTTTAGAATGACATCTGCAAAGGATGTTGCTAAGAATATTGTATTCGATAATGTCAAAGAACCTAATCTTATCTCTTATTCTATTAAGAATAATGCTAATGGAGATGAATGGTATGAAATCAAACTTGTTTTCAACGGATCTGATAAAGATCAAAACGTGAAGATTTCAAAAGCAGATTGGACAATAATTGCAAATGACGGACAACTTGACAAAGATGGAATTGGAACTACAAAAGGAGGATCTATCAAAGTCTCCCCTCGTTCTGCTCTTATTTTGGCAAGAAAAAAATAAATAAAAGAGATTTCATAAATTAATAAAAACGAAAAACATAGCATATTCCGAAAATTATCTTTCATACACCTTAACCTAAACCTTAAACTTTACTAGAACGTTTTTATTAATTAATTGAGTAAAGGGCTGTTGCGATGGATATCGCGGCAGCCTTGTTTTTTTGTTCTTATTCAATATATGTTTGTCGATGTTCGCTTTAATGAGGAACTTGTCTATGTATTCCCTACTTCTACTGAGATGGATAACATTGTTACCATTTTATACTGAGCACTTAAAGGCATTTGTTAAATAGATTTATACAACCAATAATACTAATATTATATTAGCATTTAGATGGATATCCACCTGTATTAATACGTCATCCCCTTGAAGAAAGTTGCTCAAGGGGCAATTGTTTCAGGTATATATCCACCTGTATTAATACGTCATCCCCCCTGATGTTATCTTTAAATTCTCAGGAATGTTAATCAAAAAGCTATACACTCAAGTTAAATCATTATTAATTAAATTAAAACCAAGAAGATAATTATTCATTTTATTTATTACAATGGACTCTTTTTTTGCCTCCTTCTCCTTTTTTATATCCTTCTCCATTTTTTATTCTCTCCATCATTTTTTCATCTTTCTCTAGCATTTTTTCATTCCAAAGCTATAACCACAAAACTCGAAAGCTACTTCCGGATAGTACGTTAGCTATGACGGATTTGCTTATTAGCTAATGTGTAAGTCAATCGTAGCTTTGGTGTTTCTGATCATTGCTAACGAATATAACAGAGGTAGTTTTGGTGGAGAAAAAGTGTAAGCAGAGATTTGAAAAGGTTTTCGGGTTTAGTAATTTCAGGTTAATGTTGTTGGATTTTAGATTGCGCTGAAATAAGGATCATATTAGAAAAGTATAGTATTATGGTTTAATTTTGTTGAATAGTAAATGATTTAAAGAAGATAAAATGAGTTATTATTTAATATGCGACGAGTTTAAGTAGAAGGTTTGTTATTATTTTCCTGATAATATTTGAATATAGCGGTTATTTATCCTTGTACATACAAAAAAGGCATCCCCTTTTTCGGGGATGCCTTTCTTATTCTTTTATAATTGCTTATTAATAGAAATTGATTCTATTGTCTTCAATTTTTGCTTTATTTTTTAGAACTTCCATTGCTTGGTATTGCATTCTATAAGTCATGCTATTCTCAAGTGTTTTCTTTTCTTCTTCTTCATTAAATGTTGCTTCTGAAGGAGTCTTGTTATATACACTATATACATAAACAGCATTTTTACCTGCGATAGGTCCTTGTATTGTATTTTGTTTCACATAAGGAGCCAAACCTGATAAAACAGCCTCTGTACCAAGACCTGTAATACGAGTTGTATTGAAGTTTACAAATTTTGCGGTATCAATTGATGCACCCATCTCTTTTGCATAAGCATCTAAAGATGTATATCCTTTAGCTTTAAGATCTTGTACTAGTTTAGCACCTTTCTTTTCTGATGCAATTTCATTTCTCAAATTATTCTCAACCTGAGCAAGAGGAGTATATCCAGCAGGAGTCTCACCAGTTAATGCTAAAACAAGAAATTTATTATCAATTTCAAAAATTTCAGAAACAGAACCCACTTTTGAATGGAATGCCCAACGTACGGCCTGCCGTGCATTTTGAATATTTCCGATTGTAGCATCACTTGTCGATAATCTAGCTGCTGTCATAAGATTAAATCCATTCTCTGCAGCATTTTTTTCTAATGCTTCTACATTGTTATTATTAGCAACAAACTGATTAACTCTACTATAAGTACTCTGGATAGTTCTACTTGACGGTGTAACACTAATAGAATATTCTGCTATGTTTGCCTTTTTAATATCTTTAGTCTTTTCAGTTACTTCAACAACATGTATTCCGTAATCTGTACGAATAGTAAAATAAGTTTTTAGTTTTGCATCAAAACAAGCATTTTTAAATATCTGTCCTACATTTCTTAGAGCAGTAAGTTCTGTGAACCAACCAAGATTTCCACCATTGGCTGCTGAATTTCTATCGATCGAGAACTGATTTGCAAGTTCTGCAAAATTACCTTTCTTAGCCTGAAGTACATTTAAGATACTATCTGCAAGTGCTATACCTTGTGCTTCATTCTGAAGAGAAATCATAATATGTCTTGCTTGAATTGAGTCAGGACCATTCTTTCTTCCCATCAATCGATACATTCTGTACTCATCACTTTCCAAATAAGGACCGAAAACATCATTTATTGTAGCTGTTTCTGCAAATTGTTTCTCATCCGGAGAAAGAGTTGAAAGAGCAACATAAGCATCAATATATGGAGTTTCTGAACTTAAGTTTACAAAATCTGAGATTTCAGTTGTTGTAGCAAACTCTTCTCTAAGACTTGTTATCTCTTTCTCTGCATCTTGATAATCTGCTTCACTTGGTAGAATATCAACATAGAAATATTTTGCAGAACGAGTTGCTCCTTGTTTGAAACGAGAATCTTTCAATTTTGCGTAAAGATCTGAAATTTCCGATTTCGAAACTGACACGATCGAATCTGGCACAGTCCTTAGACTCTGACGAACATATGCGAAATCACTATTGATTTTTCCTCCGTCAAAGTTCTGTTTTACATCAAGCTTATTTGGCATGATTGTTCTTGAAAGAAGTGTTGTATATTTATCTTCAAGTCTTTGTTTTTTGATTGTTTTTTCCCAAAACAACCAAAACTGTCTTGCCTGTATAAGTTCCTGGCTAGCTACTCCTCCCTGAGCTCCATCTTCAATGCTTGTAACGGTATTGACAAAATTGATTAACATATTTCTATCAAATTCACCTGTTTGTTGGTTACGGAAAAACGGCATCTGCTGAAGAATAGGAGAAATATTATCTCCACTAACCATGTCTGTAAGCTCCTCTACGCTTACTGTCATTCCAAGTTTATCGGCTTCTTCGGTTACTAGAGTTTCACGAACAAGGTTATCATAGACCTGTGTATTTATCTGTTGGTAATATTCTGCCGGAAGATTGTTTTGTCCTGTCTGTAGTTGATAAATTTCAGTAAGATCGTTGACATTTTTCTGGAATGTTTCATAAGTGATTTTTTCACCATTGATTACCATTACTTTGTTTTGTGACTGTTGCCACCATGCCTGACCTCCACTAAAAAGGTCTCCGATAATAAAAGCAAACAACGCCACCCCTATTGCCGTTACCAAAAGAGCTGCTTTGCTTCTAATTTTTTCTAATGTAGCCATTGTATTATTGTTAATTATTATTCATTTTTTCTATAAGGCGTACGAAGATACAAAAATAGACAATAAAATCTGTATATAAATATAAAAAAATAGTCCCTGAGGCATGTTCAAAAGCACTTATGCAATTTTCAAACGTACTAGATCAATCCTTGCAGTTGCAATTTTCATTATCTTTATTTTAAAATTTCCTATTTCTAGATCGTCATGCAATTTAGGTATTGTTTTGTAGTAATGTAAGATGAAACCGGCAAGTGTTGAATACTCATCAGACTCAGGAATTTCGAGATCAAAAAGCTCATTTATCTTCTCTATTTCCAATCGTCCGGAAAGTTCATACTCACCCTCTCCTATCTGTTTTGCTACATAAAACTTATTGTCGTGCTCATCTTCAAAATCACCGAATATCTCTTCAAAGAGATCCTCCATCGTTATTACACCGGCAGTTCCTCCAAACTCATCAACAACTGCTGCTATACTTTTCTTTTTTTCAAGTAGTTGCTTCATCAGTTTATTTGCCGACATGGTTTCGGGAACAATGGGAATTGTGATTATCTTCTGAGTCCACTCTTTGGGCCTTTTAAACATCTCAGAAGAGTGGATATAACCTATTATGTTGTCTATATTTCCTTTATATACCGGAATTTTTGAATATCCCGTTTCAATAAAAATATTGCTTAAAACCGATAGCGAAGTTTCTATATTTACTGCAGTCAATTCAGTTCTGGGGATCATACAATCACGCACTTTCAAGGACGAAAAATCAAGTGCGTTCTGAAACAATTTCACCTCATGATCATTTGGCGCTTCTGTAGTAGAATCATCAATACTTTTTTGTATAAAAAAATCAAGATCAACTCTCGTTATAAGCCTTGCATCTTTATCTTTCAACATTTTAACCCCAAGCATTTTTAATATACGCTTTGCTAAAAAAGTAGTAAAAATAGCAACGGGCCAAAGAATTATATAGATTAGAAATAATGGTAAAGCAAAAATATTTAATGAAAAGTTTGGATTTATCTTAAACAACGTTTTGGGAAGAAATTCCGCAGTAACTAGTATTATAAGTGTTGATATAATAGTTTGAATCACAACTATCACCGCATCATTGTTTATGATTTTAGCGATAGAAGGTTCAAGCAATAATGACATTAATATACCATAAATTACAAGTGCAATATTATTACCTACAAGCATAGTGGAAATAAAAACCTCGCTATTCTTATAAAATATCTCTAAAATAGAAGATGTGAAACCTTTCTTCTTCTTATCAAGCTCATACCTCACTTTATTCGATGAAACGAATGCTATTTCTATACCCGAAAAAAATCCGGAGAAAATAAGTGCGATTATTATATATATTATATATCCCGTATCCATCTGTCTTTTAAATTATTAAAAAATTATTTCAAATTTATTGATAATTTGAGTTCTATATATTTAAATTTGGAATATGTGCGATAATACTACAGGAAAACACAATTATTTATCATTACCAATCGTATCATTATTAATTGTATTCGTTTTATCAACTTCATCATTCACATATATGATTGCATTGGTATTTAAAATCTGATAGTCACTCATCGATTCATCAGAAATAAAACCATATCCTTCTAGTATATACTCAATTGTTTCAATTCTGATAAATTTATCAGAATATATCTTTTGTTTTTTTTGATCCCAAAAAAGCTCTTCTGTTAGGAATCTCTCGTGCTTTTGATTGAATACCTCTACATTTCCAACCAATCTCCAAAGCTTTTCATTAGAAAAGAAATAAGCTGTATCTCCTGCAATACTTGCTTCAGCCTGATATACGGAATCGAATTTCTCAACAAATATTTTTTCCGGAAAATACCAATATGGAGATACAGTTTTGTCGTAAACCTCCCAAATCTTTGCATTTATCCTGTACTTCGTAACTCCCGAATCAGAAATAAGTGTCACAACATCTTCACTATGTAATGTTGGTTTAACCTCTTCTTCTTGGGTTACTATGTTTTGCTCTTTCTCAGGACCTTTACAACAGTAAATATACGGGATAAGCATCGCCACCATCCCTATTGAAAAATATCGTGTAAACATTAATATATAACAAATTATTTAACCGATAGACCGGAAAACTAATGTTAATTCCAGGCTTCATAGACAAAAATAAACATAAAAGCTATATATCTAACCATATTGAATAAATATGAATTAAATATATAGCTTTTGTGCTTAAATATATAAAATATCTATTTTACTTATAGAATTATCTTACTACTGTTTTTTCTTGAATCCATCCTCCAATCGTAATTGTTTCTCCTTTTTTAAGATTTGGATGCATGAATACATCTTGATTGGAAGGAAAACGTGATCTGTAAGATGAAATCATAGAGTTGATTTCTGCAGTTTTTGAAGAATCCACAGATTTAGCTCTTTCCAATTTATCAACAGCAGCATAATATACAGTCTGAGCCAAAACATGATCTGAAGGATAAATATCTGAAGCTGAATTTGCATACATATTAGCTATCAAGATATATGGTGTAGATTGATTTGGATCTGCTTGAAGAGATTTATTTGCGAATTCTCTTGCCTTAGAATATGCTCTTCTTTTATTGTATATCACAGCCATACTCAAATAAATATCAGCTTTTTCATCATCTGTTGTAGCTAGTTCGGCAGCTTCATTAAAGAAAGTAAGAGCTTGATCAAAATCATCTTTTTTCATTGATTGTCTTGCCATACCCATTGCTGATTCAGAAGTAGGTTCAATCTTGTGAGCATATTCAGATGCAATAAAGTAAGAATCACTTTCCTGACATTTAGATCTGCGAAGCAATGCTATAGTTTGTTTCAAGAATGCAACATTTTCTTTATTTTCTTCAATTTTTGCTCCGAAAACACTTTCTAAAGCCTCACAATCAGCAGCTCCACTTTTGGCGTAAGACTCTGTAACGTAAGTTTTAACATTTTCAGTATATTCTATCATTTTATCTTTTGCAAGAGTATTAAGATATTCATCAAGATACTCTAATGATTTTAGATAATTATTGATATATATTTCTCTGTTTTCAGGATTATTTTTATATCTTCTTTCAGAAACATCAACCCAAGCCTTTACAACCTCTGGACTTGACATTCCTAATCTGCTTTCTATTGAAATATTAAGCATTTCATATGCTTGATCTAAATCAGCATCTTTTCCATATACAGCAACATAATCAACTCCTTTATTACCTAAAATTCTCTCAGTTGGATATTGTCTGTCATTACCGAAGTATTTGATACGTTGATCATAAACATTCATCAACTTTTCTTTAAGTGCAGCAAGTTTTGCAGGATCCTTTTCTTGAGAAATCTGCCATTTTACAATATTAACCCCATGAATATACAGGTTTTTTGAAGCTGCTGGACATTCAGAGAAAGCAAGCTCCCAATAATCTAATGCTTCTTTATAGTTTCTTTGTTTTGCATAAGGTTCATATAAGCTAATGTTCTGAATACAACGAAGACTATCTTCTCCCATACCAAATCTTGTACCAGAAGCTGCTCCCGTTTGAGCGAACAAAGACGAGCTGCCTAAAGTTAAGGCAATAGTCAATAAAATATTTCCGGATTTCATATCTCTAATTATATTTATTATTATTATTTCAATCTATTTTTTAAGAACCACATCTCATTGAATGTTAATCCTATATTAAGCTTAAGATAGTTTTCTGACAAGAAATCTCTATTCCCAGGCTTTATAGTCGCATACTCAAGTGCTACATTCAAGGCAGATTTTTGACGCAAGATTGGAAGTCCTACACCTATCGAAATTCCATACTCATCATTCTTGCTATTTCTTACATTAATATAAGAGTTATTGTAATTGAATCCTAAACGGTATTTCATTCTTTTATAATATTTGTCCCCATAAAAGCCATCAGGGCTATATTCTGCGCCTACTGCTATTTTTGTTCTGTCGAACAATGCACCATTTTGCACTTGATAATCTTCATTATATGCTTTCACATCGGACCATAATTCTCTTTTAAAATCAGCTCCTACTGTAAGTTTATTATCATATACATAACTTACTCCAATTCCAAATATCTGAGGTAAGTTAAGAGTATGAGTAGCTACTATTGTATCTGACTGTGTAAGAGTTTTCACATCCGACAACTCTGTCCAAATATCCATTTTAGGAGCATATGTCAAACCGATAGTTGCCTTCTGCTTTTTATTAATTTCCAATGTATACTGTACACCGAATGTCAAATCAAAACCTTTCACATTCAAGGTATTTGTATTAGAGGATGTTGTTATCGATGTATTTGAATAAGCCATACTCCATCCTGTAGAAGTAACCCCCCAAATATACCCCGCATTAACACCTACTGAAAGACTTTTTATGGGTGAATAAGCGAAACCTACCATTGCTTTGTTTAATCCTCCTGTACCTACATATTTTCTTGTTACTGATAGAGTATCAGATCCGGCTATAAGATCAGATTCGTTTCCGTATGAATACCCCACATAACTATAAGGTAACAGACCAACTGTTGCAGCAAATTGTCGACCTAAAGGTACTTGGAAAGCAAGATAATCAATACCTCCACTCCAATCAGTCTTTGAAACTCCAGGTTCTTTAAACACACTCATCTGACCATTCATTCCGAAATCAAAAAGAAAAGTCAATGAATCTATCGATGTGTATGATGCCGGATTCAAGACATTTATTTGAGAATTATTTCTTAAACCGATGCCGATTCCTCCCATCCCTCTTGATGCTGTAAAAGCATTATCTGCTAAAGAACCATATCCATACCTCGAGTAAGGAGTGTTTCCATTATCACTCGGATTAAGATCCTGTGCCATCATCACTGTTTTACTCAAACACAAAACTAACATCAGCAATATTGCCTTCTTATTTCTCAACATTATAGTTCAATATTCTATTTAGACCTTTTAAAACCAAATTTTTATCCACAAAGATGGGATAATTAATATTCTCTGACAAGAAAAAAGCATCACCTCCCGTTAAAAATACAAAAACCGAATCATATTTTTTTTGCATTTCTTCAATAAATCCTTCAATTTCATATACTAGTCCTTTTATTACTCCACATCTGATAGCAGTCTGGGTCGTATTTCCGAAATCCGGAAGTTCTCCTGTTTTGTCTACTAAGGGAAGTGCATCTGTAAATTCATTCAAAGATTTAAATCGCATCTGCATGCCCGGTGCTATATTGCCACCTCGATAAACTTTATGCCTATCCATAAAATCATAGGTTATAGCGGTTCCGGCATCAATAACTATGATGTTGCTATCTTCTTTTTCTGCCTCAGCTCCGGCTATTGCCGCTATTCTATCGACACCGAGCGTATTTGGCGTTTTATATCCTATTTTAAAAGGTAAAGACGTATTTTGATTCAAATAAATCAAATTTAAGAAATTTTCTTGTATTTTTTCAATAACACTCCCCTCTATTTTTTTTACCGAAGATATAATTACATTCTCAATATTATATTTATGGCCCAAAGACAATAGTATTTCAGAACTCAAGTCCTCATATATTGTCTTTTCTATAATTATATTTTTTTCAAAGACAGCAACCTTTGCTATCGTATTTCCCTGATCAATTATTAAGTTCAAATCTATAATATTTAGTGACAAATGTATAAATTTTTATACTTATACATTATAAATCTTTATTTATTTAATAGTAATTTGATATTAAGGGCTTTTTTAATTAGTTATTTATAAACACAATTATTAAATTTGTAATCAGTATTTTAATCATAATACTATACTTGAATTCAAACCAATATGCCTATAAAATCCTTTTTTTATTCAGTAAAATCAAATACTTCTGATACTATCTCATTTGTAAAGCAATTGAGAATTATGAGAGTTATTATAGCTATATTTGCAATATATATATTGTTTGTTTCAGAAAATAGTTTTTGGAAAAGAGCTTCAAACCAATATAGAATAATAGGGTTGAAAAGAGAAATAAATATTCACAAAAAGGAGATTGAAGACTCAAAACAAAAACTTAATGAATTAAATTCAAATAAAACCAATCTCGAAAAATTTGCAAGAGAACAATATCTCATGAAAAAAACAAATGAAGATATTTTCCTGATTAAATAATTAGTGTACATTCTATGAAAGAAAAATTAAACTCTTACATGTTTAGGGTATCGGCGATAGTAATTCTTATTTCTACTGTAGCTTATCTTTTTGAAAAAAATATTTCTCCTTATTTTTTTGCTGTTGCAGCTGCCGGTATTGCCGTTTCTAAACTTAATCAACAATATAATGGTAATAATTTAAGAATTAAACGACTTTTTAGGCTTCAGAAGATGGCGGGAATACTATATGTTGGTGCCTCATATTTTATGTTTAAACCACACAACCAGTGGATACCTCTTCTTCTTTGTGCCGCGGCATTGGAATTATATACCAATACTATTATAAGCAAAGAATTGAATAAATAATTGTATTTATATTTATTATAAGCAAAAAAAGAGATTGAATTACTTCAATCTCTTTTTTTGTTTTATATATTAGAATCTATGAAAATCGTTAAGCCATAGTCTTTTTTAATCTCTCAAATCAATCTTGCAGTTTCTTTGATAATAAACTATATCTTTTTTAGTAGTATTAAAATGCATCAATTATTAAGAGTCAAATTAATATAGCGTTAAGTATTCTCATATTCATAAAAATCTATGCTAAGACTAATTTAAATCTTTATCTTATAAATTAACCTATTCTATTTAGACATATAAAAAAAATAAACTTTTAGTTAGAGATTATGTTCTAAGGTAAACGAACAGAATTAGTTGATGAGAGATGAGCTAAAAAATAAATTGATAGGCAATTTGTTGATTTTGGGAACTATTGTGATATATAGTTTTAACACCAATTATATGAAAACTGTTGTTCCTACCTGGATTGGACCTTTTGGTCTTGTTTTCTTTCGTTGCCTAGCTTCTTTTATAGGTTTTTTTATCATCATTCTTTTCCTTCCACGTAAAGAACTTGTTATTAGTAGCAAAAAAGAGAAAATATTTCTTTTGATAGGGGGAGTACTAGGAATGGGAGCCAATATGCTTTTTTATATTATAGGACTTGAAAAATCCGGGCCTATTGATGCTTTTATCATAAGAACTTCACAACCCATAATAGTCTTAATATTATCTATTATATTTTTCAATGCTCATTTATATTGGAACAAAGTATTAGGTATAATTCTCGGTATAGGCGGAACAGTCTATATAACTGCTTTTCAAACTAAAACCGGTACATCTGATGGAATTCCATATTTAGGAGATCTTTATTTATTGATAAGCTCTATTTTTTATTCAACTTATCTTGTCTTGATAAAAAGATATACTATGAAAATTAATCCGTTTGTCATTCTTACTTGGTTGGCTTTTTCGGGAACTATTTTAACTATGCCATTTGGATTGAAAGAGTTAATCGAGGCTCCATTATGGAGTAAACCTTTGGATATTGCAATAATGGGGGAAATTCTTTTCATATTGTTTTGTTCAACAATGATTGTAAATATTCTTATAGTTAAAGCCCTAAAATATGTTTCTTCATTTACAGCAAGTATTTATATATTTCTTCTGCCTATAACAGGATCTTTAATAACTATTTGGATGGGGCTTCAATCTTTGTCATTAAATAAGATCATAGCTTTTATTCTCATTCTATCAGGATTTGTTTTTATCAACATCAATAAGAGGTCGAAAAGGACCTCACCTCATTATCCACTCTATGACCATTAATATATAACAACTATGGAAAAATATAAAATCGTCTTTTTAATTCGAGACAATAATAAATGGATTAATCTTTTTGGTAATATTGAAAATATCTGCAAACAATCTCATAAAATAGAAAAAATATCAGTTGTTATTACAGACACAGCAGTTATGTCTTGCTTATTGGGTGCGAAGATTAATTGGTTCAACAAAGAGATAAAAAGTGCATTAGACAAAAAGGTAGAATTCTTTGTCTGCATTAATACAATGCATAAATACAATATCGATTTGAATTCAATTTTACCTGCTTTTTCTTTAGCTACCGAGGGTGGAATAATAAAAATTGTAGAGTTAGAATCAAAAGGATTTCATAAAATAGAATTATAATTTAGATAATGGTATCTCTTTTATACTGAAAAAATATAAGAATAAAAGCATCATAATGACGATTTTTTATTCTTATATTATTATATTCTTTTAGTATAAATGTTCAACAATTGAATTTAGATAGATTTCAATATTTGTATAATGGTTATCAGAATCAATAGTTTTTAGAACAGAATCGTGGGCATCATTTTTATTCAAACCATTACTATCTTCCCAATAATCTGGAATTCCATCATTATCCGTATCTTGCTTGAGATCATAAGTATTATATTGAGGCCATCCCCCGACATCTTGTTGGGAGTCTATAATTCCGGGTTTACCGGATTTGGAACCGGAAAATGTCACTGTTCCTGTTTTAACCTCTTCCACAATCCTTTTATCTACTATATCTCTTTTATTCGAGGTACCAGCATATAATAATACTTTTTCATATGCACTCAGCGCATCATCGGTAGGAATTGAGCATATTTCAAATTCGGTGTCTGATTTAATCTGTTGCTTTTCTACTCTATTATTATGTGGATGTATCCCTTTCCAGTTGTCAGAACTAACTTCATCATTTCCAATAACAACATTACCATCTACATAGAATTCTCCATAAATCCCCCCTTTTTCATAAGGTTCGAATATTCTGTGTCTCACATTATTGTTGGTAGCCGGACCATATTTGTAATAATTATTTATGATGTTATAACTACCTCCTTCGGCTGCATATCCGCTATTATATCCCCAATTGTAAATCACATTATTTCTAAAATCAACTTGTTCAAGATCGGGACGGTCGGTATATCGACTTCCACAAAGACGAGGATTTCGACTATTGTGATGAGCTATGAGGTTGTGATGAAATGTAGCTTTCTGGCCTCCCCAAATAGCTCCATAGCCATGATCTCCTTTTATATGTGCAGAACTGTTAAGGCTCTCTGATAATATACACCACTGCATAGTGAAATTTTTGTTATCATAGAAAGAAGAACATTCATCGGTACTCCAACTCATTGAGCAATGATCTATAATGATATTAGATTGGCGTCTACCCCATAAAGCATCATCTTCAACTTGATATAGATCACCCATCCTGAATCTGATAAATCGGATTATCACATTATCCGATTTTACTTGGACAGAATTACCGGACAGACAGATACCGTCCCCGGGGGCACTCTGACCGGCTATTGTCAAATCGCCATTGCTAATCTCCAATCGACTTTTTAAATCTATTTTCCCGGATACAGAAAAAACAATTATTCTCGGATAATCCTGATTAACAGCCCATCTCAAAGACCCCTCCTTTTCATCATCTTCCAAACGAGTAACTTTCAATACGATTCCATCTCTTCCCCCTTTAGTAAATTTCCCGGCACCTTGAGCCCCGGGAAAAGCGACAGTCTTATTAGTATGCTCTTTTACCGAAGTTGACTCATATTGTTTTTCTTCGGTTTTATGTGTTTTGCATGAATATGAAGCGATACATGAAATGATAGATATAAAAATCAATTTTCTCTTGACTATTTTAGACCTTAACATCTTTGGTTTTGTTTATATTAATAATGTGTTAATCATTGACTGATAATTTTCTAAATATAATTATTAGGATCTGAACTTACACATCATATTCGTTAGATTTTGATAAAATTTATTTTCAATATTGATTACTTATTAAACATTATAATTATGGAACTATTCATCTCTTCCATTTTTAAGTATTTCACCCATTTATCTGCATCAGATATTATTGGGTATATAGCTTCCATTTGTTTGATATTTGGTTATCTACCTCAAACAATTCATACTATAAAAACACGAAAAACAGATGATATTGCTGTTGGGACATTTCTTCTAATGGGAATTGGAAGTTTATTTTTTGGAATACAAGGAATAATGCTTTCCAATATACCTCTTATTGTTACCAATTTTATAACATTTTCCTTAAGCTCAATTATATTCGCTATAAAAATGTATAACGATCATTTCAAAATTACAGACAGTGATGTAGATAGAAAGAAAAAGAAATATTAAACATTAATGAGATATAAAAAAAAAGCAGAATTCCTTTTATTTAGCATTAAAGTAGGAATTCTGCTCTTTTATTATTAGCAATTATTTCTGTTTTTCAATATCTCAAATAACTTCTCACAAGTATCACTCAAAGCAGACTGAAGTATCTTTGATTCTTTAGGCAAAGTCTCCTCAAGATCTGCATAGCGATCCTCTCCGTCAAGATATTGAGACAAAGTACCATCTGGTTTCTGGTAATCGATTGTTAGAGGATCTTTACCTGTTGCGTTATTTTCAGGATTATATCTATACAAAGGCCAATAACCGGAAGCTACAGCCCTAGATTCCTCAATAATATTCATTCCCATACCTTTTCTCAAACCATGGTTAATACATGGACAATATGCTATTACAATGGAAGGACCATTATAATTTTCGGCCTCGGTTAAGGCCTGTATTGTATGTTCTTTGTTTGCTCCTATTGAAACCGAGGCTACATAAACTGAGCCATAAACCATTGCCATACGACCAAGATCTTTCTTATTTGTACGTTTACCAACAGATGAAAATTTCGCTATTGCTCCTAATGGTGTGGCTTTAGAAGTTTGACCGCCTGTATTGGAATAACATTCTGTATCAAGAACTAGAATATTAACATTTTCTCCCGAAGCCAAAACATGATCAAGACCTCCATATCCAATATCGTAAGCCCAACCGTCACCCCCGATTATCCATATGCTCTTTTTTCCTAAAAGATCGGAACTATCCAAAATATCTGCGATTATCTTAATAGATGAATATTTATTCAAGTTCTCTTTTAATTTATTTCCTATAACAATTGATTTTTCTGGATCTTCCTTATCAACAAGCCATTCATTCAACATTTCACATGTATCCTTATCCAGACCTGCTTGATTTACAGCCTGAGTGATTAATATTTCAAGTTTATCTCTTCTTTGTTTAATAGCTGTCGCTATACCGTATCCATACTCTGCTGCATCCTCAAATAAAGAATTACCCCATGCCGGGCCTTGCCCGTTTTTATTGATAGTATAGGGCATACTAGGCATACTTGCACCCCAGATAGAACTACAACCGGTAGCATTTGCCACTATCATCCGTTCTCCGAAAAGTTGAGTTACAAGTTTCACATAAGGTGTCTCTCCACATCCGGCACAACATCCTGAGAACTCTAACAGAGGTTGTTGAAATTGAGATCCTCTTATACTGTTTCGTGGTACAAGATTATCTTTCACAGTTATATTAGCCTTGGCAAAATCGAGATTTATCTTTTGTGTATCAATAAGCTCATCATAAGGTTTCATACTTAAAGCCTTTACAGGACAAACATTCACACAAGATTCGCACCCGACACAATCTTCTGGATATATTTGAATTCGATAATTAAGATTTAAGAAAACATCTCCTCCTTTTGCTTTTTTGACAATGAATGACTGTGGAGCTTTAGCTAATTCTTCTGCAGTGGCAAGATATGGTCTTATTGCGGCATGAGGACAAACGAACGAACATTGGGTACATTCAATGCATATCTTATCATCCCATTCTGGTAAAGATACTGCGACACCCCTTTTCTCATAAGCGGTTGTTCCGGGTGGAACTTTTCCGTCCGCAGCAAAAAGAGATACCGGTAAACTATTACCTTTTAAAGCCAATATTGGTTTTGCTACATTCTTAATGAAATCCGGTATCTTTTCTGTTTCATTATTTTTTTCTTCAGCTTGTAGCCAGGAAGAAGGATATTTGATTTCCTGAATTGCTGTAATAGTCATATCTACAGCTTTTATGTTTTTTAAAACTATATCATCACCCTCTTTTTCATAGATTTTTTTAATATCTGTTTTTAGAAGTGATATTGCTTTATCAAAATCAAGAACATTTGATAATTTAAAAAACACAGTCTGCATTATCATATTGATTCTTATTCCTAATCCTACTTCTGAGGCTATTTTTTCTGCATCTATATTATAAAATTTCAAGTTCTTATTTGCAATCTCTCTTCTCATGTTTGCAGGAAGCTTTTGTTCCATTTCTTGCAATGTCCATGATGAATTAAGAATAAAAACACCATTTTCTTTTATACCCTCAAGAATATCAAACTTGTTTACATAACTATCCTTATGACATGCTATATAATCGGCATCAGTGATTAGATATGCAGATTTTATAGGTGTGTTTCCAAACCTCAAATGAGAAACAGTATATCCTTCAGACTTCTTTGAGTCATATGAGAAATATGCCTGTACATATAGATCTGTGTTATCTCCAATGATATTTGAGGCTTGTTTATTTGCCCCGACTGTACCATCAGATCCGATACCAAAAAATTTACATTGAATAGTTCCTTCTGGCGTGGTTTCTATTTTTTCTGTAATTTCCAATGATAATTTGGAGACGTCATCATTTATTCCTACTGTAAATCGCAATTTTGGAGTTTCACTCTTCATATTTTCATACACAGCCTTCACCATTGAAGGTGTCAAGTCCTTAGAGCTTAACCCATAGCGACCACCTATTACTTTGATAAATTTTTCTTTTGTTAATAAAGCTGTACATATATCCTGAAATAGAGGTTCTCCTTGCGATCCTGGTTCCTTTGTTCTGTCAAGTACTGTAATCAATTTTACAGAATCAGAAATAACAGATATAAAGGAATCAACAGAAAAGGGACGATATAATCTTACCTTTATCAGACCTATCTTTTCACCTTTTTTAAGAAGATAATCAATCGTCTCTTCAATTACATCACAGCTTGAACCCATTGAGACGATTAAAAACTCTGCCTCTTTATCTCCTACGTAGTCAAATAAACCATATTTTCTTCCTGTTATCCGGTATACATCATTCATCTTATTCTCAACTATTTCCGGAAATGTATCATATATGAGATTAGCTGCTTCTCTATTTTGAAAATACACATCAGGGTCTTGAGCGGTTCCTCTTATTTCCGGATGTTCCGGATTCATTGCTCTTTTTCTAAAATCTTTTATTTTATCATAATTAATCAATGGAGCTATATCATCATACTCTATTGTTTCAATAGTTTCCATTTCACTTGATGTTCTCATTCCATCAAAAAAATGGCAGACCGGTATTGACCCTTCAATTGCCGCGAGATGAGCAACAAGAGCAAGATCCATACATTCCTGAACAGATGAAGAAGCAAGAAATGCAAAACCGGTTTGACGACAAGCCATCACATCCTGATGATCCCCAAAAATCGATAAAGCATGCGTTGATAAAGAACGAGTTGTTACATGAAAAACTGCCGGAAGTAACTCTCCGGCAATTTTATACATATTAGGTATCATTAACATTAATCCTTGTGAGGCTGTATAAGTAGTAGCAAGCGCTCCTCCACATAAACTGCCATGAACTGCACCTGCTGCACCCAGTTCAGATTCCATCTCTCTTACAACCATAGGTTGTCCGTATAGATTTTTAATCCCATTGTTTGCCCACATATCAGCAAGTTCTCCCATATCCGAAGCTGGAGATATGGGATAGATGGTCGCTACATCTGACAACGCATATGATATATATGTAGTTGCAGTACAACCATCCATCACACTCTTTTTAGATTTCATAAATATCAGATTCAATTTTATTTATTTCTATCCCGCGACGAGCCGCGCTAACCATATCCAAAGTGGAGCAGTACCCATAAAAAGCAATGTACTAAATGCTAAAGAGGATGTGCCCGTTCTGACATAAGTTTGAAAACGACTTCCTATGATAATTCCTGAAAAAACAGGAGGTAATGCACCCGCCAAAACTACCATTTGAAGTTTTTCTGCATCAAGACCTATTAGTTTGCCCAACAATAAGAAAAGAGCAGGCATAATAAAAAGTTTCACAATAGAATTATAAATCACTTCCTTATCAAACTCAATGCTTGTTGCCGATAAAGTCAAACCGGCCGCAAACACTGCCACTCCGGCATTTGCTTTACCAATGAGAACAAATGAAGGCTCTGCAATTGGAGGAAATTTTATCCCGCACAAAACAATTATCACGGCTATAATTGGCGACCAAACTACAGGTTCTTTCATTGCGTTTAGAAATGCACTACCATGATGAACTTTTTGTGGTGCTGTTGCTGTAGCAGTGCCGGCTGAAGTCGCTGTTGCAGTTCCAGAAGAAGTAGCTTCTTTTGCATGCAGCTCAGCTAATGCTTTTTGAGGATTAAGAATCACCAATGCTATAGGTATTGCTATGGCATTTACTACAATCGCAACAATTGCAACAACAAGACCGGTTGATGCACTTGCTCCGTAAATAGGCTCAAGTATAGCATAACCAAGGAAACCTATTGTAGGTGCCCCTCCTATTAATCCGCATATTGCTGATTCGCCGGTGGTATGCTTAAAAAACTTTTTACAGGAAAAATATGACCAGAAATAACATCCTATAATTACAACAAGACTGACAAGTGATAATCTTGCATCTTGAAATAACATCTCTCTATCAGCTTTAACGATTGAAACAAATAAAGCCGCAGGAAGACAGTAATTTAGAACAAGTTTATTAAAACTTCGTGATGTACCTGGCTGGAATACTTTTCTTTTTCCGGCTATATAACCTAAAATCATGATTATATATATCGGTAATAAGTCAGTTAATATAATTTTTAGCATAAACTTTTCATTTGATTATTTAATCCTTAAGTATGGTTTTAGGATTTAAACTACTTATATGACCACTCTCTGTTCCATCTTTGGGATCAATAACGCAGTTTATTAATGTTGGTTTTCCTGAACTTATACCATCAGAAAGTGCTTTCGTTAATTCTTCAGGTGTAGTCGCATTATAAGGAGTACCACCGAAAGCTTCAATTAATTTATCATATCTTGCATCTGCCATCAGTGTAGTTGGTGAAGGATCAGGACCTCCTCCAAGATTAGTATGCCAGCCATTGTAAATACCACCATTGTTAAAAACAACAACTGTTATAGGTAGCTTGAATCGACAGATTGTTTCTATCTCCATTCCACTAAAACCGAAAGCACTATCTCCCTCTATAGCAACTACAGGTTTTCCTGTTGTGATAGCTGCACCTATTGCAAATCCCATTCCTATACCCATGACTCCCCAAGTTCCACAATCCAAACGATGACGTGGATAATATATGTTTACAACATTTCTTGTATCATCAAGAGTATTTGCTCCTCCATTAACAAGATAAATATCCTTATTCTGTTCAAGAACAGATTTAACTGCTTTAAGAGCATTAAAGAAATTCATCGGCGATGTATTATTATTTAGTTTTATCGCCATTTTTGCATCATTCTTTTGTTTATCTTGATTGATACCTTCCATCCATGATGGTTGAGGTTTTATATTATATTTTGACAATCCTTTAACCATCAAATCCATACTTGAAACAATATCTCCCACTACAGGAGCTTCAATTGGCCTATTGCTGTCAATCTCTTGAGGATCAATGTCAAGTTGAATAAAACGCACGTTAGGATTCCAATGTTTTCCTTTTCCATGAGCCAACAGCCAGTTGAGTCGGGCACCTAATAATACAACAACATCTGCATTTTCCAAAACATAGGAACGAGCAGCTGCTGCACTCTGAGGATGATCATCAGGTAATAATCCTTTAGCCATAGACATTGGAAGGAAAGGTATTCCGGTTTTTTCTATAAACTCTTTTATATCATCATCTGCTTGAGCATAAGCAGCTCCTTTACCCAATATTATTAATGGATTTTTTGCCGTAGACAAAAGGTGTAATGCCTTATCCACAGATTCACAAGATGGTATTACTTTAGGTGATGGATCTTCAACTTTAAACAGTGTTTTTGCTGCTTCATCCTTATCCATAATACTACTTAATAAAGCAGTCGTAAGATCAAGATAAACACCACCCGGGCGACCTGAAACCGCAGCTCGAATAGCCCTGGCTAATCCTATTGCGATATCTTCTGGTTTGTTAATTCTATAAGATGCTTTAACAAAAGGTTTGGCAATATTCATTTGATCTAACTCTTCATAATCACCCTGTTGTAAGTCGATTATAGATCTTGTACTTGATCCGCTTATTTGAATCATTGGGAAACCATTTGTTGTTGCATTAGCAAGAGCTGTTAATCCGTTTAGAAAACCGGGAGCTGAAACTGTTAGGCATATTCCTGGTTTTTTTGTTAGAAAGCCTGTTATTGCAGCTGCATTTCCGGCAGATTGTTCATGACGAAAAGCAATATAACGAATTCCTTCTTCTTGTAAATGACGAGCAAGATCAGTTACAGGGATTCCGCATACTCCATATACTACTTCAATATCATTTTTCTTAAGTGCGTCCACAACAATGTGCATACCGTCAGTAAGGTTTTGAGCTTGTGGTTGTGTCTGAGGTTTTATATTATCCATAATAATTTTAATATGATTATCACAAAATATTGAATAACGGTCTTATGATAATAAAATTATTATCATAAGACCGTTTTTTTTATTTGCAAACAATATGTCCTGTTCTGAATTTATCGATATCTGCATCGGTATATCCTATTTCTTTTAAGATCTCATTTGTATGCTCACCTAACAAAGGTGCTGACTTCACCTCAGGTGTAAAGTCTGAGAATTTAGGAGGACATCCTATGGTTACATATTTACCTCGAATCGGTTGATCAACTTCAACAAGGGTACCGCATTTATATAAAGATTCATCTTTTTCAATCTCTAACATACTTAAAACAGGACCACAAGGAACACCTTTCTTTCCTAGTTCATCAACTATTTCGTGTTTATCTTTATTTATAGTATACTCTTCAACACCTTTATAAATTTCCTGTTTTACAAGATTGCGAGCTTCAGGTGTATTAAATTTAGGATCAGTTATCCATTCAGGTTTTCCTAATGCCTGACAAGCTTCATCAAATGCTTTGGCTTCATTTTGAAGAACGATATATACATATGCATTTGGATCTGTTTCCCAACCTTTACATTTATAACACCATCCAAGTACCTGTCCACCTTCAACATTACCGGCACGTGGCACAGTATCTCCAAATTTTTCAGAAGGATATTCAGGAAGATGTTTAAGGACACCTATATTCTGAAGCATTAACTGGTCACGTAGTTTTATTCGACAAAGATTCAATACAGCATCCTGCATTGATTGTTGTACAAAACATCCCTCTCCTGTCTTTTCTCTTTTGAGCAAAGCTGCAAGTAATCCGATAGCAAGATGCATACCAGTGTTACTATCTCCAAGTGCAGCTCCTGATTGAGTAGGAATATTATATTCACCATCCCACCATCCTGTTGTTGCAGCAGCGCCTCCGGCACATTGAGCAACTGGTTCAAAAGCCTTTACGCTTGCATAAGGAGAGTCGTCGTTAAATCCCTTAATTGTCCCATAAATAACACGAGGATTCATTTTATGAACCTCTTCCCAAGAAAAGCCTAAACTATCCGCTGCACCTGGGTGAAGATTTTCCACAAATATATCTGCACCCTTTATAAGTTTGGTAAGAATCTCTTTTCCTTCAGGTGTCTTGACATTCAATTCTATTGAGCGTTTATTACTATTTAATTGAAGAAAATACAAACTGTCCATTCCTTCAAAATCAAGTAATTCGTTTCTTGTTGGATCTCCACTTCCAACTCTCTCGATTTTAATGACATCTGCTCCTAACCATGCTAAAAGTTGAGTACATGACGGACCTGACTGCACTTGTGTCCAGTCTATAATTTTAATTCCTTGCAATGGTGAAACCATAATAATTCCTCCTTAATCAATTTTTTAGTTTCTTAAAAATGAAAAACAAAAAAAGATCTTCTCTCTGTTCATTATAATTGAAAATCCTCTTTTATTCGATTAATATATAATCATTCCCTATTTTAACAACTCCGGTTTAATATAGTTCAGATTGGTTTTTTTATAATTTGAGTAAAAACCATGTGTTATTTATCTATAGTTTAAAAATGGACACTTTATCCTATTACCTATAGTAATTAGTTTATATACAAGGATTTTACATTTGTTATTATTTAAAAAATAGTATAGGTCAAGAAAATGAAAACAAATTATAATAACTAAATTATATCATCTCTTCGATAAAGAATAAGATTTTCGTTTTCAGAAATATTATTCATGATTTACATATGGTAGGGTTACAAAATATGATAAAAACATAGAGGACTAACTGATAATCGGATTATTATGAATAGGAATTAAAAAAAGTCCCATTCCGGATATTCATAAGAATTTTACGGTATGGGACTTTAATAAAATATGAAATGAAATTTTAACAAAGAAAGTCTTTTGACCTATATCAATTATTTTACGATGTTAACTGATTTCAAAAGTTCATTCTTTTCAAACGTCATTAAAGACGTAGCAACTCCTGTAGCTGCATCAATAGCATATATAGTTGGATGATCCAAGGCTGTTGTACCAGAAGAACTTGACATTGATGTTGCAGCAGCCAATGGTAGATAGAATACACCATCATATCCGTCACCCCATCCTATAGAAAATGAATAAACAGAAGGATTGGGTAATCCACTTACCCATTTAAATGATTTGTCACTCATCTTAACAACAGCCATTAATCCTGACTCAGCCATGTTACCATAAGCACCTTTATTTGTAAAGAATTCCAATAAAAAATAATCGTCACTTATATAGAAAGCCTTACGAAAACGATAACCATCAGATTGTGCTAGAATATCGAAATGATAATCAGTATCAAATGATTTTGTTCCTGATTTTATTCTTATGGCTCCAACTTTGGAATCATCACTACTAGAACCTGAAAATATATAAACATTTCCATTCTCATCTGCTGCACTTTGTGTATAACGTACGCTTCTCATAGCTCCCACAGAACTGCCGATACGCTCATCTGTTATAAACTTTTGTGAATCTATATTCAGGCTATAATCGGTAAATGCTACGGCTGCCAAATCCTGATCTGAATAATTCACAACGACAGCTACCTGATTATTTCCCATATCTACGATATTAGAAAAAGTCGGAGTTGTTTCATTGATTGCTATAGAAGGAAGATTAACTGCTATATTATTACTTGAAATAATATCATTATTATTTCCAACGACCATAGCAAAAGGATTTGAGATTTGTGCAGCATAAGAATAATTTCCGAATATCCCCGTATTTCCAAAAGAAGCAACAACAACCGGTTCACCTATTTCTGAAAGCTCTTGATTAGTTAATTTATATGATCTCAGACCTGCTGTAGAAGAACCTATGCCTCCGTTTTCTACAGAAGCTGCGCCTCTTGCATAAATATATCCGGTAAGAGTTGATGTATTTTCATTATAGGTCAACTGGGTAAAAGTATCCGGTACTTTTAATGCCGATTCATCATTATATACAGTTTCGTTATATCGAGGTAATAAGATATCTGAATATACTTTCATTCCGACACCTGCAACAAGATCATTTTCTGGATCTCCGGATGTCACTATCATAAAAACATCTTTTGCCTGTTCATCAGGTTGCTGTGATTGTAATACATCTGAATCATTGTCATCACTACATGAAACTGTTATAAAACCGACACAACATACTATTATTGAGCGCTTTACCAAAGTAAGTTTTTTCATTCTACGTTTTTTAATAATTAATAATTGATTGTTATTTATAGTTCAAATATCCTATTGTTCTTATTTCATAAACACCTTTCAATGTGATCCCTTTTGTAGCCTGAGCTGATTCTGGATCAACAATATAAATAGAAGCATCTTCACCGAAACTAGTAATCGGCATATATAATTTCCCGTCATTAAACATCGGTACCCCTCCTGTTTCTGCGCCCGAAAGGATAAGACTCTTATTTGGAAGGCCGGAAATCCATTTAAATGATTTCTCCTCCATATCGACGATTGCGAACTGATGCCCGGGAGTTATTGTTGAGATATTGATATCATTATATATTTCAAGACAAAACTTGTTGTCGGTCATATGCCATAAACGTCTGATAGTATATCCTCCTGTCTGTTCTTCAATATTGAAATAATAATCCTTGTCAAATTCAGATGATCCGGTAGTTATTCGAAGAGCACCACAGGCTTTTGTCGTATTTTTGTCAAATGAACCGGAAAAAACATATACAGTTCCATTATCTGTTTTTCCTAACTGAGAGAAAACTTGTGATCTGTATTGACCTGCACTATAGCTAATTCTGTCATCTCTATATATGTTTTTTATTTTCAAATCCTTATCCATATGAGCAACCCAAACACTATCAGGAAAAGCAACATCTCCTATACTCGAACCATTACCTGTTCCTGTCTGATTGAATGAAGATTGAACCATACTTGAAAGAAATTCACCGTTACCAAGATCAACAACACCGGCAAAGGTTATCTGCTCATCATTTGATGTTATATCTTCTGTCCAGATTGTTGTGGTTCGCTCTAATGAAACAGAATTATCATTTATATCCCAAAAAGAGAAAGTGGCGCCGTCGTTTCTTGTTCCGTCAGCCGAAACCTGACCGGCAACACTTGTCATAAGTTGGCTACCAAAGAATCCGTAATTTGAAAAACGGCTCGATATCTTGAATTCCCCCAATTTTTCAAGAGAAGAATCCTTTTTATATCGAAAACCATATCCTATACCGGCAAATTGTTGTTGGTAGACCATTCCTATTGCTACATCTTCTTTGAATATCCAAGTATATTCGGTTTGTGGGAGTTCCATTATATTGGAACTTATATTAAGATCACCTTCCTCCAGGGATTCTGCCTGCATTATATATTCGGTTCCACTACTTGCTTTTACTGCAATAAAATATGGACCGGTTCCACTTTGAAGAACATCTCCATTCGATATATTCTCATCTTTTTCACACGAAGAAAATAATGAGACAGAGCCTATCAGAAAACTGAATCTGAATAATCTCTTAAATAATAAACTCTTTTGATTCATTTTTTTATAATTAGTTGTTAAGTTGTTTATGAAAGAAATAGCGAAATTTTAGAGAGAAATTCCGCCCCGGTTTCTGTAAACTATAATTATCATATAAAAGAGCATCTGTTATATTACCTGCTTGCACAGCAATGTTAAACCTCCCATTATTTATCGAATAAGTCATATTTATATCATGTGACATCTGTCTTGGAATATAAAGTTTAGCTCCTTCGCCTGCCCATGAACGAAAAAATTTCTCTGTAAAAAGTAAATTATATCCCAATGTCAGGTTATTTTTCTTGCCGAATAATCTATAGAAAGTATAAGAGGCATCTGCATTTCCAAACAAGTAGGGAAGATTTGGAACACGATTATTATAAGTTACGGATTCAGAACCAATAGCAGTATATAATTCTTTATCCCTCATATCATGATAAGAAAAATTGGATCCGACCACTAAAATATTTTTATAGTAATATCTCAATGTTATATCCGTACCTAATCCTAAAACTTTTCCGTGATTCGCGCTTGTAGCTATACCTTTTGACCCAATAGTTCTGATTATATAATCAGTAACATATCTGGAAAATGCTCCAAAATCGATAGTAAAAGAATGTTTCTTATCAAAATAATGAGAGTAAGAAAGATTCATATTAAAATTGTTGCTGTTTTCAGGTCTTATATTTGCTGCGCCGTTTTCATAATCACCGTCACCGAAAAGTTCTGTATCTGTCGGTAATCTATATGTCTTTTCATAAGAAATCTTATATTGAAGGTCTGAAGTGAAGAAATATGTTCCGGCCACTCCATAACCGAAAACATCACTATTTCGGGTTTGTTCTTCATACTGATCTCTTCCGGTTATTGCAACGTTAACAGGACCACAAACATTAGTGTAATAATATTTACCGAATAATGATGCATTCCATTTATCACTGTGTACATATTTATATGATAAACCAAGTATATTCTTTTCATTCTTTCTTCTCATAAAGGTTGCAGCACTACTCTGCATTGAATTAGCAGCTGAATTCGTGGTCTTACGCACATAATGGCTATACATATTATTCAACGAGAAAAAATGATTCTCTCCTATTCGATATTTTAGATTAGCAACACTATAACCGGTTTTCCCATGAAATTCGGCAAGAGTAGCAACCCCTTCTCCTTGAGTATCCTTGTCTATATATTCACCACTCCAGTTATATTCACGCGCTACTGTATCAACGTTATTTGTAGAGACATCGGAATATCTCACACTCAGATCCACATCCAGATTTTTTATAATGAAATTTTTCTTTTCGTAATTCAAAGAGGGTGTTATTGCATTTGAAGTACGATATTTACCACCGAAAACGATAGTCATCAGATTTGCATTCTGTATTTGTGCATATTCGCGACTATAATTTAAGCCTACGATAAAACGGTTAGCCCACCTCTTATTTTCTACTCCTGTCTGAAATATCACAGCCTCATTATGATATTTATCATGAAAGCGGCGAAACCAATCCTCTTGTTGTGACACACTGCTGGTCATAAGATCGGTATATTTGGTTTTTATCTTATAATCATTATCTGAATAGTTTTGATATGCATTAAGCTGGAGAATAAAACCTTTTTTTGATGTATATCCGAAGTTCAAATTTGATTTATGTGTATTAAATGAACCATAAGAATATGAAGCATCAAGATATGTATTGGATGTTTTAGATGTCACTATATTTATAGCTCCACCTAATGCATCACCACCAAACTCGACCGGAACTACTCCTTTATAGATTTCGATCCTTTCCGCTATATTGACAGGAATATTATTTAATTTAAAAGATGAACCCGACCCTTCCATCGGTACTCCATCTATAAAGATTTTAATATGTCTTCCTGTAAAACCATTAAGATTTATCTGAGTACCAGAACCAAGTCCCCCTTCTTCTCTTAATCTTACTCCTGATACTGTATTAAGGATATGAGCAAGATCAAGAGATGTATTACTTAATTTTTTTGTATCAATTGCGACGGCATTATAAGCTGAGTTGTTAATAACATCAACAGCCTTTCCCAATATCTCGACTTCTTCTATCTCCTCAATTTTTGGGATTAATGTTAAATTCATTTTTATGCGTTCACCGTCTAATAATGTCAAATCTTTTTCGACCGTTTCATACCCCAACGCAGAAACAACAAGAGTATAATGTCCCTGTTTAGCTACTATGTGATAAAGCCCTTCTGAATTGCTGGCACTCCCGAATCCTGTATTTTTAAGATATACGGTAGCGAACTCGACAATTCCATTTTCTATTGAAAATATCCTACCTGAAATGACAGCTTCTTTTTTATGGGCAAAAGCAGATAATGAATTCACCAAAACAACCAAAACCAACACTAAACTCCTAAATTTCATCTACTTAAATGATTATTTTATTTTTATCGTGTCTAAATAAGACTTTAATGAGCGCAAAAGTATACTCTTTTAGAAACCAAACAAATATTTTGAAGTAGATCAAATGCTATAAAAATTGGGGTTTAATAACAGAAAAATAATAGATGAATCTCAAGTTTTTTCTCTTCACGCTGGCAATTACAAATTCGATATTTTTAAATAGTTATCATTCAAAACATTAGTACTGACTTTAAAGAAAGATTGAATAAAAATCAAGCTCTTAAAGTTTAATAACTTCAAGATGGTAGAAATTTCATTTTAGATATATATTATTTTTATTTATTCTAAATTAAAATTGAACTTGCAAGAGTATTATATAACTTTGCGTGGGGAAAATGAAGATGAAATAAAATAAAAAAATATAGGATTTACTGATTATTTATGAAGACAAACTTAGAATGGCTTAGAACTTTTAAAGCAATATATGAATTAGGTACAATGAGCGATGCAGCAAAAGAACTTAATATTTCTCAACCTGGGGTCAGTCTACATCTTAATTCACTTGAGGCTTACGTCGGTCATCCTTTATTTGAACGCGGAACAAGAAAGATGATTCCCAACGAAAGAGCAAAACTTCTATATATAGAAATACTTAGTTCTATTTCAAAACTGGAGGAAGTTGAAAATACTTTTCGTAACAAATCAGAAAAAAGAAAACTTACCGTTAGCATCGGAATGTATCCCGGATTATTCCGGCAACTTCTTGAACCTCATATTCCTAATCTTGATTTTAATCTGATTCTTCACCTTGAGAATAATGATAAAATGAGGCCTTTACTCGAAAACGGATCAGTAGATATGATTATAACGACCGATCATCTTCCTTGTAAGAATACTATTTATGAAGTTCTGGGTAAATCTCAATTCATTCTTGTAGCTGGTAAGAATACCAATATATCAGATTTTCAAACTCTTAATTTTGAGAATAAAAAACAGATAAGCAGATGGCTTCAGTCCCAAATCTGGTACACGACATCTGATAGGGAAAAATTTATCAAATTCTGGAAATTAAACTTTAAAAGGGACCCTGACTTCGCTCCTAATTATACCGTTCCCGATAAATTTTCTATTTTAAGATGCCTAAGCAATGGTGACGGAATAGCTGTCTTACCGGCTTCAATATGTCATGATGCTATAACAACGGGGGATATAAAATTTCTTTGGAAAGGTTATGTGGATATGAAAAATACTTTATATTTCGGACAACGAAAAAAAAGTCTTCTTCATGATGAATTACTCCATCTTAAAGAGATTATCATTCCTGAATTTGAAAAAAGTCATCCCGAAATTTATTGAACTAAAAAAGCGAACTCATAAGATGTCATAATTCTACTTATGGGTTCGCTTTATTTTTCTATAAATTTAATATTACTACTTTTCTATTCTTAATCTCGCATCCACTGCTATAACATCTTCTTCTGAACCCAAAAGAGGATTAATATCGAGCTCTTTTATTTCAGTAGCAAACCTTAATAATGAAGATAATCTAACGATTATTTCTGCAAACATAAATTCATTCACGCTTTTCTGACCTCTTGTACCTTTTATGATTTTATAAGCTCTTAACGAATGGATCATAGATTCGGCTTCATTAAATGATAAAGGAGCAAGACCCGAAGCTATATCTTTAAGTACTTCGACAAATATACCCCCGAGACCGCAAAGTATGATATGACCGAAACGTGGTTCATATTTTGCTCCGATAAACAATTCTGTTCCTTTTATCATAGGCTGAATCATAACTTCTGTAGCTCCATCAATTGACATGAGCCTATCGAATTCAAATGCAAGATGCTCAGAAGAATGAATATTAAGAACTACACCTCCGACATCTGTCTTATGTATAGGTCCGACTACTTTAGCCACTATCGGATAGCCGATATTTTCAGCTTCATTAATTACTTCATCTTTTGAGCAAGAAACAAAATCAGGAATCATTGGAATATTAGCACAAGCAAATATCTGTTGTACAACTTCGGGATTTACATATCCGTCTTTATCTATTGAATCGATTATTTTTCGAAGCCTCGGGACATCGACACCTGTCAGTTGCGGCCCCTCATTACTTGGTGGTGGAACATTATAAACACGGCTGATGGCAGTTGCAAGGGTTACCTCATCAGAGAAATTCACATTTCCTTTTTCAATAAACATCTTTACCTCATCACCGGCTGTTATTATTGAAGGTAGAATAGGAAATATTGGTTTTTTAGAACTCCTTATCTTTTCATCCAGCACCTTATAGGCATCATAAACCTGCACAAGCCCCGGACTTCCGAAAATTACTGCTATGGCATCAATATTCTCAAATTTGTTTTCACAATAATCTATCGCAAGAGCCAAATGTTCAGGTGTCCCTGTTGCAAGAATATCTATCGGGTTTGATACGGCTGAGCCGGGATAAAGTCCGGCTTTCAACTCCTCGGCAATTGGTCCGTGAAGATCGGGAACTTCAAGTCCCCCCTTTGATAAAGCATCTGTAAGCATCACTGCCGGGCCCCCAGCATGTGTAATTATGGCTATATTTTTACCTTTTATCTCTTTAAGAGTAAAAATTGCGGCAACAGTGGTCAGCTCTTCTCGACTGAAACATCTCACAATTCCGGCTTTACGAAACAAAGCTTCTACAGCTAGATCACTACTTGCTATTGCTCCCGTGTGAGAAGATGCAGCTCTTGCGCCCGATTCTGAAGAACCTGATTTAATAGCTGCAATCTTGCACCCTTTTCTTATCAGAGAAGAAGCATGAAGCAATAGTTTGTCAGGGTCTTTTATATTTTCGATATATAGGAGTTTTATCTTCGAACTTTCACCCTCCTTATAATTGACATCCATATATTCGAGGATATCCTCAACACCTATTTGAGTTGCATTACCAACCGACCAAATAGAATTGAAAACAAGCCCTTTTGCAACCGATGATTCAAGTATATAAACCACTGTTGCTCCTGAACTTGATATAAGATCGGCTCCTTGATGTTTGAATTTTGGTATAGGCAAAGTAAATACACCATGATAATTGCTATTCATTATTCCTATGCAATTAGGACCAATCAGCGATGCTTTATATATGTTACATATATCTTTAATCCTTTCTTCAAGCAATTTCCCCTCTGGCGTCTCCTCTGAAAATCCGGCTGACAGGATTATAAACGCTCTGACTTTCTTATCGCGGGCAAGTGTTTCAACTGCATCAGGACAAGCCGCAGCAGGTATAGCTATTATAGCCAGATCTGCTTCAGGAACAGTAGAAACATCTTCGTAGCATTTTATACCCTGAACCTCCTTTTCTTTTGGATTAACTGCATAAAGTTTGCCTTTATATTTTCCTTCTTTAAGATTTCGGATAACCTTTCCTCCGGGTTTTCGGATATTGTCTGATCCTCCAACAACAATTATGGATTCAGGATTAATCAATTGCCTATTTATCATATGATATTAATGTTAAGATTCGGTTTACGTCATTTGTATATACAAATGTAAACAAGTTCTTTCTATTAACATATAAATGAAACTTATTGCTTTTTGTTTAAATAATATCTATACTATAGCCTGACTCGGACAATTCTTAACACACTTCATACATTGATGGCAGAACAGCGCATTAGTTGCCTTAACTTGTTTATTCTGTATAACGAAAACCTGTGCAGGGCAACGTTTCACACATTTAGCACATTTGATACATTTTTCATTATCTACATTCGGCATAAACGCTTTACCATTTTTACGATTGTGAAACCATCCGAATCGCTTATGGATATGAAAAACAGAGATTGCAATAACAATTAAACCGAATTTTCCGTGAATACCTCCAAGAGGATTATGTTCTGCTCCTATAATGAAAATAACAGCTACTATAATTCCTGATATAAATGTAATAAAAGATAACCATGATAACCATTTTGTTGCTTTAGCATTAAGTTTTCTGACTCTTTTCAACCAGTTTCCCAAACCACCCCAATGAATATAAAGATGATATATTACAGCCGACATACATAAAAGGCAAACAATTATATGGGTCCATACCCATGTGCGAAATTCTATTCCGATAAATGCATTATTGCCAATAATCTCTAAAAGAATTGAACTGACAGCAGTCAGCACTCCGAGAATCAATAAAATGATATTAAAACTATACATATATTATGTCTTTATTTATTATGTAAAAATATGTCTTAAAGCACATATTTACATTCTTAATATTTGCAGATACATATTCTATATTTGCTGAATGAAAAAAGAACCTATAAATAACAACATTGCCGACAATATCTCTTCTATTGCCGAAATCAGAATACTAAGCGCAAAAAAGAATCCAGATCATTACCCGAAAGGTTATCATCGCCACAATTGCTATCAATTAGTAATAGTAGAAAAAGGTTATCTTGAAATAATGGTAAACTGTTTATTACAAAGGATTGAAAAAAACACCATCGTAATGCTTGGAAATGATTTACCGCATGGTTCGATAGTTTATTCTAATGATATAAAAGTAACTTTAATCCATATTCCTTATTCTTCGGTCTCATGGTGCGCATCTATTCCTGATCTTGAATTAAAGTTTAGATTTATAAAGGAAAGTAGTGCAGGTTATCTTTTCACATCTGAAAAATCGACAAAAAAGATTATTGGTTTGAGTAAAAAAATGCTTAAAAGTGAAGGTTTCGGAAAAGTTTCTTTTCTATTTGAACTACTTGATATCTTAAGTAATGAATCTGATATTAAAAAGATAATATATGATACTTCTTCTGATATAGCAATTACAAATTTGAAACATCAAAGCCCTATTGATAGAACATTTGATTATATATACAAACACTATACCGATACATTTACACTCGATGAAATAGCATCATATGCCGGACAAAACCCGACAGCTTTATGTCGGGCGTTCAAAAAACGTTCCGGCTTTGCAATATTCAGTTTTATAAATCGTATTCGAATAGAACAAGCTTGTCGCTTACTTCTCGATTATGAACTGTCTATCTCTCAAATTGCGTTTGTGGTGGGGTATAACTCTTTTTCCCATTTCAGCACTCAGTTTCAACGTATAGTTAATCTTTCACCTACTGAATATCGTCAGAAAAAAATGATTAGGAAAATCAATTAAACAATATCTCTACACGATATTGATTGGGGGTTTTACCTACATTCTGTTTGAACAGTCTTGTAAAATGTTGAGGATATTGAAATCCCAAACCATAAGCGATTTCACTTATGGTTTTGGTTGTTGATGCTATTTGTTCTTTAGCCCTATCTATCAGTTTTAACTGAATATATTCCTGAGCTGATTTTCCGGTTTCTTTCTTTATAAGATCACCAAAATAATTAGGAGAAAGAAACACCTTTTCTGCAAAATACTTCACTGTGGGCAATCCCTTTTCAAGCTGAATATTATTCTCAAAGTATTCATTAAGATTCATCTCAAATTTCTGAATTATATCAAGATTGACATCCTCTCGTGTTACAAACTGTCGCTCATAAAAACGCATACAATAATTCAACAAAAGCTCAATATTCATTGCTATAAGAATCTTGCTATGCTTATCTATAGCATGTGTCAATTCCTGACTAATCTGTTGAAGTAGTTCCATTATCAAACTCTTTTCTCTTTCTGAAAGATGCAAGGCTTCATAAGATGAATAAGAAAAGAAATTGAATTTTCCAATATTATGACCTAATGAAGTTCGTCTAATAAGATCGGGATGAAATAATATTCCATAAACTTCAGGTTTCACTTCATCCTGTACTGTAACCACATCAACGATTTGTCCCGGAGCGAAACTTACTATTGTACCCTCTTGATAATCATATTTTTGACGTCCGTATTTAATATCGCATGATTTTGAACATTTTAGATATAAAGCATAGATGCCATAATGCATTCTGATATTATTGACAACTTTGGTCGCTTTTGTCAGATCTATCACCGAAACTAAAGGATGAAGAGTTTCAAGACCATAAAGTTTATTATATGCATCTACACTATCAAGATGAATTACATTTTCCATACTATTTTTCTGTTTTATGTAAAGGTATAATGTTTTATGAATGTGTCTAATATGACCGGATAATTATCAGTAATTATGGTAATGAACTCTGTAATATATATACAATGCATGGCAAAATCTGACAATAATTTTGTACAGAACAAAAAGATATGATAAGAGATTATCAATCTTATAATAACAAGTCAGAATAAATCAAAACAGAAAACTATGGAATTAAAAGATTTTTTAGACAAAGTCGACAATAGGGAAATGATTGTATGGGGAACGGAAGAATATAAATTTATGGCAAATATTAGCCAAGAAGCAATGAAAATAACTTGCAAGTTGAATAATTCCTATAATACGCCTGAGCAGATAATATCTCTGTTTTCCGAATTAACAGGCAGAATGATTGATGAGAATTTCGGACTTTTCCCACCTTTTTATACAGATTTCGGGAAAAATATTAAGTTAGGCAAAAACGTGTTCATTAATTCGGGTTGTCAGTTTCAGGATCAGGGTGGTATATATATAGGAGATTATTCTCTCATAGGACCTAAAACTGTGCTTGCGACTTTAAATCATTGCTTCGCTCCTGAAGATCGGGGTTCTCTAATTCCGGCTCCTATAAGAATCGGGAAATGCGTCTGGATTGGTGCTAATGTCACTATTGTTCCGGGTATAACAATCGGTGATAATGCAATAATTGGAGCCGGTGCTGTAGTTACTAAAGATGTACCTGAAAATACTATTTATGCTGGTGTTCCTGCTAAACAGATTGGAATAATATAAAGAAACTCTTTCTCCTATAAAAGCGCTATATTTCAACCAGTTAGCTTTATAACCATTTGGTTTAATGCTACATTTATTTTGAAAAAGAGTTATATAATAAAATTAGCATCAATACATTTATTGTATTGATGCTAATTGAAATACTCTTTATTATCAATGGTAAAAAGAATATTTTTAAATTATGCCTTTATATTTATAATTCAAATAATTATTATCCCGGAAATTTTGGAAATTTCTGGAAATCCGGATCCCTTTTTTCAAGAAATGCATGTTTTCCTTCCTGTGCTTCCTCCATAAGATAATACATCATTGTTGCATCTCCGGCAAACTCCATAAGACCTCTTTGTCCATCAAGTTCTGCATTAAGACCTCTCTTTATCATTCTAAGAGCCATAGGACTTCTTTGAAGCATTATTTTGCACCACTCCACGGTGGTATCCTCCAGTTCATCTAAAGTAACAACTTTATTCACCATTCCCATTGCTTCTGCTTCAGCTGCGGTATATTGTTGACATAGATACCAAATCTCACGAGCTTTTTTCTGACCTACACAGCGTGCAAGATAAGATGATCCGAAACCGGCATCAAAACTTCCCACTTTAGGACCTGTTTGTCCGAATTTTGCATTATCGGAAGCAATAGTTAGATCACACACAACATGAAGAACATGCCCTCCACCAATTGCATAACCGTTGACCATAGCAACTACTGGTTTGGGAATAGAGCGTATAGCTTTATGAAGATCAAGCACATTAAGTCGTGGCACTCCGTTTGCATCTACATATCCGCCTACACCTTTTACCTTCTGATCTCCACCTGAACAAAAAGCTTTTGTTCCTGCACCGGTTAATACAATAACACCTATATCCTCGCTTTCACGACAGATTGACATAGCGTCAAGCATATCAAAAATTGTCTGTGGTCTGAAGGCATTATAAACTTCAGGACGGTTAATGGTGATCTTGGCTATACCTTCAAATATTTCAAATTTGATATCAGAATATTCCTTCAACGGAATCCATTCTCTTTCGTTATTCATATATTTTATATTATTTATAGTCTGTTTCTATTTAAAATAAGATCTTAAAATCTCATCATTAATTTCTCGTGGTGTAAAAACTTCAAGTATAGTAGGTTTATCCCAGGCATAAATAATTTTCATTGCTCTTTTTAACTCTTTCTCATTTTGAGCCGATATATAATTTAAACCGTATGCTTCTGAGAGCTTTGAGATATCAATATTGTGGGTCGCCTCGAAATACTCCTCCATTTCAGGAAGTGTTGAAGGACCTTTTATAAATCTAAAAATTCCTCCCCCATTATTATTAATGACAATAATTTTAATATTGGAAGAAAGTTTTTTATTCCATAAAGCATTTATATCATATAGAAAACTCAAATCTCCAGTGATCAACGTTGTATCGCCATAATAAGTAGAAGCCGCACCTATTGCAGTAGATGTTGATCCGTCAATACCACTTGTTCCTCTGTTTGCATCAACTCTTACTACTCTGTTATTCTTAAAGAGTTGATGATATCTTACGGATGTTCCGTTAGATAACTGAAGCTTTGATTCTTTTGGTAGCATAGGTAAAATTATCGAGAAAGCTTTAAAATCGCTCCATACAAGATTTTTTAAAAATTGGCTATGGTGCTCTTCGGCTTTCTTATTAAGTTGCACCCATTTATCAGCATATTTAGATTTATTTCCTTGAATATGTGGCAAAAGGGAATGAAGGAAATTTACAGGTTTACTACATATTTTGTGAGTTAATACAGAATATGTATCAATCGTATAATTCTCTTCTCCTATATGCCAATGCTGTGAAGGTGGATATTCTCGAATAAATTTCTTAATAAACTTAGATATAAGAGGGCCTCCAAAACTTATCAGAAGATCTGGTCGATATGTCTTAATTTGATTTGCTGTCAAACGAGATATTGTACGATCGATATTAGCAATAAGTTTATCACCACGCATATTTGATATACTTTCACTCAAAACAGCAATCTGTGGTTGTCCGGCTAAAGAATTAAGTATTTTATTAAGTTCTTCATCTGGGACCTGCATCGAAACCAAAATCATTACTTTCAAAGAACAATTAATCGATTGTGCATACTCAATCGCATCCTCTTTAGACAAGTTCTTCAGCGGAGATATTTGTGTGAGAATACGTGGAATAACCGAAGTAGCCTCTGATATTTTGCAAAGCGGTTCCTCCAATGGTACATTTATATGGACAGGACCTTTGGCTGCTGACATTGAAATATTAATCGCCTCGTTTACTATTCGGTTATTATACCATATATCAGATTCTTTATCTGACTCAGATCGATATTGACAACTATATTTTACAATTTTGTCGAAGATATTCTCTTGTCTGATAGTCTGACTATCATTTTGATCAATCCATTCTTTGGGTCTGTCAGCAGAAATAACAATTAATGGAATTTGTTGATAATAAGCCTCTGCTATGGATGGAGAAAGGTTTAATAATGCAGTTCCCGAAGTACATACAATAACAACTGGTTCCCCTGTTTGCTGAGCCACACCCAAAGCATAAAATCCTGCACTACGCTCGTCAACCAGAGAGATGCACTCAATTCCCGACTCGCGATTGAACGCAACTGATAAGGGTGCATTTCTTGATCCCGGCGATATCACAGCTCTTTTTACTCCTTTCATTTTACAAAGTCGTGTTAATAGCTGAATATTTGTCTTATCAGTACTTTTATTAGAAATCTTTCTTGTTGCCATTATTCATTATTATCTTCAGAAAAAAACATTTTTATTAAGAACTCTTGTAAAATAACTATTAAACAATCAATGTTGTTCTTTTAAATTGGATATTTTTCGATTTTATTTAAATACAGAGAGTATAGTTTGCGATTTTATACATGTTTCCTCCCATTCATTCTCCGGTATTGAATCTTGCGTAATACCTCCTCCGACAAATATATATGATTTGTTTTTTAGTAAAAGCGAAGATCTTAGATTTACAAAAAGTTTGAATCCTTGGTTAGAGTTGTGAGATTCTTTCGTGCTATCAGAGTTAATTATCCCAATAAATCCACCGTAGTAAAGTCTGGAATGTTTCTCTGTTTTTATTATTAATTCATAAGATTTTTCCTTTGGATATCCGCATAAAGCAGGTGTAGGATTCAGATCTTTTACCAAAGAGACTATTCTCTTTTTTTCAGGTTTTGCTGATATTTGTGTCATTAAATGTTCAAAATCTCCGGCTCTTACACTGAGTCTTTCCCCTATTTTTACTGATTGACATTCATTCTTTTTAAAAATATCAACAATATAATTGGTCACAAGCTCTTGTTCATAATACTCTTTTGATGTCCATTTTTTTTCAGGTTTCTTTGTTCCCGCAAGGGAAACTGAAGTAAATACGCCTTTAGAATAATCAGCCAACAACTCTGGTGAAGCACCTATCCATGTCAAAGTACCTTGTATATTTATAAGAAAAATGAATGCATGATCATATTTACATTCAAGTTTAAAAAATAATTGCGAAGCATCTTTAACACTATTATTTTCATTTTTTATGACTCTAGATAGAATCATTTTATCGATTTCTCCATTTTTAATTTTATCCACCACTTCTTGACATTGATTGATATATTCAGTTTTATCAATCTGATAAAAATCATCATCCTGAAATGTGATTAATTTCTGAACTGATTCTTTTTCATATTCAAATTTTTCGATATGGTTCAATATAATCTCTTCGGTTATTTTTATAGAGGTTATATCATTAAGAGAGAAATCAACTGTAATATCTTGTGGTAATAAAATCGTCGGATAAGCACTTTTTTGTGAAGATTCATTGCTTTCAATTTGAAACGGAGAGATAACAAATCCGCTTTTTGTAATCAGGTCATCTGTCTTTATTATGACTGGATAAGATGAAATACCTATTGTAATATTGGTGGAGAAAGGTTCTCTATATAAATAAAAGGATATATTTTTTTCGATTAATTTATTTATTGCATTAATAATACCTACCATTTTCAACTTATTAGAATGCAAATATAAATTATTCCATGCTTTATAAGCATGGAATAATTCATCAATTTTTCAATCAAAAGATCGAATAAAATCATTACTCTAAGATATGATATTAATATTCAGATATTATGCACGGATATTAATAACGGTTGATTAATAATATCTATATGATTTTATTTTAACATTGATCTATTTGGTTTAGTCATATTCTCAGGTTGAAGAATATTATCCAACTCTTGTTTTGGCATTATATTTTCTTCAAGAATCAAATCATAAATACCTTTTCCTGTTTCCATCGCTTTTCTAGCAAGACGTGAGCAAACTTCATATCCAAGATATGGAAGAAGAGATGTTACAATACCAATACTATTATAAACAAGATCTTTACAATGTTTTTCATTTGCAGTGATGCCAATAATACATTTATCTCTTAATGTATTCATTCCCTTTGTAAGCATCTCTATAGATTGGAACATGCAATAAACAATGATAGGTTCCATTACATTAAGCTCAAGCTGTCCTGCCTCTGCAGCAAAAGTCACTGTAAGGTCATTACCGAAAACTAAGAATGCTATTTGATTCACTACTTCAGGTATAACAGGGTTTACCTTTCCCGGCATAATAGATGATCCGGGCTGCATTGGAGGCAAATTTATTTCATTAAATCCTGCACGAGGGCCGCTTGATAGCAAACGAAGGTCATTACATATTTTAGATAATTTTACTGCAAGTCTTTTAACCGCAGAGCTATACATTACAAATGAACCGGTATCATTTGTAGCTTCGATAAAGTTTTGTGCTGCAACAATGGGGAATTGTGTAATTTCTGCTAAATATTTTATACAAAGTGCTGAATATTGGGGATTTGCAGCAATACCTGTACCAATAGCTGTAGCTCCCATATTTACCTCAAGAAAAAGGTTTACATTCTGCTCTAAACGTGGTATCTCTTCAGAAAGATTAGTTGCATAAGCATCAAACTCCTGACCTAAAGTCATTGGCACCGCATCCTGCAACTGAGTTCTACCCATTTTCAATATATTTGAAAATTGAACACCTTTAACCGTAAATGCCTCAATAAGGTAGTTTAATGCACTGACAAGTTTTCGATTAGCTAAATAAAGTGCAATTTTAACTGCTGTTGGATAGACATCATTAGTTGATTGTGATTTATTGACATCATCATTTGGATGAAGGAATTTATATTCTCCCTTCTGATGTCCCATTATTTCGAGAGCTCTATTGGTTATAACCTCATTTGCATTCATATTGGTGGATGTTCCTGCACCACCTTGAACCATATCTACAACAAACTGATCGTTAAACTTACCCATTCTTATCTCTTTACAAGCTTCGATAATAGCATTTGCTTTCTCTTTACTTATCTCACCCAGGTCTCTGTTTGCCATTGCTGCAGCCTGCTTCACCATAGCGAGTGCCTGAATAAGTTCAGGAAAGAAATCCAATGTTACTCCGCTTATATTGAAATTTTCTAAAGCTCTATAGGTCTGTACTCCGAAATAATATTGATCAGGAATCTCTTTTTCTCCCAAAAAGTCATGTTCAATACGTGACTTTCCTTGGCCATTGTTCAAATTTATCATCATATCTTTCTTGCTTTAAATGTTTGTAAAAGCATCATCGATAGTAAAACAATAGTCTTTTTTTTAAGTTCAATTTTAAGGATTAGTTTGTAAATAAATGTTCGTTTTTTTTAAGTACAGAGTTTAATTTTCTAAATTTTTGTTTTTTAAATCTGTTACAATATTCTACTCGATAAAAAAAGATGAAATTGTTCTTTATAAGAATCTGAAATCGGAATATATTCAGTACCAAAAACTATTCTGTTACGCTCAATAACTTTAATTTTATCTTTTCTTACAATAAAAGATCTATGTACTCTTATAAATTCATTTTCGTCTAATGTTTCCTCGATTTGCTTCATCGAAATTTTTGAGATTATCGGATGTTTCTCCCCCTCAATATATATTTTGACATAATCTTTCAAACCTTCTACATATAATATTTTGTTGATCTCGATTTTAACAAGCTTATATTCTGTTTTAACAAAAATGAATTCGTTATTTTCTTTAAGAATAATTTCTTTTTTATTATTATTATTTTCGTTTGCTTTTATGAGCAATTCTTTATGCCGCAAACCTTTATTTGCGGAATTAAGAAATTCGGCATAATTGATAGGTTTAAGCAAATAATCTACTGCATTTACCTTAAATCCCTCAAGGGCATACTGCTGGAAAGCGGTTACAAAAATCACCTGTGTCTTATCCGAAATTATTTTAGCTAATTCAATTCCGTTTAGATCCGGCATCTGAATATCCAGAAAAACGATATCCGGTTCACTTTTTTCAATCGCACTTACAGCTTCTACGGAAGAATCATATTTACCTATAAGCTCAAGAAACGGAGTTTTTATAACATAAGATTCTAAAAGAGCCAAAGCCAATGGTTCATCATCAACAATTATTGTCTTTAGTTTTATATTCTCTTTCATAACTATTGAATAACGTTATTTCTGTTTTATGATTATTATTTCTGCTTCAAATTGATCTATATTTCTTTCTGCTATAAACTTGGCATTCTTTCCATAGATTAATGACAACCTTTTTTGTAGGTTATCCAAACCTATTCCGGATCCGCTTCTGTCATCATTGCTTTTTTCAAAATAACTATTTATGACACGAAATATCAATTGATTTTCATTGAGGGTTAATTTTATATGAACATATGATTTTCCAATACTGTTTATTCCATGCTTAAAGGCATTTTCTATCAGAGAAATAAAAATCATTGGTGCAATTTGCCAATCTTTGGTTTCTCCCTCTATGGAAAATGTTATTTCAACTTTCGATGAAAAACGAAGTTTTACAAGATCGAGATAGTTGTTTATAAAATCAATCTCTTTCACAAGATCTACCTCTTCTTGATCATTATCATATAAGACATAGCGTAAAAGTTTACTTAACTGATGTATAGCCGACTGTGCATGATCTTGAGATATTGCAACAAGTGAGTATATGTTATTTAAAGTATTAAACAGAAAATGAGGATTAAGCTGACTTTTAAGATTTTTGAGTTCTGCTTCATAGTGATTTTTCATCATTTCCTTCCTTTTTGATTCGAATTGATACCATTGCGAACTCATTTTTATCGCTACAGATAATGCTGCCGTAAGAACATAAAAAATAGAATCTCTTCCAATCTTAAGCATCCAACCCAATCTCATTGGAGGTTTATGTCCCTCTGGTCCGGGACGAAACTCTTTGAAGGGTATAAAAATATCATCAACGAGAAACATTAGTATCGAGCCTATAATAATCACAATGATGTTAATTGTCAAGAAGGTGCTCACTCTGCGGTTAAAAAGATACTTATTAATAAGAAAAAAATAATTGAAATAAAATATGATTATAATGATAAGTTGGCTAAAACAGAATCTGATATAAAACAATAACCAATTATCATCAATATCATTTGGCATAAAAAGAATAGGTGAAGAAAATAAAATCATCCATATTATAAGATGAATAAGTATTTCTACATATTTTGATGGTCTTTTATCTGTAAACATTTTAGTTAGATTTTAGGAGTGAAAATATAACTTTTTCACATCATTATATAATATTCGGAATTTTCTTTAAAAAGATAGAGCTTGCATCACCTGTTTCACAACAGATTACGGCAAACTCTATCGACTCTACTTACTAACTACTAATTGTAACTTTGAATTAAAGTTAAAAAAGTTTCTTCTTGAATAATTAGCTTCTACTCAACCATTTTTAATAACTTAAAATCTTTTTTATTCATATCTTATTGCTTCAATAGGATCCAAACTTGCAGCTTTCTTTGCCGGATACCATCCGAAAAAAATACCAGTAAGAGAACATACTGCAAAAGAAAGCAATACAGACCATGGCTGTATAAGAACCGGCCAACCTGCTGCAAATTTTACAATGAACGTTACAGATACTCCCAGAAATATTCCGATAATTCCACCTACAAAGCTCAATAAAATTGCCTCTATCAGGAATTGCATAAGAATATCTTTTCCCTTGGCTCCTATTGACATTCTCAATCCAATCTCTCGAGTCCTTTCAGTCACGGATACATACATTATATTCATAATTCCTATACCTCCAACCAAAAGTGAAATACCGGCAATGCAAGATAATAATAATGTCATAAGATCTGTTGTCGAGGTCAACATTGAAGTTAATTCTTCCTGTGATCTAACTTCAAAATTATCATCTGCTCCCTCTTTTATCTTATGATTAAATCTTAAGATCTCTTCAATTTCTTCAACAGCCTTGGGTGACATCTCTTCATTTATTGCAGAGGCATAAATTCCTTGCAGATAATTTATGGCCAAAACTCTTTTTTGTACCGTAGTATAAGGAGCAATAAGCAGATCATCCTGATCCATTCCCATGCTATTGTAACCTTTCGACTCCAGTATTCCTATAATTTTAAAAGGCGTCTTGTTAAATCTTATATATCGTCCAAGGGGAGATTCTCCATTTGGAAAAAGATTATCTGATACAGTTTTTCCAATAAGACAGACCTTTGCAAAAGTCTTTATATCTTGCTCAGAGAAAACATCACCCTCACTAACCTTATATTTTCTAATCTCAAGATAATCAGGATTTACGCCATATAATGTAGTAGGTGTATTATTTGAAGAATATATTGCCTGTCCAGAACTTGTTACCGATGGTGAAACTGCAGCAACATATCGACTTTTGTTTACTATTGCTTTATAATCTTCAATCTTCAGACTCTGCATACTAGAAGCATCTTGTCTGACCCCTCCCATTCTCATACTTCCGGGATGAATCATAAGCATATTAGAGCCCATTTCTGATATCTGTGACCGTATACTTTGTTTTGAACCCTGACCGATGGCAAGCATCGTTATAACCGATGCAACCCCGATAATGATACCAAGCATCGTCAGAAATCCCCTGAACTTATTGGTATTTAGTGCCCTTAAAGCTATTTTAAAGAGGTTTGCAAAATTCATATATTATATCTCATTTATTAATATCAATTCGGGTTCTATGCTCCGATTTTATATCATTTTTCAACTATTACATCATCTTGTTTTGGCAAGGCGGCAAGCTCTACTCTGGCATCTTTTATATTTGCATTCCTTGTATCGCTAATAACCATTCCATCTCTCAAAGATATTGTTCGACTGCTAAACTCACTCATTTCCGGATTATGTGTAACGAAAAGAATTGTTCTCCCTGCTTTATACAAATCCTGAAACAATGCCAATATTTCAAGAGATGTTCGCGTATCAAGATTTCCGGTTGCCTCATCTGCAAGAAGTATTACAGGATCATTTACCAAAGCTCTGGCAATTGCCACACGTTGTTGTTGTCCACCTGACATCTGATTTGATTTATGATCAAGTCTATCACCTAGACCCACAAGTTTTAATGCTTCTATAGCTTTTTCACGACGTTGTTTTGCTGGAATACGAGGATTATAAATCAATGGAAGTTCTACATTTTCAATTGATGTTGTCTTTGGCAAAAGATTGTAGTTCTGAAATATGAATCCGATTTTACTGTTTCTTATCTCAGCTCTTTTATCCTTGCTCATCGTATCTGTCCTAATTCCATCTAGATAATACTCTCCGGATGTTGGAGTATCCAGACAACCTAATATGTTAAGCAACGTCGATTTTCCGGAACCACTGGTACCCATAATAGTTACAAATTCTCCGGCATCCACACTGAAACTTACTCCTCTAAGCGCCTTTACGACCTCATTACCTACTGTAAATCTGCGCTTTATATCAACAAGTCTTATTATCTCTTTTTTCATACCTTATTTTTATAAGGAACATTTATTTTTTTCTTGATGGAGGTCCTTGCATAAAAGGACTCTTTTCTCCATTCATTTGAGGCGCGCCTGCTCCGGGTGTTTGTAAAGATTCATCTACTACTACAACATCACCTTCTTTTAGTCCCTTCACAATTTCAACATTTATTCTATCATCATATCCCACCGTAACAGGCACTCTCAATTGTTTTTCTGCATTCTTAACCCAGACCCCTGTCTGATTATTTTCAACGTCTGCTTTATACTTTAAAGCTTTTGATGGTATGGCAAGAACATTATTTTTTTCTAAAGTTTTTATAGTAACATTTGCTGTCAATCCCGGTTTTAATTTCAGGTCAGGATTAGGTGCTGCTATTACGACCTGATAAGTCACTACATTTGAAGTCGTTGTAGCTTCAAGTCTTACTTGAGTAACATAACCGGTAAACTTATCATTTGGATATGCATCTACATCAAAACTAACATTTTGTCCTTCTGCAACTTCACCTATATCTGCTTCATCAACATCAGCAATTACCTGCATTTTTGTTAAATCGTTTGCAATAGTAAATAGTGTAGGTGTAGAAAAGCTTGCAGCAACAGTCTGACCTTCATCGACTGCTCTCGACAGCACTATTCCATCAATTGGCGAATATATGGTGGCAAATCCCAAATTAGTTTTTGATTTAACCATATCTGAACGGCTTTTATCATAACTATTCTTTGATTTGAGATAATTGTATTCGGCAAGTTCGTATTCAGTATCTGAGACCATCTGCTTTTCATGCAACTCTTTGGAACGATTAAATAAACGTGTCTGATACTCATATTCCACTTTTGCAGCAAGCATATTCGATGTCTGCGACTCTAGTTCTGCTTCAAGTGTTGTTTTATCAAGCTCTGCTAGTATCTGTCCTTTTTTTACCTCTGAATTATAATCAACATATATTTTTGAGATAATACCCGAAACCTGAGTACCAACCTCTACATTAGTTATCGGTTCAAGAGTTCCTGTAGCTGTTACCTCTCTCGACATATTGATTTTTTTAGCTACAGCAGTTTCAATCATTTTTTTTGATTCACCTCCTTGTTTACAATTGGTAAAAGAAAAAAGCATTACAAAAGCTGCTGCACTTAAGACGAAATTTTTATTCATCATTATATTCATTTTCTTATATTCTTTTTTTATTATCCTATCTTACAATACATTAGTCTGACAAACCGATATTATTGTAAAATTCAAGAAGTTTTATATCAAGTAAAGCACTATATTTTGCCTGTATTCTATCTTGCATGGCACTCAATAATGAATTTTTTTCCACAAGAAGATCCACTGCATTAAGCATTCCCAGATTAAACTTCTGTTGTACTAAATCGTAACTTTCCTCTGCAGCTGCTAATTGGGCAAGTGAAGCTTCGTATTGACTTTGTGCAGAAATAGCATCAAGGTGAATTGTCGTTATCGTATTTGTAATCTCAAGTATTATATTTTCATAATATAATTCAGAATCAATTATCGATATTCCCGCTCTTTCTACTCTCGATTTTGTCTGTCGATTATTAAAAATAGGAACAGATACGGTTATTCCGATATTCTCATTAAACCCCTTACCTATCTGTTTCCCGAAATTGTTAGAAGAAATAGAGTTATGCCCCGTCGTAATCGAACCATTAAGTGAGATTGTAGGGATCCATTCTCCTGCCGCTATTTTCTTTTCAAGCTGAGATATACGCATCTGAGCTGACGCTCCTTTTATCTCAGGCATATTAATAAGTGCATTATCCAAAACTTCTGTAAGACCCGGTATAAGAGGCAATTGTGTTTGTTCATCAATAGGAAAGTCAACTTCAAATTCGTTATCATTACCAAGTTGAAGCAACTGCTTCAAAGTCAATAAAGCCTCTGACTCTCCTGTTTTAGCCATCACTAACTGATAATTATCTTTTTTATATTGACTTTCAACCTGAGCTAAATCCACTTTACTTATCATTCCCGATCTAAACAATTCGGTTGAACGTTCAAGTTCCTTTGCCGAAGTAGCAAGAATCTGTTCATTTGTAATTACCGATTCACGAGTATAAAGCAACTGATAATATTGACGTATAATCTGAATCTTTATATTATTGCTTGTTGTCAAAAACTCCCACAACGCATATTCCCGACTTACTTTTGATTGTTCAATCGTATTAAGACGTCTTCCTCCATTATACAATGTCATTCCAGCCGATAGATTATAAGTTCCGGAATAAATGACATTTTCATCTGCGACATTATCAAAATTTACATTTTGGCTGGTATTGAAAGTCAATGATGGAAAAAGTGCAGCCTTAGACTCTTTTAGATTAACTTCCGCTTCATCTATCCGAAGCCCGGAACGCAGAATACTAATATTGTTTTCAGAAGCATATGAGAGACAATCGTCAAGATTCCATGACTCTCCATCATTCGCCAAAAGAGAGAATGACGACCATATTCCGCCAATAACCAACAATAATTTATATTTCATTTTATTAACCCTCATCTCTTTTTGAATTTCTATACACCAAAACTACAGATGAGCGATTGCTTTGAAAAAAATATTAGACGGATCACCCTTTTTCGTAGACGAAAAGAAAAAATCCGATATTAATAATTTTTCATTATCAATATCGGATCACTATTTTTTAAAATTCCGGATTCTTCGAGACATATATCTTTTGTCCTGTAAAAGGATGAATAAATCTCATTGAAAACGAATGAAGATACAATCGTTTATCCTTTTTTCCATAAAGTTCATCTCCCTTTATCGGCACATTAAGTCCGTCTTTATGTGCACTATGCATTCTAAGTTGATGAGTTCTTCCGGTAATAGGATTAAAATCTATTCGTGTTATATTATTTAAATGTTCAATTACTTTAAAATAAGTAATTGACTCTTTTCCATTTTCATAATCAACCTTTTGCTTTGGTCTCTCTATGTAGTCGGACGATAAAGGCAGTTTGATTACTCCACTTTCAACGCTTATATTACCATCCAGCAAAGCTATATAATGTTTCTCTATCGAGTGGGAAGAGAAAAGCTGTTGAAACATCTTATAATTTACCTCCCCTTTTGCAAACATCAACAATCCGGAAGTTGCCATATCAAGACGATGTACCGCTTTTAAATCAGATCTTCCGAATTCCGACTTCAAAATATCCTCGACCGATTCACTCTTTATCTTTCCCGGTACTGAAAGTATCGCCTGCGGTTTATTCACTATAATAATATAATCATCTTCAAACACTTTTTCAATTGTCTGAAGCGATACTGATTGCTCAAGAGGATTATCTTCTACATCAAGCCCCTGTAACATATACCCCAGAATCGGCCCACATTTACCCGAACAAGAAGGATAAAACTCCATTTCTTTTCTGATTATCGAAACAGGCGATTTACCAATCCAAAACTCTGCCATTGCCACAGGTTTCAACCCATTAGCATAAGCAAACTGCAATAACTTAGGAGCACAACATTCTCCTGATCCACCGGGAGGAAATTTTAATACCGTCTTTATGAATATCTCTGTAAGAGTAGATTTTTCACCTAACGCATTGAGCACAATATAACTATCAAAAAGCCTCTTTTGAAGATCTGCAGATCTTTGTTTACGTTCTCTTTTTAGATCCTCGATAATATTCTGAAATTGTTCAAGTTCCAGCTTTTTGTGCATTATATCTTCGTTGATATTCGATTGAATTCTTTTTAATTCAGCCTTATAAAACTGACTCTCTTTTATCAATTTCTCTTTATCGACAACATCTCTCATCTCATCTCTTAATCTCTTTTTTTCTTTCATTAGAATTTTGAATTCGGAGATACGCGTGATACCATCTTTTTCGGTTCTACTTAGAGATAATTTGAGTTCTTCATGCTCCATAGAATGTTCCAACTTATCTATATTCAAACTTAAGCCAGAAATCACAGATTCCTCTTTTTTGAAATAACCGCCAGGATTAAGAAGATTATAAATAGGTGGTACGAAATATTTATGTTGATTTTTGTTATTAAGAAGTCCTGAATATGCAGCAAGAAAACCGGGTGTCCCCGTATCATCAAGGACAATTAAAACTCCGAACATTTTACCTTCCGAAACATCCGGAAAAAGTGGTATATTTTCTTTTATATATTCATAAACTTCGTTTGCTGCATATCGACATAAAATATGCGGTTCATAACAAAAAGGAAAAGTAAATTTAATAGGGAGTTCGATTCCCGATATATCCTCTTTGAAAAAATGTATTTTATCTGAAATAGACTCCACTATGATTCATTAAAATTTACCACAAACTTTATTATAGATTTCACGACAAAGAGTCAGATCATAATTAGCATCATGAAGCAGTGAGTCATCAACATTGACTCCAAGATATTTGGCTACTGTCGATTGTTTAAAATCTGGCATATTATTTCTTACATCCGACAAAAACGGAGTGGCAAGTACCATTACATCTATAGAGTTTGACCAAAACCATGATCCGAAATAGTTATCGCTGTTCTGAAGAAAAAATCCGCGAAGAAAATTGTTATCAAAAGAGGAATTATTATACCCTGCAAGAAAATACTTATCTCCTTTATCATAGCGATTTACATAACGTTCTAAAATCACTATAAGCTGATCATAGATCTTCTTCATTGGTGGATAACTCATTATTTGTTCTTGGGTGACATTACAAACTTTTAATGCCTCCGGTTCAATTTGCGCTTTCGGATTAGGTTGAACAAAAAGATTAAACTCCTCTTTTGTTTCTCCATCGATCACAATCTGTCCACTTATCTGATGTATTCCATGTCGTCCCGGATTGGTACCGGTGGTCTCAAGATCGAAAAATAATATTTTCATTTTTATCCCGTTTTTTTGACAAATATATCATTCAATATCATTTTAAGCCACTAAAATCGTATCAAAACTTTCAATTTTACCAATAAATAATATTTATGATTAACTCATAAAAGAAACACAAATCAATATATTATCTATTTTTACAAAAAAACAATTATGATTTTTCAAACAGAATTCTCGCTTAAAGCTCGCACTCGTGGTTTTCATCTTATAACAGATGAAATCTTAAGAAAAATAGAAAAGTTTCCCGCAACAGGTATCGTTAATATATTTATTAAGCACAGCTCTGCTGCTCTTTCAATCAATGAAAATGCCGATCCTTCAGTAAGAGAAGATATGGAGGCTATCTTCAATCGTCTGATTAAGGAACGCGAACCATACTACCGACATAATTACGAGGGAGACGACGATATGCCGGCACATGCCAAAACATCGATTATCGGTCCATCAATCTCTATCCCTATTACTAATCATAAATTAAACATGGGTATTTGGCAAGGAATATATCTATGTGAGTTCCGTGATTATGGAGGTGCCCGAAAAATTGTGATTACAGTAATGGGTGAATAAAATTATTAAAAAGTAAAAAAGGATCTTTCCCATACAAGAAAGATCCTTTTTTACTTTTTATTCTAAATTTATTTGAAAACTTTAATCGTTTTGTTTCCTACTTTAATGAAATAAATCCCATGTTCAATATTTATTGTCTCAATTCTATTTTGTCCGCTATAAATTTGTTGACTAATTACCAATTCTCCGCTTAAACTATAGATATAAATCATTGTCGTTTCATGACTATTTATAAATATATAATCTTTGAAAGGATTAGGATAAGCGCTTAAATTTAGCTCAACATCATCTGTTCCGGTAATTGTTGATTCGGTATATTTTACAAAAAGATTAGAGTCTTTTTCAACTTCATAAATTTCTTCTCCATCTATCGATTCTAACCAAACAGCCATATATCCATCAATATTCATCACAGGAAGAACTCCATTTGTAAAAATTGTAGAAGATTCTTGAATCAAATTATCAGAATAATCCACCTTAAAAACCTTCTCACCTTTTAATACAGGATACTTTTCATTATTTAAGTCCTGACCGAAAGCTTCACCAAGTTTCCATGCAATTTCCCCTAATTCAAGAGTTTCATTATTTACGATTGTCTGCTTATCTTCACTATCATCCCCATATCCTGTTTCCGATTTAATACTATAACAGTTCTCATTCACAGAAATAGATATATTACCGTTTATTGCATTTCCGATGTAAGTCTGACTATTCGTAATAATATTACCTATATTCAAAGCATTCTGAATTGACCCATCAGCTGATGTATTAGATGATATGCCTGCAACATAATTTGTATTACCTTTAATATTTCCTGTATTTATAACATTCGAAATTTTGGTAGCTGCAGCACTACCAACTATACCCCCAACATTATTAGAAGAACTTGTTATATTTCCGCTATTTGAAGCGATATCAATAATACTTGTTGTTCCTGTCTGTATTTGCCCGGCAATACCTCCTATTGTTGACGAAGTAGCTGTTATATTTCCCTTGTTATGGCAATTGATAATTGTAGTATTATTATTTATATATCCGAATAACCCGGCTGTATATTGAGCTCCTGAAACATTCACTTCATTAATACAATTTTCAAATTTTGTTGCACCGTTTACATAACCTACAAGTCCGGCTGTATAATTCTTAGTATTAATAATATCTCCTTCAACTGTTATATTCTTTATATTTCCTTCATTCATATAACCGAACAAAGCCTGATAAGTAGCATTTGCATTAATATATAATCCTTCAATTCTGTATCCGAAGCCATCAAATGTTCCACCGTAACGATTCGAAGAAGTACTATTACCAATCGGTGTCCATTCAAAATTCCCCAGATCAATATCTGAAGTAAGAATTGCGCAAGCCAAGCGATTTCCACTATTCACATGAATTGCAAACCATGCAAGCTCACTTGCTTTTGAAATTTTATAGTAATCAACCAGTCCATTATAAATACCACCTGTTTCATCAGACTCTTCCTGCGAAACAATCATAGGTTCAGAGATAGATATTCCATCCCATAGATTTTCATCACCGGGTTTCAAATCTATTTTAAAGCTCTGCACTTCCTGACCATCTGATAATACATAAAAACTATTTCGGTAAATACTATATCCATCACTTTTTACATAAACATCATACTTCCCATATTGAACAATAGATTGAAAATTATCATCAATCTCAATCTCTTCTCCATCTTTATTTTTCACAATAAACTCGGCTCCGGCCGGAACACCTTCAAAAACAACTTTGAAATATTTTGTTGTAACAACACTAATTGAGATATCCGGTAAAGCACCAAAATAATTATGACGTGAAAGAGCTGTAAAATTAGCTCCAATTCCATGTAAGGGATTCACCTCTCTATGCGCACCAAATTCTGAACCATATCCTTTCATTTGAAGTGCTCCTTTTTTCAAATCAATTGTTTTCTCAACATTCCACTCTTTTTCAACCTTTGATTTAATAATCTGTATTTCAGGAGAACCTGCAAATTTATATTGGCTCGAGCTTGAAATCAGAGATGAGCCATTTGGTGTATCATTATAAACAATGGATGTTGACATATTATATATTCCTGCCAGTTTATTTGCAGGACTGAATAAACCATAAAACTGCACCTGATACTCATCTCCCGGCTGAAGGGTAAATCCGGGATTTGAAACATTCTCTATTTCATATTTGACCGGTTTTGCTGTTGCCACCTGATATTCTGATGCTCCTGTTTCTGATGTAAGTTTTATTATGTTTCGCCCCAAAGTCAATAAGACAGTATAACTACCATCTGCATTTTGTTCTATATTTTTGAACCCTTCATATTTAGAAATATTGACATCCATTTGAGGATTTGCAATACTTACATTAGATACACCCTCGGGTGTAAATGTATATTCATATCCGTTAAGTTCACTCAGATAATAGAACACATCATGCTCTGAATCAATAGAAAGATTAGTATCCGGCACCCTATTATCTTGAGGTATAAACATATTTCTTTTTATTGATTCTTCATTATCTTGATCAACAGTCAACACAAATGTACCTGTATTCTCTGGCCATATGGCGCTCCATAAATTACCTCCATAAAAAGATGCAGGTATTTCTGTTGTTGTTGAATTGTAAATCTGAAGGTTAATAGCATCATAAGTAACCTGCACTATTACGCTTCCCTTTCCTTTTGCCGTAATTAACCCATTCTTATCAATCTCTACTATATCACTACATGGATCTCCATTCATATCTATTATAGTATAATGATAATCGGGCTCAATAAAATAGTTACCGACAGTATTATTTGTCAATTGCCAGCTTCGTAAATTCAACAATTGATAACTGTCCCCCTTTTTCATCTTCAATTCACCCTCCCTATTGACATTCAAAAGAATATCCGCAACATTTGTAGCGGTATTAGATGTTACATCATAATCTATAAATTTAGGAGTTCTAAGATTCAGCATCTCTTCACTAATTACCATTGGTGATATATTCGTAGTCATTGTAAAAATTCCACCATTAGTTAATTTTCCCGGCTGAGACACCTTGAAATTATATGTACAAGCTGACCCAAGAGTAAAAATATACTCCTTTTTATTATCTTTTATAATCGAATCCTTTGGTGAAATTTCAGTGAAAGGAGCATAATGCATACTACCTGATTTCAACCCTACAAACAAGTGTGCCTCTGTTGGCACTGTTATGGAATATTCTCGTTCCATTGGTATAACGAAACCTGCATTTAAACTTGTAGCTGTTACTGTATTACAATTATTGAAAGAACTCATATATCCTTCCTTAACTTTCTCTTCGCTTTGATCGGATGTTATTCTAAAACTATCCCCAAGGTTAATCAAAAAAGTTTCTCTTCCGGCTGTTGTTGACTCACCTGTTGTGATAACTCGAACCTTCCCCTCATTGCTATTTGCATTAATTGTGAGAAAATAATCCTGATTCATTATCCACCCGCTATTAGATATCCAAGTAGTGATTGTACTAATACTGAAAGTCTGTGAAGACTCTTCCGTTATTTCTATCTCCAAAGTACCATTAGAAACTCCATTTGTATTAAACCCCGTAACAATATACTCTCCTGGTTCTGTTTCAAAATTATAACTATATGTAACAGCAGAGCCTACCTCTACTTTTTCATTTGTAGTCTTATTAATCAGCTCCATTGTCCGACTGATTGAATTCATCTTTATCGTGACATCGACAGCCAGCATATTTATCGTATTTATAACTACGATAAATATGGCTAAGTAAAATTTTCTCATTTGCTAAATTCTTATTTGATTATTGATTTTGTTGTTACACCTATTTTAATGATATAGAACCCACGAGGTAAATCTGAAATATTTATCTCACTCATTCCCTTTTCAAGTTTTTCAGTACGAATCACTTTCCCTGAACTTGAATAAATAACCAATTCATCCTCCTGATATTCAGTTTCAATTATAATAGAGTTTGCATCTTTTAGATATTTGAAACTTATTATTTCTTTATGATTATCGTTTTCCAAATCTGTGATATTAGATGATTGTGTTTTAATATATGCAGCTGTTTTTTCTGATCTGTTTCCTGCATAATCAACAGCTTCAATCTCTACAAGATATTCTGTACCTGATTCCAAACCTGTTAATGTATACTCGGTAGTAGAAACCCTTTTCTGTTTCTCTCCATTGAGATAGATATTATACTCTTTTACTCCGAAATTATCAGAAGATACATCCCATGTTAAAGTAATCGTGTATAAAGAAGTTTCACCTTCAAGGTTCATTGGCTTAGTTGGAGCTGTAATATCTGTTGTGTTTATAGTTATAGATGCTCTATCAGATATCTCTCCATCGATTGCTATTGCCTCAATTCCCAACAGATATTCAGTAAATGGTTTAAGATCTTCTATTAAATATTCGGTTACATTTTCAACTCTCATTAATAATTCTTCATTCACATAAATGTTATAACCCGATATTACTATATCAGAAACAGCTTCATTCCATGAAAAAAGGATATTAGATTCTGAAGCCTCTGCTATTAGCCCCGTGGGGCGATTAGGTATAATAGATTGTTGAACCTCTTTTACCTGCAACTTATCCATACAAAAATAAACGGCCGTATTAGGTCCAAGCCCGTCAAATTCACTTACATCTGTCGATTCCATTGTAAAGTATATCCCCGTAACTGCACCAAGAGAAGAAAGATCTACCCATTGCCAATCAGGACTTTGTTTCAATTCACCATCTTTAAACTCGGCAAGAATATGATCAACCTTAATACCTATATCCTTTCCATCCTCATTAAATCCGTGAATCGTTAGTTTAAACATATCTCCTTCCTTTTTAAAAGGTGATGCAAACCCGTCACCATAAAGAGTTCCATAATAAGGCCAAGGGTGATTACAGATATAAATACCTTGGGGTTTGTACATCTTTCCGTTATTAAATCTAACCTGTAAACAAGGATCGCCACCCATAAACAGTTCCATCCAATAGCCCCAATTTGCCACCAGGTAAGGAATACCGGCCTGGGCTATTACTTTCCCGTTTTCATCCATCATCACATTCCCCAGTTCATCGGTTTTTATTCCGCCTCCTGCCATACATCCCCACTGATTGGATATCCATCCATCGGAACTATCAAGCATTCCATAGTTTTTCGTATCTCCACTTGTACAATATGTAAATCCATCCCAGTAATAGCCCTCCGAACTGTCTTCTTCACTGAAGCTTCCGGGATTATGTGTTAGCGAAAAAAAATCAAAATCAATTTTTCTGAACTTCTTTGATCCATTATAAGTTTCAACCCAATGACCTTTATCTTGAAAAACATCAAATTTAACAGGGTTAGTAGGTTTCTGTAAATCAAGTGTGATAATATCATCTGCATTTGCTTTAAAAAAGAGAGATGCAGCAAAAAGAAAAAGTAATGTTTTTTTCATATTCGTATTATTATTGTTTTATAAATCTTATTATTTCATCTCCCGAAATCAATATATAGATCCCTTTATTCATAAATCCACACTCGATTTCCGAAGTCCCTGCCATTACATTAGTGTTAATCATCAATAACCCACACGATGAATAAACATAAATATCTCTTTCTTCAGAAGATGTCAAGATCAATTTATCGGTTACAGAACTTCGTAAAACAGAGATCACCGATCTATTTTTCTCTTCTATTATATTATTTGGTTCTTTTTTCAAAAGATGCAAATCTTGTGCGCCAACAATTTCGGTTGATGTTTCACCCAACCCTCCACAATATTGATTTACTCCTGTATAAACCTTTATAAAGTGAACTCCCGGTAATTCTACCGAATCTCCATTTTTATCGACAGCCCATTCAATCTTGAAATTCGATCGTTCGTCAAAATTGGGATGATTATCAGCATATCCCCAGGCATAAGAATATAATACATAATATGAACCCTCTCCGCTCTCATCAATATAATTGTCAGCCAATTTTGTACCCTCAAATGTTATCTCCTCATCATCAATCCAAAGTGGATAATATGATTGATTATGAAAAATATTACGAGCCATATAACCGTTCTTTCCCTGATTTGATTCCCATCGTATATATGTTGTATCATTCAAAAAAGGATAACTATTATCAGGAGTTTTTATCTTATTCTCATCAGGTTTGTAATAAGTAATCTTATAATTATGAATGGTTTGAGAACTTCTATATTCACTTCCTGCAAGTTCGTACCATTCATCATCAGGTTTTCCGTTTCCATTGGCATCATAAGAGACCATCACAATCCCCGGTTCGCAACTTCCTCCGCCGGAATGAGCATCAGCATTCGGATTAGTATTTGCATAAAACGCATTTCCCAATATCTTAAAATCGTATTCCCCTTTTACATTTTCCACCATATGATCGAAACCGAAAGTGATATAACCGCCATAACCACCCAAAGAAACAATTACACCGGTTTCACCCTCTATCGATTCCTCAGCCTTTAGCCTCATATCATTTTTTGTATCGCCCTGTTCATACAAAGGAAGTTTATTGACAAACTGCCCCGGAGCAGGCATATACTCATACACTTTATAGATATATGGAGATTGCGAATATGCATCAAAACCAACTCCACATATCACTAACAACAGACCTCTTGCTAACAATTTCATATTGAATTATTTTATAATATTATTTTATAATTATCCGATCCAGCCCTCACTAAATAGCACTTTCCTCTATTCAGATTTTTGAAACTATGATCTTCATCAGTTATCAGTCTTTCTATAAGATTTCCTGAGAGGTCATAAAGAGATATCTCAACTGGCGAACATATTCCTTCTATTTTGATCTGATTATTAACACCTATAACCCTTATATTCAAATTATTACTCTCATCAATCCCTGTTTCAGAATTAACAATCACATTCAACACCTTATCCTCATACTTTCCATTTGAATTAAATCGTACAGTAATAGTGATATTATCTTTTATTAAATCTTCACCGGCAGATAATTTCAACTCATCATTTTCAATTCTTGCGTTGATTTTCTTATTACTAATGCCCACTATCCTCTTTGTTATAGCTGCATCATTATTATCCTTATCTTTTGCCATCGAGGAAAGATCAATGGAAACCTCCTCATTTGTCGATAAGAAAACCTGGTTAAAATCATCAATTTCAGGAGAATGGATATCCGGAAAAATAAATAATGAAGGAAACCAGTATCTCTTTATCGGCTCATATTGTTTAAGCTTGTTCCCTTCATTATCGAGCTGATAGAAAAAATATGATTGATTGACATTATCTATAAATAGCGAAGCATAAATCTTATCATCATACGGATTAATTCTTATGGCACATCCTAAGAAATAGCGACTCTCCTTACTACTATCATAAATCGTTGTAAATGTTTCGGTATCTATATCATACATAAACATTGTCGATGTTGTAAACCAGCTCCATTTGTTAGAGTTATAGGTGAAATACAATCTATTTTGATTAAATGATGCACATAGCGAACCCGCACTCCAGGCATACCATGACTGATTAATACCATACTCTTGAGGCATCTCTATGATCTTTGTTTCAAGAGTTTTTGGATCGATTTTTAATAATTGATCCCCCTGCCACATCTCTCCCGTAGATCCGAATACTCCATAAGGAAAATTCTGATACGACATATTCGAATTTCTACCTACCCAGATACATCCATCCTTACTTTGCGTCATTGTACTGAAACAACCCTCTATTATAGTTTCTATTTTATCTTTTTCAGGATTTATTACAAGCACGCCTTTATCCTGCTGAATAGCGAAAACATAATCATGGCTACGAATCATCATTCCTATCTGATTACGGTATAAAGGACCCAATCCGTCAGATTTATCTTCCTTTCCTGTTACTAAAGGATTTTCCGAACCTTCAATCCTTCCTTTTATCTCATACGAATTAAGATCCATAATAAAGATCCCATTGGATGTACCCAGATAACCCTTATCCTCTCTTACCCCCACAAAGCTCCTGCCATCAGCAGCCGATTTACCATTGAGTTCATATATCACAGGTATAGTTTTCTTAATTTTCATAGTTGACGCATCTGCGACAACTATTCTGCCACCTGTCAGTTTTCCCTCTGCTTTATCCTGATCCTGCTTGGAAATGATATAAATATTATCTCCATATATAGCTCCATATTGTGCAGTACAACCTAATGACAGATTTCCATTATCATTATTATTCTGTACTATCAGATAATCGAATTCACTTGTTTGGGTATTAAGAAAATTGATTGTACTGTTATTATTTCCAAACCGATCTTCGTTCAAAACAAAAACTCCCGTTTCATATTTTAACTGCGCTTCGACATTAGATAAACCGGTTACAGCTATCAATGACCATATCAATAATTTTTCTAATCTCATTTCTTTAAAGAATTGGTATATAATTTTTAAAATCCTCTACATGCAGATCTTCCGCTCTTGACAATTCGGTAGATGTTTCACCTAACCAGCCACATTGTTGATTTACACCGGTATAAACTCTTATAAAATCTACTCCCGGCAACCTTACTTTATTTCCTTTATCATCTACTGCCCAATCTATCTTGAAACTGCTTTTGTTTTCTATATCATTCGGATGATTATCTACATATCCCCAATCATAAGCATACTGAACATAAAATGATCCGTTTCCACTCTTATCCACATAATTATTGGCAAGACGTGTTCCCTTGAAAGTAAGTTCATTATTTGTTACCCATTTTGGGTAATAATCCTGGAGATGAAAACTGTTTTTTACAATATATCCCTGCTCATTCATATTGCTTATCCATCTTACATATGTGGTATCGATGAAAGGGGAATTAGGCTGCGGTGTTGCCGTTTTTTCTATATCCGGTCTGTAATATTTAATAGTGTAATCATACTGTGTCTCCTCTTTATAAAACTCACTTCCCGCCAATTCATACCACTCATCATCTGCGATACCATTCCCATTTACATCAAGCGAAACCATCACAATCCCCGGCTCCGAACTTCCTGCACTTTCTGATGCATTAGGATTAGGATTTGCAGCAGCATAGAAAGCATTTCCTAAAATCTTAAAATCATATTCTCCCTCTACATTTACCACGGTGTGATCAAATCCAAAAGTGATATAACCTCCATAACCTCCAAGAGAAACCAATATATCGTTGGTTCCGGATATGCTCTCTTCCGCTTTTTTTATCATATCAGATTCCGTATCTCCTGTCTCGTAAAAAGGAAGAGAATTGACAAATTGTCCCGGTGCCGGGCAATACTCATAAACCTTTGTTATATATCTGCTATAAGCAACTTGCTCTTCCCAAACCACAAAAAGAATATCACATTCATATGGATTCATATCATCTATGATTCTCATTTTTACAGTATATTCTCCCGGACGGGCAGACAGAAATATAAAATCACGTTTACCGGATATTATTGAATCTTTACCCTCTATATCTTTCATGCTCCATTCATATACACCGTCGAATTCAGGTTTTACAATCACCTTCTTCATCCTCTCAACAACATAAATATCATCCACACCTATGTTTATCATAGATATTTCACTACCGGTACAACCGATTAAAAAATAGCCGATTATACAAGACAAATAATATATTAATCCTCTTCTTACCATAGAAAGCACATATGAGCGGGAATGTCGCCTGTACGCACACTCCATTTTTTAATACCGTTTCTGTTGTAGCAATGCAGCTGACCGCTGGAAACATAATTTTTGGCATCAGTAACATAAATATCTCCATTATGCGGATCTATCTGTAATCCGTAAGGGATCACAATATTCTTATCTGTTCCGTCTTTTATGAAATTATCTGTTATAAGCTCTTTGGTCCTTATATCTATTATGCCATACGAAACATGGTTTTTCTCTGTTGTGCTGTTAAACTCAACACTATAGAAATAGAGTGAATCACCTGATATCACCATATCACTACAAGCAATATTAAGAGTATCTGTAACAACCATTTCCCTTGAATTAGCACTCTTGCGTTCAAGAACAAAAAGATTTGATGCCACATCCTTATAGTTACCCCTTGATGAAACCCATAACCTTCCATAGTTATCTTTCTTTATTCTGTGAAGGTTTAGCCCTACCGGTATTTGTTGTATTTGCTTCATGGCATACATCTCAACCACAGAAATTGTATAATCGTAATCTGGCACTCTATATCCTCCTGAATTTGCCACATATATATATTCACCGATTATCTCAAGTTCATCGGGCTGATATCCAACAGTTGCCCTGTCAACCACTGTCAAAGAGGTGGTATCAATCTTAAACACTGCCCCCAATTGAGCATCAGGATCTATCGCGACAGGACCAACATAAGATGAGACATAAGCATATCCCTTTGAAAATTTTATATACCTGCAATTCGGTATATCTATCTGACCTAATCTTTCACATGTTTTTGCATCCATTACCTCAACCTTATGTGAACAATTGATTACTGCGTATAGCTTATTTCCATATATGGCAATATCATTGCCCACATCGCCAAGTTCCATTATTACATTGGGATTCATTTCAGAATAGATATTTCTTACATACAGCATAGATCTGAAATCAACAAAATCAATTGTCGATTTATTACTACCCATATTACCCTCATTCAAAAGATACATTCTCAAAGGAGCATTATCATCAAAGATTTCTCCCGGTAATATCTCATATTCTGTCGGTACAACAAGCTCTATTTCACGACATCCGATCAGACACATAAGCACAAAGAAAATCGCCATTCCCGGGTAAATCTTCTGTGTGCTTTCTTTCGGATATTTAATATTTACAGACATGAACTTATTAGAACTATTTATTTAAAAAATATTTGATATTGAACTAAAGAGTGATAGATATTACGAAACGATAGTTTCGTTTTGGCATCGGATAATTGAGAATTACATCATAATCCTGACCCAAAAGATTGTTTATCTCTGCCGAAAATCTTATTTCCGATCTTTTAAATTTTAGATTCTTTGAGACTGAAACGTCATGAGTGTACCATGGCTGAGTATGATTGTATCTGATATTTTCCTGTTGATTATATCTCTCACCCACATAGATAAAGCTGTAATTAAGTCCCCAACTTTTCCAGCTCAACATCCCTATTGCCGAGCCACTATGCCATGGTATGTAAGGTATCTGATGCTTATAATAGTTGTCCGCCTCATAGGTTATATCAATAGCCTCCTGATAAGTATATTGCATCTTTCCTGTCAATGACAGATTGTGATTAAAATCAAAAGTCATCATCATAGTAGCATCTATACCTCTGATATCCACCTTGCCAAGATTAAGCATTGTCCATCTGAACTGTTGTCCTTTAGGATAAGCCACTATCTTATCCTTAACAAGATTATAATATGCATCAACTCCTATATGAAAATTAGAAAGGAAACAGTTTTCTCTATGTTTATCATATAGTATTCCGAAATTATACTGATCTGCAATTTCTGGATTCAGATAAGCATTTCCCATATCTGTATAATAAAGGTCATTGAAGGTTGGCATTCTGAATGAGCGTTTATAAAATGCTCGCATCACCAGATCATATCTATTAAGAGGTTGATATGACATAAAAATGGCAGGTGTAAGTTTCTTTCTTATAGGAGATGATTCTCTTTCACGTGATTCCTCATTTATTACACAAGCAAGAATACTTGCTTGCGTTTTAAACTTATCTGCAATGGTAAAGGCTGTTGCAAGCGACCCCCATTGACTAAGCCTAGTAACATCGGCAAATTCCGATAACCCATTCCATTGAACATCATATGCAAACGATAGATCCCAATTCTTTACAATAGAATATTTATTGGCAAATGATCCGTAAACCTCTTTTTGTTTATAAATATTATCTACACTAATCAGTTTATTGTCATTATTCACATAGTGAGTAAAGTCATTCGCATATTTCATATTCAACTTATATGAATATCCAAAATCAAACTCCTTTGTTAGCGAACACTGAATGAATGAATTCTTATCCCAAAGGCGTTCACCTCGACGCCAAACATTATTGACTATTGCCCCGGGGATACCTCTTTCCGATTCATAATTATAAACATATATTTTCCAACTACCGGCGTGGATATAACCATTAAGACTCCCCTCCATCCTTACAGCATCAATTTCTCCGTTATTTCTAACCGCAGTGGTATCATAAGCTATCTCACCATAAGGAGTGACACGCTGATATCTGAATTTATATTTTCCGCTCGAACTTATCCATTCGCAATTGAATGTAGCAACCAAATTATCGTTTATCTTATAATCAAAAAGAACGGAAGGATTCAAAAGATCAAATGATCCGAACCTTACTCCGGCTTTAAGATTAGCGCTCTTGCCATCCTTAAATCGTGGTCGTCGTGTGGTCAGATATATACTTCCGGCCGAACCAAACTCTTTAGCGGATTGAAATATTTCACTTTTCTGACCATTATAAAGCGAAATCTCCTCTATATTATCAAGCGAGAATTTACCTAAATCTATCTGACCGTTTTGTGCATTACCAAGTTGGATCCCATTATAAAAGACTCCCATATGATTGGTACCCATACTACGGATATTTACAGTCTTAAGACCGCCAACCCCTCCATAGTCCTTTATCTGAACTCCGGCAAAATATCTTATAGCATCTGAAACGGAAAAGCTATTGAGACGTTGAAGTTCTTTCCCTTCAAGCTTTTGAGCCGGTATAACTTCTGTATATTTTTTTGCCACCACTTCAACTTCCTTAAGATGCAATATGGTATCGTTCAGGTTTTGTGAAAAAACATGAGAATGAAAAAAAAGAGATAAAGAGATGAAAAATACCGTTAAAAGCCGTTTCATATTTTTTATAAAATTCAATAACAGCTTTCAGGGTATAAGAACAGGTAGGTTCTTATTGAAAACATCAGGACATATACGAAATTTGTGAAAAGTACGTAATACTTCACACTAATTCATATAGCAAGACATTCGTATAAAAAATTGGGATAAACAGAATCAGGTGTTCAGACCATTCATGTTTGTCTCAAGCTCTATTCCTCGAAAGCTTTAAACTATAGATGTTCTGGCAGGTATCCTGACTTACTTCATCTTTTGAACTACCTTCCCAATCCTTTTCGAATCAGTGGTTAAGAGCTTTGTCAAAAGACTGTTTTGAAGCTTACAGTAGCGGGTCTGTTCAGGATTTTCACCTGATTCCCTTTTAAACGATTTTCTAAGAGTAAGAATCTCGTCACCAAAACTTTTGCAAAAATATGTTGTTATAATTGACAATTAGCAGATTTAATGTTAAATATAGTTTATAAAATAGAGATAAATCCTATTAATTAGTCAATCCTTAAAAAAGCAATATTAAAAATTAGATCCATGATAGATTACTCTATGATTAAATAAGATTTTGTTATCTATTATGGATTTTAAAATTATAAGCAGCGGCAGCTAACATTAAGTTCACAGCATCTCCAACCATACCCTTATAGAAGTTACGGCCAAGTCTATAATCTCTCTTTAAATGTCCTATTGTTGGTTCTATTCCGGCTCTTTTATAGAAGATTTTATGTTTTTTTCTTTTTTGATAAATACTGTCTTTTTTCTTGGGTGTAGGCTATTTACAATACACATAGGGATGTAATGATTTAATAGTTTATTTAGCATCTCAATTTTTGAAAAAAATCATATCTATCTTAATAAACAATCAAGATTTAAGGTCTGAAGAGAATAAATGAATAAACAATTATATATACTTAACTTGTTTTATCTGCATATTTCTTATTTTAAACAAATTTTAAAATGAATGAAACTTTTGCAATAATTTGGGTAATTAGTGGTATAGTTAGCGCTTTAATAGTTTTCCTATATATTAAAATTGGACATCCTCAAGCAATGAGGATTATGACTACAGTGTGGACATTGACTGCGCTATGGAGCGGTGTTATAGGTTTAATACTTTATTTTAAAATAGGGATTTCCAATGGAATGAATATGGACGAAAAAGGTATGAAAATGATGAATATGGGAGAGATGAATATAAAAACAGATATGAATTCGATGCGTACTGAGCAACCTTTCTGGCATAAGGTTGCGCTTTCTACTCTACACTGTGGCGCTGGATGTTCGCTTGCTGACATAATTGGAGAATGGTTAGTATTCTTTTTTCCTGTTATTATTTTAGGTACAGGATTAACAGGACAGTGGATTTTAGATTACATCTTAGCGCTTATCATAGGTATAATTTCAATACGCAGTTATTAAGCCTATGATGAATTATCCGTCAGACAAGCTGTAATGAGAGCCTTCAAAGTAGATTTCTTTTCACTTACATCATGGCAGGTAGGGATGTATTCATGGATGGCCATAGCTATATTTGTTATTTATAATAATTTACCTAAAAATTCATTTAATTTTTGGTTTATGATTCAAATAGCGATGATGTTTGTTTTTTTCACTTCGTATCCTGTAAATTACATACTCATAAAAAAAGGTATTAAAAAAGGAATGTAATGATAATAAATCTTTTATTTTAAAAGTAAAGAAATATATTATCTATTCTATACTTAAAAAGTAGATAATGCACTATTAATCAATAATACCAAAACTTGCAGAATTTATAAATATACCTGTTGGCAGAATTAAATTATCGCATATTTAATTCTTCTGACATCCATTACTCTGTGATGGATAAAACCGACACCTGTACAATTTTATCAAAGATTTAAATTATTATTAAACAATAGCTATATTTAGGACTTTATTGCCAAAACTGTAATACAAAAGATTTTAATAGAATAATCAATAAAATGAAAAAAATAGTTGTATATATCGCAATGAGTTTAGATGGGTACATTGCTGATAAAAATGGCGGTGTAGGATTTCTTAATGGTGATCTGAGTGAACCCGAAAATCAAGGTAGTTATGAAGAATTTGTAGATACAGTTGATACTGTTATTTTAGGATATACAACCTATAATCAAATCATTACTGAGCTTTCGCCAAACAATTGGCCCTACAAAGGTAAAATTACTTACGTGCTTACAAGTAAAAAAATGGAATAGACAAAGGATATTATCTTTATCAATACAGACCTTAATAGTCTACTTGCTGAGCTGAAAAAAGGTGAAGGTAAAGATATTTGGATCTGTGGCGGAGCAAGTATAGTAAATCAATCATTGGATATGACAGATAAATTTTACATTACTATTATTCCAACCATTTTAGGTGAAGGTATTCGTCTATTCACACACTATGAAAAAGAGTTAAAGCTACGCCTAAACTCTACCAAGCAGTACAATGGTATGATTGATTTAATGTACGAAAAAAGGTAAATGGCTCAATACATAAATAAGCTAAATTTAGTTGTCTTTGAAAACAGAATTTTGAACAGTGTCCTTATAATTATAAAAGTGAAGTGAACCCAAAAAGTTGGACAATTAATTATTAATTTATATTAGCATGAGCTCGGTATTGCACCGGGCTCATTCCGTTTAATCTAAGTTTAATTTTAAAATCCATGATAGATTACAAAGTCTTATTTGATTTTATAGTAATCTATCATGGATATAATTTTTAATGTTATCTTTTTAAGAATTGATTATCTAAAAATGCTACACATATTTTCATTATCGAGAGGTTCAATATAGATAAGGTCATGTTTACTATCCGTTTCATTTTTATTGTCATCCTTATCATCAGGATCATATTCTTTTACAAATATAGATGTTATCATGCCCGTTACCATTGTTGTATTTACATTAAGAACTGTTCTACTCATATCAATGAGGGGTTCAATAGATATTAGCAGCGCAATTATAGTTAACGGGAAGTTCAAGTTGGATAAAACTGTCATTGCTGCTATTGTTGCACCTCCTCCAACTCCTGCAACGCCAAATGAACTAATAGTAACCATAACCACCAGCTCAATGATAAATCCAATTGATGTCGGATCTATACCTAAACTAGGAGCTACCATTACGGCTAACATAGAGGGATATATAGCGGCACAGCCATTTTGACCTATTGTTATTCCTAAAGACGCTGATAAGTTCGCAATACTTTTACCTACTCCGAGTTTGTTGATTTGTGTTTCAACGTTGATAGGTAAGGTAGCGGCGCTACTTCTTGATGAAAATGCGAAAACAAAAACAGGAAATGTCTTTTTAATATATGATAATGGTGCTGTTTTAGAGAATATAAATAGTAATAAAAGATGAAATATAAACATCGTAATAATTGCACTATAAGATGCTAATGTAAAGCTGCCAAACTGTACTATTGTTGATATATGGTTCGTTGCTGCAACCTTAAACATGAGTGCGAGCACACCATATGGGGTCATCTTGATTATATACTTAACTAACTCCATTACAACCTATTCAAGAAATGTCTCAAGTCGGAACTCTGTCCTCTCTCCATCTTCAGGGATTGAGACAACAGGGTTTGAAGCTCCGCCATGTGCTGCCGATTGAGTTTGCAGGATTCGCCGTTATCTTGTGTCCAATCGAAAACGATATGAGCATGAAGGTTAGGCTTCCACTCCTGGGAGCCTTGGTGTCCCTCGT
>CAMTOJ010000013.1 GCA_947074145.1 uncultured Bacteroidales bacterium
CATAACAGGATAATGATCAGAGATATAACAGTTGTCCGGTTTATCATCTATTATCTTATGAAACTTGATATTTATATCATCCGATGTGAAAATATAATCGATAATATTGCCATCTTTGATTTTTCCATAATTATGGAAAGTCATTTCAGGCCCCTCTTTTTTTTTGGGTTCTACACCTTGATTCAAATATAAACTTATCATCAAGCAATGATTTTATTATATCGGATTGAGGATTAGCATTAAAATCTCCTGTAATTATCAAATGATGGCCATTACTTACTTCTTTCGATATATTCTTAAGAAGATCAACACTTTTCTCCCTGGCCAATTTCCCTACATGATCAAAATGAGTATTAAAAACAACAATAGTGTCATTATTGTTTTTATCAACAAGTATGGCATATGTCATGATTCTCTCACAAGCGGCATCCCATCCTTTGACACCGATCATCTTAGGATCTTCATTAAGGCCGAAAGTATTGGTTTTGAAAAGTTCAAAACGATCATTTTTAAAAAATATAGCGCAGTATTCTCCTTTTTTATCACCATCTTCTCTTCCTACACCAACAAATGAATATTCCGAATTCCCGGTTTTGATATCATTCAACTGATTATAAAGTACTTCTTGAGTTCCTATTATATCAGGTGAATAATCTTTAATCATCTTATTAAAATGATCTTTTCTATGTTTCCATGCATTTTCTTTATCGTAATCAGTATCGTAACGAACATTTGAAGAGATAACACGCAGAGAGTTACCAGATCCTTTTTGAGCCAAATTAGATTGTGATGAAAAACCAAACAATACTGAGAAAATGAGAATAAGATTTTTTTTCATAGGTTAAACAACGATATGATATATTAATATCGATAAAGATATATTTATTTATAAGCTATATCAAATTAAGAAAGACATATATATTATGATTAGGTTAAGACGAAACAGAAACATCAGATATCCTTTTTCTTTCCAGACTCTGATCAACAATAGATGCTACTGTTGAATCTCCTGTTACATTAACAGAGGTCCTCAACATATCTATCGGTCTTTCTATTCCCAATATCAAAGCCATCCCATATTCCGGAATTCCTACTGATGCCAAAACCATAGTCATTATAACATAAGATCCTCCCGGAATACTTGGTGTTCCAATAGATGATATTACTGCCATCATAACAATAGTTGCAAGAGAAGTAAAAGTTAATTCTATTCCTAATACCTGAGCAATGAAGATAACCGCTACGGTCTGAAATAATGATGTCCCATCCATATTTACAGTACATCCGACAGGCAAAACAAATGAAGTAACCTCATTAGACACGCCTAATTTCTTCTCTGTCACCTCAAGATTCAATGGCAAAGTAGCTGCTGAAGAACTTGTGGAAAAAGCAAAAAGCTGAACGGGATACATCGTTTTTATAAAATGTTTTACATTAGTTTTTGTAAACATCTTTATCAATAGGGGATAAAATCCGAACATAAGAAGAAGTAAGCCGAAAATAGTTGTAATAGCATATACGCCTAAAGCTAAAAACATACTCAGTTGACCGGAAAAATCAACTACAAGCCCGGCCATTAAAGCAGCAACTCCAATAGGAGCACTCATTATTATTAAATCTACCACTTTCAGCATTATGAGATAAAACGATTCAAAAAAATTGACAACAGGAGAGACTTTTTCGTTTGGTAAAAGTATTATTGCCAAACCTATCATAATTGCAAAAAATATTACTTGTAAAATCTTTCCGTTTTCAGATGCCGCCTTTATAAAGTTTGAGGGTACCAAATCGTTTAAAAATGACAATGGAGCTCTGTTTTGTTGCGAAATATTAGAATATTGCTTTTCAACATTTTCATATTTATCAAACAAAGATGTCTGTTCGGTTTTATTCAGATATGATCCCGGTTTTACTATTAATCCAAGTGATAAGCCTAAAAGAACTGCAACAACTGTGGTTGATATATATATTATAAGGGTCCGCAATCCTAATCTTGTAAATTTGCCGATATCCATCACCCCCATTATTCCTTTTAAAAGAGAAAAAAATACAAGAGGAACTGCTATCATCTGAAGTAAACGAATAAATAAATTACCCCAGGGGCGAATCCAATCATTCACAAATCCTACTCCTTCACTAAACGACAGAGCTACAAAACCTATTATTATACCTATTATCATTCCAATTGTGATTTGTAAGTATAATGGTAAATTTATTTTTTGTATGTATTGTTTCATATTGTTCAGTAAAGTCATTTTGTCGTAATTTATTTATTCAACATTACAAAAAGCACACTCTATCATGCTTTTCAATTGCTAATGTAAACAAATTAACCAATTTTCAACACATTGCTATACCAATAAAAAAATCAGGACATAGGTTCCTTTCAACCTATGCCCTGATTTAAATTACTATTTATATGAAATAATTTTATTTCAAATAATCATTAAGCTTACAACTTGGAAGTTCTTTTAATCCTTCGATTATAGAAGATGCATTTATTTTAGCTCCATCCTGTGTATTATGAACACCATCTACATAATAAGGAGCAGCCTGCTCTTTACCGCCCATAGCCTCAAATTTAACAGCTGAACGTTCATTTAGATCGATATAGAAAACACCCTCTTGTTCTGCAACCTCTTTAGACCACTTGCCATATGTGTTTTCACATCTGTTTACTCTGTTTTCTGTCCATCTGTTAGTTGGTGTATGAGAAGTTACAATTACATGAGCTCCTTTAGCTTTTGCCTGACGTATAAAAATACGAAGATAATGACCGAAAGTATATACCGTCTCTGTTCCTGCATTACGCTCCATAACTACATTCTGTTTTTCATCACCTGTTCCTCTTAGAGAAGCACGAGCGCGGCCTGTATTTAAAGGACCTCCGTCATTATGTCCGAAATCAACAATCAAGTAATCACCCTCTTTAATTCCCGGTAAAACTTTTTCCCAAAGACCTTCTGTAAAATATGTACGGCTACTACGTCCGCCAAGAGCATGATTCTCAACAGTGATTTTATTATCATCAAAAAACTCCTGGAAGAAGCTTCCCCAGCCCCACATTCCACCTTCACCTTTTCCGCCTCCACATTTCACGGTACTGTCACCGATTAAGAACGCAACAGGATTATTTCCCTTTCTTGAAGCTCCCGACACAGGACGATTGCTTAGATAGAAAATTGGTTCTGTTTGACCTGTTGGAGAATTATAGAAATGTAACCCGCTATCATTCATCTGAGGATGTTTTGATTTTGTAAGTTTTATCATTTCAGCACCCGCCATAATCACCGGCCCATAACCATGCGCCGCATATTCACTTACAGGTCTATGATAATAAAAAGCAGGATCAAACGCCATACCTGTTCCTACACAAGTTCCCTCTACCTGACCCTCTTTATTTATTTTTGTTTTAACTGCATGCCATCCGAGTTGTGCAACCGGTGCATAAGAGATCGCGTCAATCCATCCCTTATTTACAGCATGAGCAATACAATACGTAAAAATAGCTGTAGCAGATGTTTCAAGATATGAATCCTGTTTATCTAATAATTGATGCCAGAATCCACTTCCGCTCTGATATGAAGCAACACCTTTTATATGAGCTCTCAACTGTTTAAGTACAGCTTCCCTCTGAGGATGATTATTAGGTAAAAAATCAAGAACTTCACACATTGCAAGCATAGCCCAACCGTTTGCTCTTGCCCAATGGTAATTAGGTTGTTCGGTCAAACCCTCAACCCATCCGTGACGATAAATCCCCTTTTCAGGAAGGAACATACGTTCAGAGAACTGAAGAACCTGTTTTGCTGCCTCAGTTTGGAATTTAGCATTATGATCTCTTGCATAAGACCCCATTACAGCGATTGAAGGGATTGCCATATACATATCATCAAGCCACATTGTATTATTATGTGGTCTGAAACGAGCAAAAGTTCCATCAAATAATCTATGCTCCTTATACATTATAAAATTGAAATAATTATCAATCATTTGTTGATAAGGAAGAGATTTATTATTCATATGAATCTTCATCATAGCCGAGCACATAGCTCCTGCATCATCAAGAGCATGAGGTGTCAACATCTGCTTCATCAAAGGATCAACCTCGCCATATTGAGTATATACTCTTTGGAAATGAGGGAATATTTCAGTTAAGAAATTAAATCGATCCATTGCATATTTTGTATAAAGAGTATCTCCCGTAGCTTCTGCAGCTATAAGCATTGCATTATAAGTCACACCCCACTCATAACTACCAATACGAAAAGTCCCTCTTTCAAGTTGGGCATTCTGATCCATATTTTCGTAATCCGTAATTACTTTACCTGTCTTTTTATCAACTACTCTTGTGGGTGTACAAGATTCAAGATAACGTAATACTCGATCTATATCTTTTTTTATTTCATCTATCGATAATGCTCCATAAGGGGTTTCATAATCAGGTTGCAATAAATGCAATGGTGTGTTAGAATCATTGATGGCAGCTTTTTTCTTTTGTGCCATTCCCGGCGACGCCATCGATAAAAGTAATGCGACTGCTAAAAAATTCTTATTCATTTTATATAAAGTATTAGATAGGATATTAAAGCATTAAAAAAAAATAATCAACAGTATATCCTAAAAATGTGTTATTAAATTTATTTTCTATTTATTGTTAAAACTTCCAACCTCTGAATTTATTACCTTTTTTATTCAAATCAGCACCAAAATAAAATCCGGTTTGGGTTGGTTGATTATATGCTACATTCTGCATAGCAATACTTGTTCGGTAAACAGGGTCATGAAGAAATGTATGAAATCTATATTCTGTATCCTCGGTAGATATATAAAGACGTAAAGCATTATTATCTTCTGTTCTAACAAGAACCTCCTCTCTCCAATCCCCTATAATATCTCCCTGAAGACAAGGATTAGCTTTAGTTCCATTATTACTCAAACAATTGTCAAATTTCACTATTGTTTTACATTCAGCTGAATTATAATCATATTTAGATATAGCTGTTTTATCCAAAAGCTCTCTCAATAAATCACCGGTCCACCATACAGCCATATTTAAAGATAATTTTTTAGGCGATTCACTTATTACCTCACCCTTAAAATTTCTTATTCCTCCACTGGCACTACTCCACATCTCAACTCCGGGTGAAGTAGGATCAATATCGGCTGCCATTGCTCTTCCTACATCATCTTTCGAAGGTATTTGCCAAAGAACTTCTCCTGTACATGCATTTTTAAATGAAGATCCGTCTTTTTTATTTTCATGGCAATTCCAAACCTGAAGAGCATTACTTTCCGAATCAAAACAAGTCAGATGCATCGCATCTCCATGTCCCATACCTGTTGTATAAAGACCTGTACCGTCATTATTGAAGACACATGAACCGTAAACTATTTCATCACATCCATCTCCATCAATATCCCCAACTCTTAGATTATGATTTCCTTGTCCTGCATATCCTTCATTTCCTTTAACATTACTGTCAAAAAACCATTTTTCTTTCAATTCTTTACCATCCCAATCATATGCAGCAAGAGTTGTTCTTGTATAATATCCTCGACACATTACAACAGATGGTCTTTCACCGTCAAGATAAGCAACAGCAGCTAAAAAACGATCACTTCTGTTAGCTCTCGGATCTCCCCAGCCTTGAGAATCTCCGCGTTGAGGTTTATAATCGGTTGTATATAATGCCTCTCCCGTTTCCCCACTAAAGACTGTAAGATATTCTGGTCCTTTCAAAATTCGACCCTGATGCAAAGGTGTTATATATTTACCTTTCCACTCCTCTGTATTTTTAACAGAATCTGTTTTAAGGATAGGACGCATATCATGAGTTCTTGTTTTTGAAGCATCACCGGTTTCCCTATAATCAGCCTTAGGATCTCCTATTATTTTCCCTTTGGAATCCTTCGAACCATCAGCTGTTTTCATTATTACCTCAGCCTTTCCATCTCCGTCAAAATCGAAAACCATAAATTGAGTATAATGAGCTCCGGCTCTTACGTTATGACCAAGATCTATCCTCCATATTTTTTCACCTGTTAATTTGTAACAATCTATTATTACATTCCCGGTATATCCGTCATGAGCATTATCTTTTGAATTAGTAGGATCCCATTTCAGAATTATCTCAAAATTTCCGTCTCCATCTACATCTCCTATACTCGCATCATTTGCTGTATAAGAATATGTATGACCTGCAGGAGTAACTCCGTCAGAGGGTTTATCCAATGGTATTTCAATATATCCTATCGGGGAGTCTGCGCTTAAAGTATATGCGCCATTGGCCGCTACTTTAATCTCTTTATTGTCTATTTGATCTCCGATATTTTCTGTTTTTTTCTCCTTTATTCGATCCGGATCAATCTCCTTTCCTTTTGAAAGAGCTTTTATCACATATTCAGTTTTTACTTTTCCGTCATTCTCAGAATCGACAAAACATGTAGCACCGGTGATTGGCTTTTTATTAATCTTCACACCGTTTTTGTAAACATTAAATGAAGTTTTATCAGTATCACTTTGAAGTGAACGCCAACTGACGACTACGCTTTTGGCATCCTTGCGAACAGCAACTACGCCTCGATTTAATACTTCTCTTTGGATTTTGGAATGATCGTAATTTGTTTGGGAAATAATTTCCACGGGAAGAGAAAACAGTGCAACAGAAGCAAATAGATATTTTGCCAACTTTGCAGCAGGTAACAATTTTAAATTTCTAATCATGGTGTGTGTTAACGTTGTGTTATAAAATAGTGTAATTAACCTAAATGGTTTTCGGTATATGTATAGTGTTCCACAAATTAAATTAAAATATTCTTGATTATCATTATTTAATTAAATTTTATTCTTCTTTATTTATTAAAAAATGGAGAAATAACCTATAAATTCAGTATTTCTTCTTTCGATAATTTATTTATTCTTAATCTGCAAAATAGATCTAAAAAAAAACCGGATAAACATCTCAATGATGCTATCCGGCTTTTCTTTATTATGTATTCTGAAATATATAACGTTCTGTTATTATTTCAAAGGATTATATATTCAACTATTAACACTATCTATCAATTCCGATTTTTTATTATAATCGTCATTATTTGCATAGATATATAATACAGATCCATCTTTTATAGTATTTATAATTGGCTTATTCAATGTTTGAGGAAGAGCCGGACAACCAAGACTTCTGCCTAAACGACGCCCATTTACTGCAACTGAAGGATTAGCATAAGCTGCACCATGTATAACTATGGCACGCTCGCGAGCTTTATCATTGAATCCCTTTTCAAGTCCGTCAAGTCGTAGAGAAAATCCATTCCCACCCTGATATGTCTCTGAAGTGAGGTAAAAACCAAGCGAACTCTTATTAGACCCTGATATATTTGAAAAAGAAGTTGCGTACATCTCTCCGCTATTCTTGCCATGAGCAACCACTGTTGAATAAAGAATCTTTTTATCCTTCATATCGATAACATACATACGATCTTTATTCGAGGGTTTTGTAAAATCAATTATAGTAAGTATCTCTTTCTTCTTATCTGTTATCTTCTCATATCCGCTATATGCCTGACAAAAAGCTTCATAAGAAACTTCATTTTCAAGCTTCAGCTCATCAAACAACGACTTAGCTTGTAAAGCATCAAAACTTTTTGATTCTTTTTCATCTATATCAGTTTTTGGTGATACGGTCACCGATTCTATGGCTTGTTCCGCTTTTTTACTTAATGTCTGAGAATTAAGCATTACACCACTAATGCCGATAGCCATACATAAAAGAATTGAAGAAGTAAACTTTTTCATAAAATAGTAATTTAGATTGAGTTATTAATTAATTAGCTCTTATCAATAAAAGAGCGCTAAATATAAGATAATGGTATATAAGATTATTTTATTCTATAACAACAACAAGTGTATCGAAAGTTTTAGCCCAGTCGTAAACGAATTTAGCGTGAGAAGTTGCATTCCTTACACACATATGAGATCTTGGTGTTGTTCCAAGCGATGGGCTATATTCTTTAATTTCTGTTGAAGGATAATTCACAGGTATTCCATGAATATATCCCCCTTTTGTAAATCGACTTGCGTAAGGAGAAAATCCCGCTATTTCGGTTGAGCCATCTTTTAAATATAACATCTTTTGCTTTTTTTCCTGAACAACAAATATACCCAAAGGTGTTGGCGACATATATGGAGGTTTTTTAAGACCAGTTGTTGCAGGATTCATACTTTTCACGACCCAAATACCACTATCTTTCTCTATTGTTGTTATATTCTGGTTCTTTCTGTCAACGAATATCACTTTATTCATATTCATTTTCGAACTCCTGGGAATATATCTCTTTGGGATAAGCCAATCATTACCATCATTTATTGAATGAGCATAAATAAATGTACCTATAGTATCAATTATCACTACGGGCCAACCATCTTTCCCGTAAATTTCAGGAGTTATAGTATCATTAAGAGAATAAAGCGGAACCGATTGGTATCTTTCTGTTCCAAGAGTATCAGAGACTCTGTTATATTCATTTCTTACATAATTCTTGACCACAGGAGCTTCCCTGTTTCGGTTTTTGTAGTTGTTCAAAACACCCCATTCGTGCTGTTCATCTCTCACATTATCAATAAGAATAAGATATTCACCAATCTTATCCCATTGAAAGACTCTTATTTTATTATTGTATTTCACCGAGTCTTTAGGGACATATTTAGTGAAAACCAAATCTTTTTTCAATATTACATTATCAATCTTTATTATCTCTGATTTTAGTTCTGAAATAAAAAGAGAAAATATAATAATAACCGCACATCTTATATTATTGAAACAGTTACTTGTCATAATCTATAAATAATATATTATTCCTCCTAAGTAACTAACCACAAAATTAGATATAATGTTCTGATTTTGAAGTTAATATTATCAAACTAAACATAAGTATCCTAATACTAAAAAGCTCTTAATTTGGGTATTTATAATACTCAAATAAGTCTGTTTCCTTTAACTTATTTTCAATATATAACATCTTCTAAAACATCTATTCTACAAATATCAATAGCAAGTATCATGTAAAGAAAAACAGATCCCAATCTAATATAACAGAACTAAAATGTAGTAAAAATGAAATAGTAATTAAATGATATTATAACAGAATAGAAACACTTATGAAACCCTATACCTATTTATTTGCACTGACAAAATAATAGAATTAATAAATGAAAGATTGCTTGTTATCATTTCTCTTTTTTCTTGCTTCAATTAATATTTGGGGAGCCGGAAATATTAAAGGTACAGTTAAAGATTTAAACACAAAAGAAGAGTTGATTGGAGCTACAATAGCTATAGCTGACCAATCAGGAAAAGGAACTGTCACAGGACTGGACGGATCATTTATTTTACATGGATTATCTCAAGACAAAGAGTACACTATTGAATGTGCGTATGTAGGTTATGAAACAAAGAAGATTAAAGTTACACCAAAGGGAAAGCACATTGAGATATTCCTAAACCAAGCCACTCATGAACTTGCCATGATAGAAGTAAAAGGTGAAATATCAAGAAATAATGAGGTCGGAGCAAGATTGATGGAGAAAAACTCTCCGATTGTTTTAAATATTGTAAGTGCCAATGCAATAGAAGCATCTCCCGATCTGAATGTTTCAAATATTCTGCAACGTGTCTCCGGTGTTACTATAGATAAAAACGGTTCTGGAGAGGGTGAATATGCCGTTTTACGCGGTATGGATAAAAGATACAATTACACTCTTGTAAATGGTGTAAAAATCCCAAGTCCGGATAACAAAAACAGATATGTACCTCTTAATATATTCCCGGGTGAACTTCTCGATCGTCTTGAAGTTTCTAAATCTCTTACTGCCGATATGGAGGGTGACGCTGTTGGCGGAGTGGTGAATATGATAATGAAAGATGCCCCCTCTTCCAGGAATCTGAATATAAATTTGGCTGGCGGATATGCCACGAATTTGCTTTCCGATAAAATTACAACATTCGACAATTCAGAGATAAACGATAAATCTCCAAGAAATATAAATGGAGCTGATTATTCAGCTAATATGAATGATTTTAAAAACGGTACTTCTTCTCTATCTAACAAAAATGCTTTACCGGACATTGTAGGTGGATTTGTTTATGGCGACAGATTCTTTAATGAAAAATTAGGACTTATTGCAGCTCTTAGTTATCAGAGAAAGACAAAACATACCGAATCAATATTCTACAACGATATAATGACACAAACCGAAACTACTGTAAGGTTGACGTCTTTAAATGAGAGAAAATACTCCGACGAACAGACTCAATATGGAGGACATCTGAAATTTGATTATAGGATATCTGATAAGAACAAACTTGAATGGTGCAACTCTATTATCGGTAGCACCAACACTCAGGTAAGAGAGGGAATATCAACCAATCTTTCTCTTAACTACAATCCTGAAGCGGGTAATACATTGCAAAATATTCAGACGCGTTCAAGAACGACTAATCAGAATATTTATGCCTCCACATTAAAAGGTGTACATTTTATTGGTAAATACCTTGAACTTAATTGGGCTGGTGTAGCATCATATGCAACTAACGAACGTCCCGATCAAACATATATCAATCTTGAAAATCTCACACAGAACTTTGACAGTTATGTCACCGCAGATGGTGCAGAAAGAAGATGGGAAAGAAACACTGACAGAGATTATGCAGGCTATCTGACTTTGAAATATTTTAAAAAATTTGACGCTTCATCTCTTTCTTTAAAGACCGGTGGTATGTATCGGGATAAAGAGAGAACCAACGATTTTATTGCTTACAGATTCTCGCCTGACTCTGAAACAAGACCTGTAATGGGTGTCGATTTCAAATCTATTGATCAGATTAAATGGAAACTTATAAACCCTAAAGGTAGCGTGGGTCCTCTTAATTATGAGGCTTCCGAAAACATTGGAGCGGGATTCCTCATGGCAACTTTCGAAAATAACCTTTTCAATATTATTGCAGGGGCAAGAGTTGAAAGTACTCTGCAAAGTTATCTTATGGAGTTCCCCAATGCTGACGATTCTCCTGAAGGAAAACAGAATTATTATGATCTCCTCCCATCTTTTGTAGTAAAATACAAAGCAGGAGAAAAAAACAATTTAAGAGTATCTTATTTCAAATCAATCAATCGTCCCGGCTTCTTTGAAATAGTTCCTTATTCAATTATAAATGAAGATTATACCGAATATGGCAACAAAGAGCTAAAAAGAGCCTTAATAGATAATGTTGATTTCAGATGGGAATACTTTCCGTCAAACAATGAGCAGATAATGGCAGGGGTTTTCTACAAAAAGATAAAAGACCCGATTGAGTATGCTTATTATACCAAAAACAACCGACAGTTTGGTTATGGTCCTGCTAACCTTGGTGATGCAACAAACATCGGTGTGGAACTTGACTTTATAAAATATATCCGAAATTTCGGTATAAAGGCAAATTATACATATACCCATTCCTCAATCACAACACCCAAAACTCTTTATACGACAGATGAGAATGGAGTATTAAAAAGAGAGGATGTCGATCAGACAAGATCACTTGTTAACCAGGCTCCGCACATTGCTAATCTGTCTCTTTTATACAAAAGCACTCGATATAATTTTGATGCTCAGATAGCAGCAGTGTATACCGGTGAAAAAATAATTATCGCATCCCATTATCTTGATTCCGACTATTGGGAAGGTGCTTCTGTCAATCTGGATCTATCTGCCGAGAAAAGATTTAAATCCGGGTTATCGATTTTTATGAAGATAAATAATCTACTTCCGCAGCCATCAAGAAGATATATCAAAGGAGTAAATGAATACAATAAATCATTCGTCAAACAAGATACTTACAATGACAAAACTCTAATCAGAGAGGATAAAAACTACACATCCGGTATGATTGGATTCAGATATAGAATGTAATAAACTAAAAAAATACAAAACAAATAAGATTAATTAATTATTTAAATTTCAAGATTATGAAACTCAAAAACTTTTTGTTCTTATCAGCACTAATTACAATGATTGCTTGTGATAAAGAATCAGACACTCTTAACTCAGACAAAGGAGATAACAATAAAGATGATAATAAAACAGAAGTCAACAAATATCCTTCCGGTTCAATTGTATGGGGAAAAGACACAACAGTTATCTTAAAGGATCACTACCTTATTGAAAAAAATAAATCATTATACATAGAAGAGGGTGCAACCATTATATCATCTAATTCAGAAGTTAAACCGGAAATTATTGTTCTTGGAAACCTTTATTGCCTTGGAACTAAAGAGAAACCTGTAACATTCACAGTTGAAGGTTCATCTAAAAATGATCGTTTTTCAAGAAACTGGGGTGGTATAATATGCGGATTTGATTCAAAAGAGGTTTATATGAACTACACCACTATCGAGTATTGCGGTGCTATAACTACTGAAAACTCCCTTTCTTTCAAAAACCAATTATTTAAAACAGAATCAGGTGAGGGTGTTCCGGCATTTCACTTTTGTAACCCTGACGGAAAGTTCATTATTACAAATTCCACTTTCTACAATAATGCAGAAGATCATATTTATATCACAGGAGGTAAGTCTATTGTAGCTAATAATAGTTTTATAAGCAGCGGTTATGACGGAGGTGAAGCTATTAACTATAAATCGGAATGTAGTGCAGATATAGCTTTCAACCTTATATATGATGCTAACACAAATGCTCTTAAACTCTCAAACGCAGGTTTCGTACAAACCCAAAGTGTAATTAACTGCTATAACAACACAATTGTAAACACAGGTTGGAGACGTCCCAAAATCAAAGGGGGATCAATATGGTTGGAACAAAATATAGTTTCTAACCTTTATAACAATCTTATTGCCGATTGCAGATGGGGTCTGAAAGAGAGTACAGAATCAGGAAGAGCTGCCAATTCTATTATAACACCTAATTATTATTTTTCATCAACCGATGCCGGTATAATTCAAAACTCTTCAAATGTAGCCGACGGTATTCTTAATGGAGAAAATGACATTATAAGTGCCTTTGCAGGTGATAAAGACCCTCTTTTCAAGAACTTCACTCAACAAAGCAATATAAATATCAATGTGGGAGGTAATACCGATGGTGCACCGGCTCAATTTAATAATTCATGGTCGTTCAATCTATCAAAAGGCTCACCTGCTCTTTCAGGAGGAAATACAAACTTCAAACGTCATTTCTCTTCTGAGGCATTGGTCTTCGATGGTCTTAAAGATATAACAGAAAACAATAGTTTTAACTCTCCTGCTCCGGCATCCTATTTTGGAGCATTCGGCGAATAAAATCCTTCATTTCAATATCTATTTTTGTAAGGATTCTCACTCGGTTTATTGGTCATCTACCTTGAGAATCCTTCTTATTCTTTTTTCAAGTAAAAAAACACTAAGCAATAAAAAACAATTCTATAAAATGACTTTTAAAAATAAAATATCGCTATTTATATTCTCATCATATATCTGTTCTGCTATTTTTGTCGGTTGTCAACCATCAATCAATAATGCTAAAGCAAACGAATCGATTAGCAAAATTTCAGACTCTTCATTACAATATGAATTACCTCAAATTGATGAGGATGCAAAAAACTTCTATGTTGTAAACGATCTCGGGCGAAATGGCTATTATAGTCAGAAAAAAATAGCTGAACTTCTTGGGTGTATGGCTGAAAAAATCGATATCGAGTTTGTTGCGGCTCTTGGTGATACTCATCATTTCGATGGAGTTGCAAGTGTAAACGATCCTTTATGGATGACTAATTATGAAACAATATACTCTCATCCCGAACTTATGATAGATTGGTTCCCGGTTTGTGGCAACCATGAATACAGAGGCAATACACAAGCTGTCATTGATTATTCAAATATAAGTCGTCGCTGGAATATGCCCTCTTATTATTATTCTAAAACGGTGGATGCAGGAGAAAATGAAAAAGCATTACTTCTATTCATTGATACCACTCCTATAATATCAAAATATAAAATTGAGAGCGAAACTTATCCTGATGCAAAAGATAAAGATGTTGAAAAACAACTCAAATGGATTGACAAAACACTCAATGAAAGTGATGCAAAATGGAAAATAGTAATGGGACATCACCCCGTGTTTGCTCAAACTTTAAAATCAGAATCAGAAAGGAAAGAATTACAACAGAAACTTATGCCTATCCTTGAAAAGCATAAAATTGATGCTTATATGGCTGGACATATACACTCTTTCCAACATATAAAACCAGAATCCGGCGAGATAGAATATTTTGTTAATTCTTCCGGCTCACTTTCAAGAAACGTTTCCCCTATTGACGGGACTCGTTTTTGTTCATCTGATCCCGGTTTTATGATTGTTTCTATGAATGATAATAATCTAAAATTTATAATGATTAATCAGGATGGGAAACCTATTTATACTTATGATCGTAAAAAATAAAACTGTCATTATCACCAATATAGACTTTTAAATACTATGATAAAACACATTTTAGTATATTATAGATAAGATTATATCCCGCTCATATTAGTGATTAATACAGGCGGGATTTGTTTTATTTTAATGTCTGACTGCTTTCTTAGGTGATCCTGACCAGGAACATCCCAGACAAAAAACTTCCGATATATCAAAACCCTCAAGTGAGGCATCGGGATCTTTTGTTATAACTTCTGCTTCTGAAGTTACATAAACATTTAATCTCTCTCCCGATTCATTTTTTACATAAAATGCGCCGATCTTGCATTGCGGACACAACATTTTTCTCATAGTCACCGGTTTGTTTTTTTAGCAAACTGCTTTAATTTCAATATATTAAAAATACAATATCAACTGCAAAACTTTTTCGAGAGTTGCGATATTTATCTCCATATAGTGTAAATGTCATCCAGACATTTACGTATCTCAGGGTAATCCCATCTCAGATTATTTCGCATGCACTCCTCTTTAAACACTCTTCTGGAGGAGAAAAGATGAGCGACCTCTTCATATCTTACTTTATGGTTTAGTTTTTTTATCTCATTTCGTATCAAAGTATTACAAACTTCATTACCGATTGAAATCATCAGATCGAATATATTATGCCCTCTGATATAGAGATATGCATTATCCTTATTAAGACCCAAAGACTGATATCTATCTCGTTCCTTATGCTCATTAAACAAAGGATAGATCTTTTTCATTGCATCCATTCGTTCGGCAACCTCATCTTTAAGCAATTCAATCACCTTTTCTCCGTTATTATCAATCCTTTCATGAAATATATTCATATTAATCACCCTTCGAAGCTGATCCATCGGGAAAATACGCAAAGGTTGCTTTGATGCATATAAAAACATTATAAAGAGCGGATAGATCTCATTTGAGTAACTTTTAAGGAAAATATCGTAATTAAAAATATCATTTTTCAATCCGCTAATCTTCTCTGTCAATTCGTTAAGCCGCTCGGGGAAACAAAGATGATTTTCAAAAGAATAAGTATATGTTTGAAGAATATAATTGGATGCATTAATTCCGTTTTGTTGCCTTAAATATCTTAAATCGCTATCTATTGCTATGGCAAATTTTTCATCAAGAAAATCTCTATACATCAGACACACACTGCAACCGGTAGCCACCCTCCCTTTCTCGGTGCGGGAATAGGTGATAAAACGGAATCTGTCATGGGGACAAACCCTTTTCATAAGTTTTGTCCAAAATGCCTCATCATCTTTGTCCTCAACATGAATAGCCGCCTTCATATTTAGCAGCCGCAAAGATGCTTTATGATATTTTGCTACGTTTCTGTAATGTGCGACTTTTTCAGGACTCATCATTTTAACCCTCAGTTTTCATTATATCTTCCATGAAAATTAATTTATCCTCCCATCCGTCAGCAAATATACTCGGCGAATGTGTTGTCATTATTATCTGACAATTAGGATTTAGACTTCTTATCGCTTCAATCAGTTTATTCTGCCACTCTATATGAAGTGATAGTTCCGGTTCATCCATTAATAGTAAACTCGGCTTTTCATCTTTTAGGAAAACTCTGAAGAATATTATCAATAATTGTTTCTCTCCCGAAGAGAGTTGTTCCGGTTCAATTATACATTCATTATCGGGGAAATAAAACACTATCTTATTATCCGGCGTAATCTTGATCCTTTTTCCCGATAGTTCGAAAAACTTATCAATAGTATTAAAAAGCAAACTTATTCTCTCCCTTATTCTATCATGATCGATATCGGGATTTAGAAGTTTCATCCTGTAATCGGTGAAATTATCAACCTCTTTCACCCTTTGATAAAGCACTGCATCCAATGCCTGAAACAGAGGCGACTTATCGCTTTTCTTTGAGGTCGGAGCATCGAAAGTGTTTATATAATCAACATCGACGAAAACCGTTTCTTTAAGTTCGATACTCTTTCTTGACTCTACATACTCTATTGACGGACCCTCTTTGAATATGATTTTCCCGGAATCAATCTGTTTTTTCAACTCCTTAATATCACCTTTTACCGCATTATTTATGATACGCAAAAATGTCGATTTTCCGCTACCGTTAGTCCCGACAAGGATATTCACTTTTTCATCTACATTTTCCCAATGCACATCATTAGTTTCCCACATCCCTTTGATATCAATCTCTGATATCAATCTCGACATATTTGTTTTATCCATATTCATAAATATTTCGCTCACGGTTAGATTAATCCGTTGTGAATACTAATATATAAAATATCAGTCTAATTCTGCCGATTACGTTGGTATTTTATTGACACCTTGCTAGGTGTGATATAAAACCTTGCTTGGTTTCAATCGACACCTTGCTAGGTGTGATATAAAACTATGCTTGATTGATTAAAAACTATCCAGGCTATTACATTTTTGTGTTGTTTAGTTAAAATAACGCCATAAATGTAGGGTTTTTTCACACTTAAATTGCTATCCCATTAATTTACAAACACTTACATTTTTGGCACGATAATTGAAATAATAATTATTGATGATCACATTTTGATCTTTTTTTTGAAAACCATTATCTCCCAAAAAGATAACGTTACTGATCTCTTTATTTGATGATGATTAATTTTTGATGATTTTTTTTGAGAATCATTATCTCCACAAAAGATAACGAACTTCCCTCCAACTGATTTCTTTATTTGAACATTAATATATGAGGTATGAAAAAAATTGTACAATTTATTATTATTATGACATTTACACTTTCGGTAAATGCTCAAAACTGGAAGCCCGACGAGGGTACCCCTACCGTATTTGATCCCGATGAAGTGGGTACGGTGACTGATTTTGACGGCAATGTTTATAAGACCGCTCGCTTTGGCGATACTTGGTGGATGCTGGAGAATCTGAAAAATACGCATTATAATGATGGTACTCCTGTTAAGTTTTTTGAAGATATAGAGGCGGTAAGACCTGACGGAGAAAGTTTTTGGGGTTGGTTTGCTACCGATTCGTACGCCTACCCTATGCGCGATGCATCTTATGTTGAAAAATATGGGTTGTTATATACTTGGATGGCTGCTACTGATGTATTATTAAAGGGAGGGAGTAATCTATACTATAAATTCAACGTTCATGGCGGACTTTTACCTCCGGGCTGGAAAGTGGCTGACACTACTGCTTGGCACGACCTTGGCAGACGTATTGTGGGTGAAGAGAATCTTATTGGTGATTGGTTCACTCAAAATACGCCCCAAGGTGGTACTGAAACAGTATTTTGGATACGAAACATCCCAAATCTCGGACTTTATCTAAAGAAAGGGCGCGCCGACGGCTGGAAAGATAATTTGGATTTGCCAAGAGCAAACGACAAAAGATGGAACAAATTGAATTTTGGGTTGGTGGGAGCAGGAAAAATAGGTACAGACACAAGCATTCCTGGTACAGTTCCCTATCATGAAGGGCTTGATGAGTTTACCTGGATTTGGACTGATCAGTTTGTACATGAAGATTCTACGGGAAGCGGGAAACAATATGCATACTTCTCTAATATAGATAACAACTTTCAAAAAAGAAGTAACTCATGTTGCAACCACGCTTCTGTACGCGGCATTATGAGAGTGGAAAGAAACACTCCTGATAGCGACGGTATTACAAAAGTGGGAAGTGTATCAACTTCTGATGATTTTCTTATTTATCCTAACCGTACAGCAGATCTGTTTGCTCTGGTTTCTACTAAAAATACAGATTATAAAATTTATAGCTCCGGTAACGGTAAACTTAGCAAAAGCGGCTATGCCAATTCAGGCGAAAATATAATAGATATCTCTGATCTTACTCCCGGACTATATATTTTGGATATAGAGGGTAAGCAGTTCAAAATAATAAAGTTGAATTAGGATCATCTAAATTTTATTCAATATAAACGAATTCTAAAAATAAATATTATGCGAAAATTAATTACAATTATATTATCGGTATTGTGTGTGTCGGTGGGATATGCACAGAGTGAACCAAGAGATATGATAACAATAGATTTTGGAACAATAACAAGTGGAAGTTCTTATACAGATGACAAGCCTATATATATGTTTACAGCAAGTGACAACAATACCGCCAAAAGACATATTACATTAAATAATGGTAATTATGATATAATTATCTATAAGCTAAATCTTAGCACAACAAAATGGAGCGGAATAGTAATGAAAGATAGCATTTTCAATATCAACATTAAAGGATACAATAATTGGGGAAATACTAACGGTCCACTTATGCTATATTCAGGAAGAGTATTTATATCGGGTGATACTTTAGAAAATGGCATTGACCAAGAAAAGGTACTTATAAGTACAAATTACAGTATAGATGAAAATACAGATAAAAAAAGTATAATTATTGAAAGTGGGTATTTCAACTGGGGTTGCATACAAAGTAGTGTATCAACATTAGATACATTAATGATAAATAATGGCGTAATTAGAACAAAATTCCTTGCGGCAAAAACAATTATTCTTAACGGTGGTAGTATAAAACTAACAGATAATACAAATATAGTACAAAGCAATGACGGTAAAACAGTTATTAACAATGATGGAGATACACTATACTGTTTAAAAGTACCACATGATGGGTCGTATGAATTAGATGTTAAAAAGTCTGGCATACCTTATAAAAAGTACAGTTTTACTGCACACCACGAAGGTGATGACAATTATTACATTTGGTTACCAACAGGTGAATATGATATAGATAACGGAACAAAAACATGTTCTATTAATTTAGAAGCTTACGATTTAAATTTAGAAAATATACCTCTCTTAATACCCAACTTAAAAAAGATAACTCGTGAAGGTAACGGTATAATAACACTATCTCCCGATTCTCTATTTGAATTTACAGAGACAGGGTATTCTCAGTATCACGAATTATCGAACACTAATGTTTATTATACTTATAGCGGAAATAAATATATATTTATAGGAAACACTAATGCAGGTATAGATTTTAAACCTGCATTCCCTGCCGATACAATTATAATAAGAGATTTGACAATTGAAAAACCTGAGGATCATTCTTTGGCAATACTTACCGAAGATGATATAGTATTACTTATTGAGGGAGAAAATATTTTTGACTCAGATAAAACCACATTTTCTACTCAGCCGGGATGTGTAATAGAAAAAAATTGCCTCACTTCAATGCTAACTATTGACGGAACAGGCACACTTAATATAATTGTATTTGGAGGTTTTTATGATAGATTGGGTATATTTGGTAGTGAATTCAACAAAGATTTTTCAGGACTTACAATTAAAGGTGGAAATATTAATATAAATTCAAGGCTTTGCGAAACACCTTTATTTGGTAACGGATTTTATAACCCGACAGACAGAAGTATAAACACATCAACATGTAAAATATCAAATATAAATATTACAGGTGGGAATTTATATGTAAGAGAATACCAAGTAAATAAGCCATTACCTTTGGCAAATGGTGAATTTATTAATGTTACAGGTGGTAATCTGTATTTTTGGCATAAAATATTACACGGTTATAATATTTCTGGTGGAGTTGTTAATCTTGAATCGAAGAGTTATGAAGCTAATAGTTATGTTGCTGGTTTATTGGACGGTGAAAATATTAAACTAACAGGTGGTAGTTTAAACTCCGAGTATCAAAATAATGCAGCAATAACATCTCGTCTTGAAAGAGACGGCGAAGAGCTTTACCGTTCAAGATTATTCTTGCCATCTACAGGCGAAAAACAACTTATCTCGGCTATAACTATTGAGTATGGCGATAAAGTAATTAACTGGGGCTGTAACGACCTTTATACCGATACCGACGGTATGTTTACCCTTTGGATGCCGGCAGGCGTTGATGCTAAATACACTGTTGTAACTGCCGCTGGCGATACTTTCTTATACAAAGGTCCTATCGCTCAGTTTGACGATATATCAACCGGTTCGGGCGAAGCAAACTTCCTTCTTCAAGGCAAAAAATATAAAGGTGGCGAAGCAGAAGGCTGGAGTTGCGTAAATGGTGACCCTTACGAAGTGGTTTACGACCCTAACGAAATGGTTGTGATGGCTAATAAATATATTCCACCATTCCTGGCTCAACAAACAAATGTTATTATCCCTACCGAAGATGGTAAATACACTGCAAGCAATATCGTAATTAGTCGCAATGCTGATTATTATATGCCTGTAGATGTAACAGCCACATCGGCAGAGTTCTCTTACAAACCTTCTGTTTATGCGAACTCGCTTGGTGGATGGGAAGCAATGATGTTGCCTTTTGCATCAGATAACGTTTCGTCAACATCAAAAAAATTAATTAAACCATATACTACAACCGCAGATGGGGATTTTGTAGTGAAATATGCATCTGACAATGGTGCCAAAATTGAGTTCGCTCTACCTGAAACAGATATTATTAACGCTCATGAACCATTTATAATCGCTATTCCTGAAACTATGAGTGGCGATGAAATAAAATTTGGAGCATCAGATGTTTTAATTGGTTCAACAACTCAAAAAACTGTTTCGGGTACATTAAACGGAACATTTGAAAAGATTCCTTATTCAGAAAACGACGTACTATATGTTTTAAACAGTACAGGTACTGAATTTGAACTGTTAACCAAAGGTTCAATCGCTCCGTTTGGCGCATTCTTCACTAAATTGTTGCCTGCAAAAGCTCAAACTTCAGTGTTAGCAATAGCTGAGCCGATAGTAGGAAAAGAGACACCGGGCGATCTGACAAGCATTGGTGAAACAGATGCTAAAACAATAAGCATTTATGCTTACGATGGAGATATCTTCATTACAACCGGTGAAGATGAAATCATCACAATTTTCTCATCAATGGGTGCAACAGTAAAAACTGTTGAATGTAAAGCGGGAGAAACATATAAAATCTCAAATCTCCCACAAGGAATTTATATTGTTAAAGGCAAAAAAATTGTGATCTAATCAACAATTAATCTCATATCACTTAATATAAATTGTTTAAGAAAGGCGGTACGCGTGAGCGTATCGCCTTTCTTTTTTCAAAATTCTGACATGATTACAAGAATTAATTATTTAAGAACGGACATTTATGAATTTTACCAAAAGTTGATCTATTGAATTCTTAATATATAAATGACCATGTAGGTTTATAATAATGTTTTGATTTTCAAAATCAAACAAATTCGAAATCCATACGAAAAATCTTATAATATGTCATGATATGGCATATACAAACATCAATTTTGTAGAAACAAATCTTTAGTATTATGATTAATGTACTTTATATTCATGGAGCAAATTCTAATGCAAACTCGAATACAGCAAACTGTTTGCAGGAGGCTTTAGGTTTTAATTTCAAAATTTTTCATCCTACATTCTCTCCATACTATGACCAATCTGTTGCATTAGCAAATAAGATTATTGAGACAAAAAATATATCAGTCGTAATAGCTTCCTCTCTTGGTGCTTTCACTGCAATCTCTGTCAAGCAAAGGGTTCTAAAAATTCTTATCAATCCTTGCGTCAACCCACTGATAGAGTTACCAAAAGTAAATATGAGTCCGGAGATTGTTGCGTCATACCCTACAATGGAGTGTGTTTTAAACAACATTGATTTGGAAGAACGAGAAAACGTTTATGCGGTTTTTAGTAAGAATGATGAACTATTCTCTCATAAAAATATATTTATGGAGTATTATTTGACATCACATATTTTAGAGACACAAGGCAAACATAAACTAACGAATAGCGAAATACAGAGATCGGTGATACCTTTCATTCTGGAAATATTTCCCATGTCACATTAAATCTAAATTTCACACTATTTTTTTAACAAAAAAAATAAAATTATTACATTAGCTACAACTCAACAATTAACTCATTAAATCATTAATAATACCATGGAAACAAAATCAACATCTTTCAAAAAATTAGTAGAAAAAGCAAGAAAAAACAATTTTTATATAGGAGAAGGCAACCCGCTATCTAACATATTGATAATTGGTAAAGAGTGCGCAATAGATAATGAAGGTTTGGACCATGAAGAGAAGTGCGATATTGTAAACGAAAAGAATATCAGTAATTGGGAAAAATTATCTATAGATTCTACAATCACAGAAATAAAGGAACGCTCAGATAAAAATTACACAAATGAATTTTATCCTTTGTTTCCTCATTTTGGACAAAAGTTTCAACAACGCAGGCTAAATGGTGATAAAGGGATTGATGGAACTGCTCCTACCTGGTACTTCTACCAATGGCTTATTGATGAAATAAATGGAAGCGGAAAGAAAAGCAGAGAGGATTTATTAGATTTTCATCTTAATAGTTTTCATACCGAACTTAGTCAGATACCTCTGCAAATGAGCAACGACTTACCAAGAGAACTGGAGAATTACCGTAGAGAAAGCATTGAAAAGAGAACTGCCTTTTTTGAAGATCCTTTTTTTGATCACTTTCCTATTGTGATTGTTGCTTGTGGTCATTACGTTAGGGATTATAATATCAATTTAGAAAAAATATTCAAAGTTAAATGGGATGGTAATACTATAAATGTTGGCAATAAATGGATAAATGTACATACTTCACAAAACAGAGTACTTATCCATACGAATCAATTAAGTATGATATCTGAAGAATTAATCACTCAAATTGCTGAAACAGTAAAAAAGCATCAATAAAATATGACGCATAGTTCCTCAAAGGAGAATATGGCACGATTATTTAATCGATATGTTTGGCTTGTAGATTTGATATATAGATACAACCACAAGTTTACTTTCGATGATATAAACAAGCGTTGGCTCTCTTCTGATCTAAATAATTATAATGAGGATTTACCATTAAAAACCTTTCACAATCATAAAACGGCAGTAAAAACTATGTTTGATATAAATATTGAATGCGACCGTAAAAACGGTTTTACATATTATATCGAAGATATAGATAATCTTGAGCTTTGTGATATTAAAAAGTGGCTTATTAACAATTTTGCTATCAATAATTTGATAATTGAGAGTAAAAATATAAGACATCGTATTCTTTTTGAAAATATACCGAGTGGTCAGCAATTTCTTACGACTATTATTCAGGCTATGCGTGATAATCGTATTCTGGAAATATCTTATCAGAGTTTCTATCAGGATTCAGCTACACCTTTAGAGATTGAACCATATTTCGTTAAACTCTTTCGACAACGTTGGTATCTTATAGGTAATAGTTATAAAGGAATACGAATTTACGCACTCGACCGTATTAAGAATATCCTCATTACGGATCAGGAATTTACTATACCAAAAGATTTTGATTCGAAAAAGTACTTTTCTGAATGTTTTGGAATATCAAGAGATACAGATATAGAAGTTGATGATGTAAGACTCAAAGTTATCAAGACAGAAAACAAACATCTGTATTTCGATTCGTTGCCTTTACATCATTCACAATACATTATTGAAGAAACTGAGGATTATATAATTTATGGTTATTATCTTCGACCTACATACGATCTTAGGATGGAGATTCTTTCGCATGGAAGCGATATTGAAGTTTTATCACCAAATTCATTTAGGAAACAAATTGCCGAGATAATTAGTCAACAAAATAGATTGTATAAATAAAGAAATGACCTCAAAAAGCCGGATAATTGATTTGTCGGCTTTTTGAGGTCATTTCTTTTTATCTTAATATTTATTTTTAATTTTTATGCAGTTCATTCAATAATTCAATCACCCTATAAACTTCGGAATAGCAGATCTCATCATCAGGATTTTCCTTGCTTAATTGACTCAAATATTTTCCATTGATAACAGCTCTTTCTATATCTCCGTGCTTTTCAAGAAAAGAATATAAATCAGTTTTTTTAAAATAACGTTTTGTCTTTTCATATCCCGGCATATACTTTTGAAGCTCCGGTATCAATTCTTCATAAGATCTATATTTACGTTTGGATAGGTTAGGCAAAAAATGCAATAAAAACCAAAATTCTGTACATGGATGAGTTTCTATAAACCAAATCTTCTTGTATTGTTTTTTATGTTTTATTGATAGATATTTTTTCATTTCGGCCGGAAGTTGCTTCATTCTATCCATATCAATAAGACAGATCACATAATCGAATTTTTCCATTGAGTATCTTTCTGCAAGAGAAAGAATATGTCCGAAGTCGGAATGAGAAGGCATTCCTGGTACCATTTTAAAAGGATATCTTTTAGATATTCTAAGAGAATCGAAATAGAACCATTCCGTTTCTCCCTCCCCTATAATAGCGACACTCTTGTTTACTCTTCCTCGCATAGCTTATCATCTTTAAGATAAATACTTCCAAGAAACGGTAGTTTAACTAATTTACCTTGCCTATAAGCATTGTATGGTGATAAATTCTTATGAAGACCTAAGGACGAGAGACGTGTTAATATTGTTTCTCCGGAACTGTCTTTATCGGTAAACCAAATAGTGTCTCTTCTTATAAAATCTTCATCTAATAAATTAATATCATGGGTAGTTATAATCAACTGTGACGGTGTACAACTATTTGCCAAATAAACTTTTATAAAATAGGACAACAGTTCATAATGAAGACTTGTTTCCACCTCATCAATTAAGGTTATTTTTTGATCTATCAATAGCTGCTTTAGCAAAACAGCAATACCCATTAACCTGATAGTACCTCGCGACTCCATCACTTCGGGAAGCGAAAAAACTCCGGAATCAGTAGTGTGACTAAAAATCAATTCAGAATCAGTTACCTTTCCTTTCTGAACCATCTGTTTCTTTGCTTCTTCAGGAATTGGAGCAGATTGGATCATTTTTTCCATTTCAGGTGTTATCACAACCTCTTCTTCCGTCAGCTCAATATCACTGATATTAAAATCTGAAGCTTTTAAAAAATTAATAAGAAATCGTTTAAGAATACCGTCAGAATCAGCATTTAAATATTTCTTTGAGAATGAAGATAAAGAAAAATTAGGATGTAAAATATCTTTAAATCCCCCAGAAAAGAAGTTGTATACAATATTTAGTCGTGAAGATTCAACATTAGATTTTCCAAAAGCTGCTAATACAGAACAATTATTTATAGTATTACCAACAATTGCGATATGTCCTTTCTTTCCTATTCCTAATTTGTTACCAAACTTCACTTCTGAGATATCTCCCTCGGGATTATATACCCTATGATATAATGTGGCAGGTTGAGTGCCGGGATAAAATTCCAATTTTTCAGAATATATACGTTTCTTATCCAATACAACAGATAAATTATACCGTTCTTCTCCCAAATAGAATGTCATTGACATCTCTGTGTTTTTATTTCTTGATACTTCATCAAGAAGAAAAGGAGTAAACTCAATCTCTTCAGTTTTGTCTTTAGGAACATCAACCATCAAATCTCTAAAAAAAGAGAGAGCAAGTAATATATTGGTTTTTCCTGAAGCATTAGCTCCATATATTGTAGCTATTTTTAGCAACCTTACCCCTTCTTTGATCTCATAACAATATTCATCTTTTTCGAATGTATCTGTTGTGGGTTCAAAGCTCAATATTTGCTCATCTCTTATTGAAAAGAAATTCTTGAATTTAAATTCAGCTATCATATCAATATATTTATATATAAGATTATTCAAATATATAAATACTAAAGACTAATATCAAATTATATTTGCATTTTTCGTAATTTTCATACGTATAATTAAAATAGAAATCATTTTTTCACAATTATAAAATCCGGTTTATTGAAGATTTGTCAATTTTCATACTTTTAATTCTACGGTACATACTTTTCAAAGCTGTATCTTAATTGATTGGCATTAACTATAGGTTATATAAGGTTATTATTTTAGCAATGATATCTCTCATTTATTTAATATCTCTAATAAAGAATCAAGATTAAGAGAAATAAAGGATATATTTCGGCTCGATAGTAGATGCGATATTTTTTGAGATAAGTAGAAAATCAACCTAATATTTTGCTTGAGTCCATTTTTTTCAAAAAACACAAAACAACCGGGATTTATCCGCAGATCCGATTTATCCGCAGATCCGTAATATATGGTCTGTTTTCATGATGTAAAGATAAACCTAAATCTAAATATTAAACTTCAACAACCGGGTTTATCCGTTGATCCGGTTTATCCGTTGATCCGCTTGATGCGATATTCCCGGTAGGTATAAAAAAAATAGCCTTCAAAATGAAGGCTATTTTCAGTGATCAGGAAGGGATTCGAACCCTTGACCCACAGCTTAGAAGGCTGTTGCTCTATCCAGCTGAGCTACCCGACCATCCTTGTTGCACTCGTGTTATTTCCCGATTGCGTTGCAAAGGTAGTGATAAATTTCAATTGCGCAATAGTAGGAATATCTTTTTTTTGATGTTTTCAGAACACGTTTTATTAGTGTTTTTATAACCTGTTGATAAAAAAAAGATTACGAAACCAATAAGAAAATATTTTTTTTAGAAAGGATATCCAACAGCGAAGTGAAAAGTCATATTTTTCAGATTTTCTTCAAAAGGATGTTTTATTACCCATGGATCAAAATCGATTAAAGACGGGTCATATGCTTTTATACCCATATCAAAACGAAGCACAAAAAAGTTAAAGTCAAAACGGATTCCAAGTCCGTAAGATAAAGCAATCTCTTTGTAGAAAGTATCAAAACTAAATTCTCCGCCCGGTTGAGTTTCATAGTTTTGTATAGTCCATACATTGCCTGCATCTAAAAATGCTGCCATTTCAAGTTTCCAAAACAGTTTAGAGCGATATTCAATACTTGAATCCAGTCGAATATCACCACATTGATTGAAATAATCTAATGCACCAAGAGTTGAAGAATAACGTCCCGGACCGAGCGATCTTACCGACCATCCTCTAACACTGTTTGCTCCACCTGCATAATATCTTTTTTCGAAAGGCATAACAGAAGAGTTGAGATAAGGTACACCTATCCCTGATGCAAAATGGAGAGCTAAAGAGTTTTTACTATTAAATTTCTTTGTATATGCATAATCCAAATCGAACTTCCAATATTGCTCAAAACGGAGTCCTGCAATAGAATATGAATCATTTACTTTTTCTCTTTTTAATGCCTTCGATGCTCCATAAAGTATGTTTCCTGCAAATTCAGTTGCTATACGAAGAGAATAAACATCTCGTTGAGAATTATTAATATTAATATTATAGTTGCTTTTCGAAAAGGAATAACCAGTTCTTGATATAAGGTGATTACTATAACTAGAATAAGATATTGGATTTTGATTTATAATACTATCAACGAAAGCTTCTGATTTGTAAGGAAGATAAACATAATTAATATCAATAAAATCTAAAGTATGACGAAAAGGGCTATGACGTGTAGCCCAATTATACCTGAATCCGGCCCCTGCTATCACTCTCTGATACTCGGGACGCTGCTGATAATCGTAGCTTAATTTGAATTCTGTATTTGCTCTGATCATCTTCTTAAAGTTACTATCAAGAAAAGGAAAAAGAAACTTAGGAAAAGTGATTCCTACTTCAGCTCCATATTCCATATAATTGTTTTTAATAAGATTGGCAACTTTCCCTGTTAGGTTTTCATAACCACCATGTACCTTGGCAGTAAAAACTTCTGCTCCTTTAAATATATTTCTATGTTGATATGTAATAGCTGCAGCAAATCCGAAATCCCCTGCTGAATTTGTACCCTCGAGTTCTGATCTTAATGTTTGATTCTTACCTTTGGACATAAGGATATAACAGTCGAGATTTGAGTTATCGTCTGATGATGGATCAAATTTTATATTTACGTATTTTAGATTCTGGAGACGAGAAAAGGATGAATATGTTTGCTCAACTGATCTATCGGAGTAAAATTCGCCGGGAATAATAAAACAATTATTGACAAGGGTTGAAGCAGATATAAATCTGTCTTCTCCATAAATTATATGATAGTTATCAGCTACAACAGTATCTTTTCTCATAGCTAAAGATCTTTGAGGGTAAAGAGGATCATAATCTGTAATCATAATAACTTTACCAATACGAAATCTTTTGTGATCGATTATCTCCATATCTCGATCTTTATTGGGCAATACATTAAGAGTCAAACCAACCAGCTTAGATGTCGCCATAGTATCTGCATTGTAATTGATATACTCTTTATTAAACTCATAAAAGCCCTGATTTCTTGCTCTTGTAGTTAGTCGGATTCTTTCTTTATCGAGTTGAGCTCTATCTAATAGCATTCCCTGACGAAGGATGGAGTGGTTAAACTCTCTTTCTAAAAGTGATCCGAGAGAATCGCTTGTATTATTGAATCTTATAGAATCAATTATCAAAGGATCAAGACAATTAATTTTATACTTTACGAAAGCATTCTTCTTTTTGTATATAACTTCTGTTGTTATCTCTGCATTAGTATAACCTTTATTGGAAAGCATCTTTTTCATCTCATTTTCGGAGCGTAAAGAGAGAATTTCGTCATACACGACCGGCGCCGATCCTGATTTTTTAAGAAAGCGATTAAGCCATTTTGTTGAATCTTCTCCGGATATGGAATAAAGTCCAAGTTGCATTGGGATAAAACCAAAGGTCTTGTGATTGATGTTTTGTTTAATATAGGGTTTCAATTCCGATGATTTTACATTCTTATCATCGACAACCAACTCAACCTTTTTAAGCAAATATTTATCTTGTGGGACATATTTGGTCAAATTGCATGAGGTAGATACAATTAAAATGAATAAGTAAATTAATTTATGAATGTAATTCATCAAATAACAGGGATCTAAAATAAAACATAACAACAGATGGAACCTCCACAAAGATAATATTTCAGTTTTTCTTTTTAGCTTTGTAGCACTCTATAAATCAATAATTTTAGAGTTCATAGAAAGCAACGAAAAAATATTAGGTTATATTATGATTCTAAGTAAAAATATTATAAAGCAATTAAAATCACTTGATCAAAAGAAATTCAGAAATGAAAAAGGCATTTTTTTGGCCGAAGGGACAAAAATTGTTTGCGATAATATCGACACTATGAAATGTGAATTTATCATAGCAACTCAAAATTGGTTTGATTCTCATCAAGAGATTCCCGATAAAATAGAAAAATGTATAGCTACAATTGATGAAATAAAAAAGATAAGTTTTTTAAAGACACCTCAAGAGGTACTCGGGGTATTCTCTATACCTCAATACAATCTTGATAATGAATCAATAAAGACAAAACTATCTATTGTATTAGATACAGTTCAAGACCCCGGAAATATGGGAACCATAATAAGAATAGCTGATTGGTATGGGATAGAAAATATAATCTGTTCTTTGGAATCTGCCGATATTTTTTCGCCTAAAGTTGTACAGTCATCTATGGGTGCTGTAAGTAGGGTAAAAGTTCATTATACAAATCTTGAAACGTTTTTATCTGATATGAAAGGGATGGATATATTCGGTACTTTTCTCGAGGGTGAAAATATATATAAGAAAGAGTTACCTCAAAATGGACTAATTATAATGGGAAATGAGGGAAAAGGTATAAGTGACAAAGTTGCCTCATATGTAACTGAAAAATTGTTTATACCTAATTATCCTCAAGATAGATTAACTACAGAATCTCTAAATGTTGCTGTTGCAACGGCAATAATATGTTCAGAATTCAGACGCGGATCATATTAAAAAGGTCAAAAAAAAGATTTTAGGTCATTTACCTAAAATCTTTTTTATTATAAGTTTATCATAAGAACCGGTTTCTATTATCTTTTGATCATAATTAAGAATTTGCCAAAGATTAATTTGATCTCCAATCTTAATCTCTGTACTATCGGCAAAAGGTTCAGAACCGTATCTGCCGACCAAAATAGCCCCATCAAAAAATTTTGTAAAAGGATATTCTGTATTAAGTACCTCTATATTTTTAAGAGTATTTTCTTCTGCAAAAACAACTCCGTTTATAATGATCTTTTGTCCCAGAATTACTCTGTTTGAAGCAAAACCATTTATCATAAGAATAAAATTACTTTTTAATATTTACGCTATTGTTGTCAAGCAATTTCACACTGTCTGAAGAATTTGAAATCTCCGTTTCGTTTTTATCGATATTGCGAAGCTTTTTATCCGGTTCATTCGATATATTTTCTTGATTTACTAAGGAATCTTTCACTATATTTTTCAAACTGTCAGAAGAGGCTGTTATACTATCTTGAGATGCAGATTCTTGCACTGTATGTATCACTCCTTTCTTGTGATATCTCATAAGTGTTATCGAATCTATATAAATTTCAGTAGGAGATTTTCCTCTCTCTATCAATGTGAATGAAGTAAATATATTATCACCTTGCTTATATTCATCATCATTAACAGTCAGCGTGTACCATCCGGTTTTATTTATATGCTCTGATATTGCGGTAGAATTATCATTTGTCGTTGAATTTCCGAGTGCGGCAATGATATATGAATTAGAGTCTTTTGGCTGATTCATAAGTTTGAATTTTAGCTCAAGAACATCTTCTTTCCAGAAATTAGTATCAACTTTCACTTCAAATATCTTATTCCCCAAAACGCCGGGTGTAAGAATCAATTGAGCACTTTTTTTCCATATATTGACAGAATCTCCATAAGGAGTCAGAAGCGAGCGTTCATAGGCTAAAACACTCTCTTTAAGTTGATCTTTTTGAGCTGTTAATCTTTCTGAGACTTTCTGATATATTTTCATATAAAGATCCAAACGGCCACTATAAAAGGAAAGAGAAGAGTCAAACTCAGCTTTGGTTACACCGTTTTTTTTAAGAATTTCAGCTGCAAAATTTTCTTTCTGCTCTGTTGATCCATATTCGGTATAATTCATTTCAGATACAGCTTCCGCTGTATGTATATCTACAAGAATATTCTCCATCTTATTCATTTTTATCACACCTTTAGGAATATTGGTACATGAAAAAAATGCTAAGAAAAGCAGAACATAAACTATTTTTAAATGTGTATTCATATCATATGAATTGGTAATGAGGAATACCTATTTATTGTTTTGTATTTGTGAATCATCCTCCTTTTGTGATTCTACATCTTTCTTTTTCTCTCCTAGATAATGACGATAGAAAATGAATAAAAGTATAACACCTACAGTGATTGCCGAATCGGCGATATTGAATACAGGCTGAAAAAATAAATAATATTTACCTCCTAAGAATGGAACCCATTCTGGCCAAGTAAAACTAAAAAGAGGGAAATAAAGCATATCGACAACCTTGCCATAGAAAAATGGTGCGTAACCTCCTCCTTCTGGAAACATAGTTGCAACTCTACCAATACTGTCGGTAAATATTTTTCCATAGAATACCGAATCCAATATATTACCGGTTGCTCCTGCAATTATTAAAGAGACGCAAACAATAAAACCTGTCGGCATTTTTTGCTTAATTATCTTGATAAGATAATAGGTAAAGAGTGCAACAGCCGCGATACGAAAACTTGTTAGGAAAAGTTTATTGAATATCTCTATTCCATATGCCATTCCGTTGTTTTCAGTAAAATAGATCTGAAACCACGATGTGACTTTTATGCTCTGATGCATTATCATGTGAGTTTTCACCCATATTTTAGATGCCTGATCTGCAATAAGTACTAAAAGAATAACAATTATAGCCCAGGTTTTTTTTGAAATTTTAGGTTTACTCATCTTTTATAGAACTTTTTATTTCTGTTTTGACTGACATTTGTCAATTGTGCAGTTTATTATGGTTATTTAAGTGCAAATATAGAAAAATGCAATATAAATGAAAACAGAAAAAGCCATAATCCCCCATTCAGGGATTATGGCTTGGAATATCTTTTTTATAGTTTATTTTTTTGTATTCTTTGCATCAATGCTTAATGTGGCATGAGGCACTGCTTTTAATCGCTCTTTAGGAATAAGTTTTCCGGTTTCTCTACAAATACCATATGTCTTATTTTCAATTCTAATAAGAGCTCCTTTTAGGTGTTGAATGAATTTCATCTGACGTTGAGCAAGCTGTCCTGCCTCCTCTTTTGATAACGTTGATGCTCCTTCTTCAAGTACTTTGAATGTTGGTGCAGTATCTGCATCATCATTTCCATCAGTATTCATTACTGCTGCTTTAAGATGATCGTAATCTCTACAAGCCTTTTCTAATTTCTCTGTTATGATGGCCTTGAACTCCTCAAGTTCCGCATCCGAATATCGTGTTTTTTCTGTCATTACAATTAAGTTTTTGGATGAAACAATAGGAATAATCATCTTTTGATTCTATCAATTTTATTCCCTATATAATTAATTTATTAAATTTAGTAGCTTTCGCTTATTTGATTGCCGCGAAAATATAAACTTAAATCGTTAATATCAAATCTTTATATAATAATTTCATTACAATTCTATTAAAAATGATTTTTTCCTTATTATAACAGATTAACAAACAAAATCAAATAAATATTTAATAGGTAGTTATATTTTATTTATTTTCACTTTGGTGCCTTGTAAATTTAATTACATTAATCTTTCCATTTGACTGTTTCTCGTTTAATAATTAATTTTTTTATTAATGACTCTCTAAAACTTTGATTTTTATTTAAAATATCCAAAATGATTTTGGTCGTTAAATTTATAAAAACAAAAAAAGTCGCTCCTATAAAGAAGCGACTTTTTATATCGTAACTGATTATATCAATTAACCGCGAATAGCTTTTACACCAGGAAGATCTTTTCCTTCAATCATTTCAAGAAGAGCTCCACCACCGGTAGAAACGTAGCTTACTTTATCAGCAAGATCAAATTTATTGATAGCTGCAACAGAGTCACCACCACCGATCAAAGAGAACGCTCCGTTTGCAGTAGCTTCTGCGATTGCTTCAGCAATTGCTTTTGTTCCTGCCTGGAAGTTTGAGAATTCAAATACTCCTGCAGGACCATTCCAAAGGATAGTCTTAGAAGATTTTACTACATCTGTCATTTTAGTGATAGATTCAGGACCAAGGTCAAGACCTAACCAACCATCAGGAACATCTGTATCTTTACAGATCTGAGTAGCAGCATCGTTAGAGAATTTGTCTGCAGCAACACAGTCAACAGGAAGCACAAGGTTTACTCCAAGTTCTTTAGCTTTAGCCATAACTTTAAGAGCAACTTCGATCATATCATCTTCACAAAGAGAGTTACCGATTTTTCCACCAAGAGCTTTAGAGAAAGTAAATGCCATACCACCAACAACAAGAAGATTATCTACATTCCCAAGAAGGTTTTCGATGATAGTGATCTTAGAAGAAACTTTAGAACCACCAATGATAGCAGTTACAGGTTTAACAGGGCTAGAAAGAACTTTACCTACTGATTCAACTTCTTTAGCCATTAGATAACCGAACATTTTGTTTTCAGGAGCAAAAAGATCAGCGATAAGAGCTGTAGAAGCGTGAGCACGGTGAGCAGTACCGAATGCATCGTTTACATAAACATCTGCAAGTTTAGCAAGATTTTTAGTAAATGTTTTCTGGCTCTCTTTTACCGCTTTTTTAGCTTCTGCTTTTTCTTCAGCTGTTGCATCTTCAGCAAGACCACGAGGTTTTCCCTCTTCTTCTGCGTAGTAACGTAGATTTTCAAGTACAAGCACTTCTCCCGGTTTTAGTTCAGCAGCAGCTTTTTCTGCAGCTTCACCCTGACTGTCGTCAACAAATTTCACTGTTACTCCAGGTAGTAGTTCCTGTAAATGAGGAACGATATACTTAAGAGAGAATTTTGGATCCGGATTTTTCTTTGGACGACCAAGATGAGAACCAATGATTACAGAACCGCCATCAGCAAGAATTTTCTTGATAGTTGGCATAGCTTTTACCATACGAGTGTCATCTGTGATCTGCATATCTGCATTCAAAGGTACATTGAAGTCAACACGAACGAAAGCTTTCTTTCCGTTGAAATTGTAATTGTCAAGTGTTTGCATTGTTTTTTAATATTTAAAACGTTATCGTTAATAATAAACTTATTTGTGAATTACTTATAAGAAAGTAATTTAAAGCAAAAGGAATATTAATTTTTTTGCATCGCAAATTTAAAAAAAAATGGATTATAAAGTTCCTTTTGTTAGAAGTTATATATGGATGATTTTATATTATAATCCTCTTTTAGACAATAATTCATCCATTTCAACTTGAACCTTCTTTGCCTCAACCCTTGCAGATTGTGCAAAATCTTCATCTTTTCCTGCATAAATGATCTGACGTGATGAATTTACCAATAATCCACAGCTATCATTCATACCATATTTTGCCACATCCTGAAGACTTCCTCCCTGAGCTCCAACTCCGGGAACAAGAAGAAAATGATCAGGTGCTACACGACGAATATCTGTAAACATTTCACCCTGAGTAGCTCCAACTACATACATCATCTGATTGTCTGTTGCCCAGGTCTGAGATATACGAAGGACCTTTTCAAATAGTTTTTCACCATCTTTATCTTCTGTAAACTGGAAGTCATGAGAGCCTTTGTTTGAGGTTAAGGCAAGAAGAATAACCCAATGCCCTTCATAGACAAGAAAAGGTTTAACACTATCCTCTCCCATATATGGAGCAACCGTTACCGAATCAATATTAAGATGATCGAAAAAACTACGAGCATAAAGTTCAGATGTATTTCCGATATCTCCTCTTTTTGCATCCGCTATAATAAATTGATCAGGATAGTTTTTCTTAATATATTCTACAGTTTTCTCAAAAGCTATCCATCCTTTAACACCAAGACTTTCATAAAAAGCCAGATTAGGTTTATATGCAACACAAAGATCTGCTGTGGCATCAATAATCTCCTTGTTAAATGCAAAGATTGGATCTTCATCAGCTAAAAGATGCTGTGGAATCTTCTTAATATCGGTATCAAGACCTACACAAAGAAAAGATCGTTTGCGCTTGATATTTTCAAATAATTGTTGCTTGTTCATAATTTATATGTTATTAATCTGTTTATTAATTAGTGTTTTTATAATAGGTAATACCTCTATTATCATAAGTTATGGGATTCTTGATTATTCACAACTTTGTAATTCGTTACTTTATTAGGCTTGCTTTATCACTCGTTACACATCATTTTTTCACTCATTGTCGCCCCCTCTAAAATAGCATCAACGGCCATCCTCCAATCCTCATTCTGAGCAGGTTGATAAGTTCTTATCCCTAATAATTGTGCAGTCATACAATTGGGTTGAGCATCGTCGATAAACAATGTCTCATTGGGATCAATAGATCCGTCATTCAAGATAAAATCAAAAATAGATTTATCGGGCTTCATCATTCCCAACTCATTAGAAAGCCAAACTTTCTCAAAGAAGTCATTAATGGTCAAACCCTTATAATTAAACATTGTCTTAAGTGAAAGATTCCAGTGAAGAACATTTGTATTGCTAAGAAGATAAACCCTATAGTGCTTTCTAAGTTCAATTATTTTATCAAGTTTATATTGAGGTATAGTATCAAGCATAGAGAGCCACGCTTTTTCAACATCCAGGGGTTCTATCTCCTTTTGCGAAAGTTTACAAACTTCTTTACAAAAAATCTCAGGAGTAACATTTCCGAGTTCAAAATCTGCAAATATCCCTTTATGCAAAGCGGTACCTGTAAGAGATTCTATTGTGGTCACTCCGATTTTTTTAAAATTTTCAATGAATCGGAATCTATTAAGATCAACAAGAACCACTCCAAAATCAAATATTATATTTTTTATTTCTTTCATTAAAACACATAAAAAAAGCCGGTAGAAATCCCCTGTTACGAGAAATTTCTATCAGCCTTTTCGGATTATAATTCGTTTTCTTTCATTCTTTCCGCATTTTCGGCAACTATCAATTTATCAATACAATCCTGAATATCCCCTGCCATAAAAGCAGTCAGATTATAAATTGTATAATTGATACGATGATCTGTTATTCGTCCCTGAGGATAATTATATGTACGGATTTTTGCAGAACGGTCGCCCGTTGAAACCATAGTTTTTCGACGAGATGCTATATCGTCGATATATTTCTGATGTTCCTTATCATAAATATATGTACGAAGTCTGGCCAACGCTCTTGCTTTATTCTTAGGTTGATCACGAGTTTCTGTACATTCGATAAGTATCTCATCTGTTTCACCTGTATTAGGATTCTTCCATAAATAACGCAGACGTACTCCCGACTCCACCTTATTTACATTCTGACCACCTGCACCACCTGAACGGAAAGTATCCCATTTGATCTCTCCCTCTTTGATTTCTACATCAAATTCTTCGGCTTCAGGAAGTACGGCTACAGATGCTGCCGAGGTGTGTACTCGTCCTTGTGTCTCGGTCTGAGGTACTCGCTGTACACGATGAACTCCCGATTCATATTTCAAAGTACCATAAACGTTATCTCCTGTTACAGAAAAAACAATCTCCTTAAAGCCACCGGCTGTTCCTTCATTGAAGCTTGAAACTTCAACTTTCCAACCTTTTGTTTCACAATATTTGGTATACATTTTAAATAAATCACCTGCAAAAATTGCAGCTTCATCACCTCCCGTACCACCACGAATCTCTACGATTGCATTTTTATCATCTTCTGGATCAGCAGGAATAAGCAACAGCTTTATCTCCTCTTCAAGCACAGGAATACGAGCATTATTGACATCAATCTCTTCCTTTGCCATCTCCCTCATTTCAGGATCATTATCATTTTCAAGGATCAATTTTGCTTCTGCGATTCCGTCAAGAAGTGATTTATATTCTTTTTGAGCATTCACGATCAATTCAAGATCACGATACTCTTTATTAAGACGCACATAACGGTTCATATCCGATATCACAGATGGGTCTGTAATAAGAGTTGAAACCTCTTCAAAACGGGCTACAAGACCGTCAAGTTTTTCTAATAATGAATTTTTACTCATATTTTTGTTTTATGAACGCAAAGGTAATCATTAATGCAATTTCTTACAACTAAGATTATTGGGGAACAATCTTTTTTGATATAAACAAACCAGTTTATTTACTTAGTTTGCTGTACTTAATCTTCATAAATCGTTTTATCCTCAATTCCGGCATCATTCATAGCCTCTTTTCTTTCAACACAAGTTCCGCATTTTCCACAATGCACATCATTACCTTTATAACAACTCCAGGTCTTTGCGTAATCAAGACCCAACTTTTTACCATGTCTTGCTATATCACTTTTTGTAATCTTTGTATAAGGAGCAAAAATTGAGATATTATCGTAAGTTCCATTTTTAATAGCCAGTTCCATAGCCTGAATAAACTCATTTCTGCAATCAGGATATATTGCATGATCTCCGCCATGATTGGCAATCATAAGACGTTTTAAAGAATTACTCTCTGCAATACCGGCTGCTATTGAAAGCATAATACCGTTTCTAAAAGGAACTACTGTCGATTTCATATTTTCATCTTCGTAGTGTCCCTCGGGAATATCTTCTCCACCTTCCAGAAGGGAACTTTTAAAATAGGTTTTCATAAAGGCCAAAGGGATCACAATATGAGGAATCCCCAATTCTTTACAAGCCATTTCAGCACAAGGTATCTCTTTTGCATTATGTTTTGAGCCATAATCGAACGTTACTGCAAGAGCAATCTCCTCTTTATATTCATATAACATTGTAATACTGTCCATTCCTCCGGAAACAACGATTACTGCATCTTTTATTTTTGTCATAGTTATTGTAGTTTTAGTTTTTCTCAATGAAAAGTGTTTGAGTAGGATAAGCAAAATCAAGTCGATTCTGATTAAATAAGGTAAGTATTTTTAAATTCACTTCAGATTGTGTTCCAAGAATATCTTCCCCTTTTTTAATATAATATATAAATAATATACCCAGACTCGAATCACCGAATGAGTTAAACGAAATTAGATATTTGTCATGAACCGATGTATGCTCAATGGCTATTTGACCAAGCAAATCCATTGCAAGTTTGATTTTTTCGGGCTCAGTCTGATAAGTAAGACCCAAATTAAGAGTTATTTTTCGCGATTCTTCCAGAGATACATTTTCTACACATGAATCCGTCACCTTTGAGTTGGGAATGGTAACGACGGTACCTTGCAAAGTTTTCAAATGAAAACTTCTAATTCCCAGCTCTGTAACAGTTCCGTCAAATCCGGCAATTTTTATCCTATCTCCAACTTTAAATGGTTTATCTGTAAAAATGGTAATACCTCCGAAAAAATTTGAAACGGTATCCTTTGCCGCCATCGCCATTGCCAAACCTCCGATACCCAGAGATGCAAGTATAGCTCCAACATTATATCCGGCATTATTGAGCCCTACAATAATCCCTATGGCCCAAATTATATATATAACTGATTTTTTTACTATCGGATAAATCTGATTATCAAAATCTGTTTTCGATCTTTCTGTCAAAGGCAATATATAAAGATCCATCACAGTTTCCACTGTGCGGGTCATAACCCATGAAATATTGAAAGCGATAAGAATAATATACGATTTTGAGAACCAACTCTCTATATCGGGATGTAGATTGAGTGTTTTAAGACCTATCCATACACCTATAATTATAATAGCAAAGATTATAGGCTTTTCAAGACGATCTATAAGATGATCATCTAATTCAGTTTTGGTTTTTGATGTAAGTTTTCTTAAAAACTTTGTACTTATCAAATAGAGTATTTTTCCTAAAATAAATGAACCGAAAATTATAGATAATGCTATCAGCCATTCTTTTATAGTATTACCATAGAAACCTTTTGTTAAAAAATCAATCATAAAATAAGCTTTATAAGAAAGTACAAATTTATAAAACTATTTTATCTTTCATGACTCTCAGCAAGTCTTAAATGATATATCATATATAGCTCAATATTCAGTAATAGATGTTTAGAAGTTATCTACCACTATTGAAAATCCTACATAACCATATCCTCCCGTATTCCTAAATTGCCCATATGGCACAATTCCATAATAACCATGAAGGTAAAAACCTACACTATTTATATAATGTCTATCCTTAGGTAAAAACTTCCAACCCCAATATACATTGTAACATGTCGCTCTGGTATGGGGAGAATCAAAAAGATAAAGTTCTCCCGTAGTTTTATCTTTATCCATTGTTGGATATCTGTAACGAGCTCTATTTCTTATTTCGGCTGATAATACATTAATCATATTATCTTTCACCGCCCATCCCTTGGATCTTTGCCACTCATAATTGAGATAAAATTCAAAAATATTTGTCATATCTCTATTATATACAGTATCTCCTTCATTGGCATAAATCTTAAACCAACTCTTTGCAAGATTATTTCTTGCCATCATCCCCACTTTGAGTGCCATATTATTATCCCTTGTTCCATTTGGATCATTAAGACAAACTGATATTTCAGAATATTCATATGACACATTTACTCTTGTTATCGGAAATCCCAACTCTTTTCTTGTCACCGTAAGCTCATCTCCTATATGTGTACTTTCATGATTGTAAGGAGCAAATCGGATCGAAAGATTTTTGATATATTTATTGCGATGATGAAACATCTTCAAAACTTTAATCTGACCCACCGCAAATCGATAATCAGTGTTAAGAACAGGAGCTGACATAGTTTTTAAATCCAACCATAAATGAAACGCAATAGGGATATCGACCCCTATAAACCAACCGTATTTGAGTTCTGTCGACCATATAGGAATATTAGTTCCAAGGGATACATTTAGATAAGGTGACATTCTGGTTCCTTTATATTTGGTATGTGTATATTCCTCTTTAGCACGACCAAAACCCTCTTCAACCTTTGTAAGTGTGGATTCCATCTCTGCTACAAAAGGTCTTGCAAATCTTACAGGTACAAACCAACCAAATTGACTTGCCTCATTACAAACTTGTTGTGCATTGCATTTATATACTATGCTAAATAATAACGTTAATAGTATTACAAAATTCAAATAGTAATTTTTACTATTATAATAAGAATATTTTGAATTCATTAATAGTGTTTTCGTTTTATATATATAACTATATATAATTCATTTTGTTTGTCTCTATTATTGTATATTAAAATTTATAAAGATTACATATATCCATTCGCAAAAAAAACACAACAAGATTAATAATCTGAAATTTTCTTAAATTCAATCTTTTGCTGTAAAACAAAAAAATACGTTATCAAATATTTCACAAAATAATTTTTTTAATCACTTATAATTCATTATGTTTGGATATTATTTAGAATCAGTATAAATCAATATGTATAAAATCGGAATTTATAAAGGCTCTGACCTGATGTGCGATCTAATTTGCGATAATTATCCTATATTAATGGTAATGAGCAGGTTTGGAATTGCCTTGGGTTTTGGAGAGGAAACAATAGAAAACGTTTGTAAAAATAATGGAGTAGATACAGCAACATTTCTGGCTGTAGTAAATCTTCTTAATAATGAAGAGCATCTTATTGAAGATACCAATATATCTGATGTATCAATAAAATATCTTGTTGACTATTTAAGAAATTCTCACTCATATTTCCTTGATTTCAGACTACCACAGATTAGGAGAAAACTAATTGAAGCCATAGATTGTGGAAACAACGATTTGTCTCTTGTTATTATAAAATATTATGATGAATATGTAGCGGAAGTAAGAAAGCATATGTCATATGAAGAAGATAATGTTTTTCCTTATGTAGAAGAACTGATAAGTGGTCAATTATCAGGAAAATACAATATTGACATATTTAGTAAACAACATGAAAATATAGAATATAAACTTTCCGAACTTAAGGATATAATAATAAAATATTATCCATCTAAAAGCAGTAACGAACTAAACGGAGTTTTATTTGACATCTTTTCTTGTGCAGAAGATCTTGCATCTCACAATGATGTGGAAGATATACTATTTATTCCTGCTATTCGTTTTGCCGAGTCTAAAAATGATCCTAAAATATAATTATATATGGCAAGACGAATACATATCGTTATAGTTGAACCTTCTGTTATAATACGTACCGGACTTAGCGGTATTCTTAAAAGAATTACTGATCTCAATATAGATATTGCAGAGATTCCGGAAATAAGTATTATGATGAATAGGATTAAAAAATTATCTCCAGATATTGTTATAATGGATCCCGTCTGTTTGGGTTTGACAAGTCCTCATCAATTTAAAACACAAATTGAAAATGAGCAAATTAAACTTATTGCTCTTCAAACATCACTTCAGTCGATAAACAGCATAAAACTTTATGATGATTTTATTACTATTTATGATAATGCGGAAACGATAAAAGAAAAATTATCGAGCATTATCAATAAAGAAAATATTGAGGAAAATGAAAAGCAAGAACTCAGTGCTCGTGAACGAGAGATTGTTGTTTGTATTGTTAAAGGTATGACAAATAAGGAGATTGCAGACAAACTCTTTTTATCTACTCATACTATAATGACGCACCGTAGAAATATTGCAAATAAGCTTAAAATTCATTCACCTTCCGGATTGACAATTTATGCCATTGTGAATAAACTTGTCGATATCAAAGATGTAAAATAATAAAGATATAAAAAAACAAAGACCATAATAACTGATATTTAAAGATCTGTTATTATGGTCTTTTTTTGATAAATCGTCAGAGGAATCAACATAAATTCTTTTTTATTCAATCAGAATAAAAAAATGTTTATTAATTACCCATTTCCGACAAGAATTTTATTCTTACAAGTCTGATCTCTTCTTCGGTATAATCATTTCCTAATTCTTGATATGCATGCTCAAGACTATCGGTTTCCGCCTCTTTGAAATAATCAAATATATCATCAATATGATCTTCATCAATTATCTCATTTAGGAAATAATCTATATTTATTTTTGTCCCTGAAAAGACTATTGCTTCAATCTCATCAAGAAGATCTGAAAAATCAAGCCCCTTTGATTCAGCAAGTTCATCTAAGGCAAGTTTTCTGTCTATCCCTTGAATGATAGAAACTTTCATTTTCGATTTGTTAGCCACAGTCTTCACTCGAAGATCTTCAGGTCGCTCAATCTCATTTTCCTCACAGTGAGTCTTAATAAGTTTAAGGAACTCTTCTCCATATCTTTTTGCTTTACCGGCGCCAACTCCAGGAATATTTTGAAGTTCATCCATTGTTACAGGATAAGTCGTCGCCATAGCTTCTAATGAAGGATCCTGAAAAATCACATAAGGAGGTAACTCCAATTTTTTTGCGATTTTCTTTCTCAAATCCTTTAACATATTATATAGCTGCTCATCGGCTGCACATGAACCAACACTTTTTACTTGTGTTTCTTCATCTTCCTCTTCGAACTCATTATCTTCTACAATCTTGAAAGAAACTGGTTTTTTCAAGAATTGCTGTCCTGATTTTGTTACTTTTAGTATACCGTAGTTTTCAATATCTTTATCTAAATAACCCGCGATTAAGGCTTGGCGTATTACGGTATTCCATGTTTTTTCATCTTCTTCCTGTCCGCAACCGAACAATTCCAATTCATCATGCTGATAAGAAAGGATATCTTCAGTTTCTTTTCCAAGAAGTACATCAATTACATAATCAGGCTTAAACTTCTCTTTTAATGCAATAACCGTTTCAATTACTGCACTTAATAAATCTTTAGCTTCCACTTGTTTTTTAGGATTTAAACAATTGTCACAATTACCACAATTTTCTTCTTTATACTCTTCTCCAAAATAGTGCAACAAACTTTTCCTTCTGCAAACAGAAGACTCAGCATAGCCGGCTGTTTCCAATAACAGAAGTTTTCCGATCTCTTGTTCTGCAAGTGGTTTATTTTGCATAAACTTCTCCAACTTCTGTAAATCCTTATAAGCATAAAAAGCAATACAACGACCTTCTCCTCCATCTCTTCCGGCTCTACCTGTTTCTTGGTAATAACCTTCAAGACTTTTAGGCATATCATAGTGTATAACATATCTTACATCAGGCTTATCGATACCCATACCAAAGGCTATGGTAGCAACTATCACATCAACTTTTTCAAGAAGAAATGAATCCTGATTCTGACTTCTTACACTACTATCCATTCCGGCGTGGTATGCCAAAGCATTTACTCCATTCGCTCTAAGTATCTCTGCGAATTCTTCAACCTTCTTTCTGCTTAGGCAATAAACAATACCGGATTTTCCGCTTTGAGACTTAATAAACCTAATGATATCTTTATCTACATCTTTCTTTTTCTGTCTAATCTCATAATAAAGATTATCTCTATTAAATGAAGATTTGAATACCATGGCATCAAGCATTCCCAGATTCTTCTGTATATCACTTTGAACCTTTGGCGTTGCTGTAGCCGTCAAGGCAATCAATGGTCTTTTTCCTATCTCATTAATTATCGGTCTGATCCTTCTATATTCAGGACGGAAATCGTGCCCCCATTCTGAAATACAATGAGCTTCATCAATGGCATAAAATGAAATTTTTACCTGTTTTAGAAACTCTATATTATCTTCTTTTGTCAAAGACTCAGGTGCCACATATAAGAGTTTGGTCTTTCCTGTCACTATGTCTCTTCTAACCTGTTCGATTGCACTTTTGGTCAACGAAGAGTTTATAAAATGAGCTACCCCGTCCTCCTCACTGAAACTTCTCATAGCATCAACTTGATTTTTCATCAACGCTATCAATGGAGAAATTACAATAGCCGTACCTTCCATCAACAATGAAGGTAATTGATAACAAAGTGACTTACCTCCGCCCGTAGGCATAAGCACAAATGTATCATTACCTGCAATCAAACTTTCAATTACAGCTTCCTGGTTTCCTTTAAATGAATCGAAACCAAAATGTAGTTTTAGTCCATCATGAAGATCTAATGATTTTGTCATACTTCTTCTTATATGTAATATTTTCTAAACACCTGTATTAATATTTGCATTTCAAAGGTAATAACATTGATATACCTATTGCTATATGTGGATTATATTTTTCTTTAAAAATCAGCAAAGAATCAAAAAAATTATGCATCCATCATATTCTCGAAATTTGATCTTTCGAGCATCTTTTTAGCATATTCCAGTGTTACATGAACCTCACTCTCTCCTGTAGAGGGAATTTCAAACATAGCTTCCATCATCATTGATTCTACAATTGAACGAAGACCACGTGCCCCTAATTTATGAATCAATGCTTGGTCCACTATATAATCATAAACATCATCGTCAAAATTAAGATCGATTTTGTCCATGGAAAATAGCTTCTTATATTGTTTTATTATAGAGTTTTTAGGTTCGGTAAGAATTCTTCTTAATGCTTCTTTTCCTAATGGTTCGAGATATGTAAGAATAGGCAAACGTCCTATCAATTCCGGAATAAGTCCATAAGTCTTCATATCTGTATGATTTACATATCTTAAAAGATTCGATCTGTCAATCTGTTTTTTTCCATCAGAAGCATAACCTACATACCTTGAGTTCATTCGCTTTCCTATCACTCTTTCAAGTCCGTCAAATGCACCTCCACAAATAAATAATATATCCTTAGTATTTACCGCAATCATTCTTGCTTCGGGATGTTTGCGTCCTCCATTAGGCGGAACGTTAACAATTGAACCTTCAAGCATTTTCAATAATCCCTGCTGAACACCCTCTCCGTTTACATCTCTTGTAATCGACGGATTCGCGCTCTTGCGTGCTATTTTATCAATTTCGTCTATAAATACCATACCTTTTTCTGTTGCTTCAACATTAAAGTCTGCATCTTGCAACAAACGGGTCAAAATACTCTCAATGTCTTCCCCTACATAACCGGCCTCTGTAAACACCGTAGCATCCACTATTGTGAATGGCACATGTAACATTCGTGCTATTGTTCTGGCAAGAAGAGTTTTCCCGGTTCCGGTAGAACCAACCATGATAATATTTGATTTTTCAATATCTACACCGTCATCGTCAACTTTCCCTTTTTCCTGAAAAACCCTTTTATAATGGTTATAAACTGCAACAGAAAGGAACTTTTTTGCACTTTCCTGACCTATTACATATTCGTCAAGTCTCTCCTTGATTAGTTTTGGTGTTGGAATATCTTGAGCGGTGATTAGCTTATCACCAACCGACGATTTTAAATCCTTCACATTTTCTTTTACGATATCTGCCGCTTGTAGAGAACATGAATCGCAGATGCAACCTTCAAGCCCTTCTATAAGAAGATTTACATCTTTTCGGGCTCTTCCACATAGCGAACAATGATCACCACTTTGTTTTGCCATCTAAATAATTGTATTTATTTTTTTACTCTTGTCAATACCTGGTCAATCATTCCATACTCTTTTGCTTCATCTGAAGTCATCCAGAAATCTCTATCTGAATCTTTTTCGATTTTTTCAAAAGGGTTGTGAGAGTGATCAGCTATAATTGTATATAATTCCTTTTTTAGTTTCTGAATCTCTCTGACTGTAATCTCCATATCAGATGCCTGCCCTTGCATTCCTCCAAGAGGCTGATGAATCATAATCCTTGAATGTTTTAATGCGAAACGCTTATTCTCTGCTCCGGCAACAAGTAGTACTGCTGCCATAGAGGCTGCCATTCCTGTACAAATTGTCGATACATCACTTTGAATATATTGCATTGTATCATATATCCCAAGTCCTGCATATACAGAACCTCCGGGTGAATTTATATATATAGAAATATCTTTACCCGGCTCAGCGGAATCAAGATATAAAAGTTGTGCCTGAATTACATTGGCTGCATAATCATCAACTTGTGTTCCAAGGAAGATAATTCTATCCATCATAAGACGTGAAAATACATCCATTTGTGCTACATTTAGCTGACGTTCCTCTATGATTGTCGGTGAGATATAACTGCTCGAGATATTCATATATTTATCCAAAGCATTAGCATTCATATTTAAATGCATTGTAGCAAATTTTTTAAACTCATCCATAATAATAAAGATATTAATTTTTTAGTTCGAGTTAGCGATTTTTTCAATTTTCAAAATTGAAATTAAGAATAAAAAAATAACCCCGCAACTGCGAGGTTATTTTTTTATATTAAAAGAGAAAAATATTTATTCTTTTACTTCAAATAATTTTTGAAAATCTTCTACAGAGATACCCTTTTCGTCAAGAGTTACGATATCTTTTATAGTAGCAACGATTTTATCTTCGATAGCTCTTTCAGAGATATTACGTGCTGTCTCTTTATTCTGAAGCATCTGTTTTGCATAATTTTCAAGTAGTTCTTCCGGAACATTAGCCATTCCATATTGAGCGAACTGAGCCATTGTAGATCTTTTTGCAATTTCAAGAAGATCAGCTTCTTCAACCTTGATATTGTTTTGTTTTACAATTTCCTCTTTAACAAGATGCCATTTAAGTTCAGGAAGCATTTTTGGGAACTCCTCTTCTACCTGTTCTTCTGTACGATCTTTACCTGTTGCTACCATCCAACGTTTAAGAGTTGCTTCAGGCATCTCTAAATCACCAATCTTAGATTCGATCATCTTACGAGCATCGATTCCAAACTTGTAATCCTGTTCAGGAACAAGTTGCTCAGCAATCATTTTTTTGATATTCTCGATAAATTGCTCTTCTGTAGTGCAATCTTCGCCACAAGCGTTTTTGAAGAATTCTTCATCTTTTTCAGCTGCAACGAAACGAGTAATTTCATTTACAGTGAAACGGAAGTTTGATTTAAATTCAGCTGCTTCTTCTTTGCTCATTTTAAGCATAGAACCAAGTTCTGAATCATTACCTGCAGCTGCTTCAGAAGGATTAAAATCAATACTTGCAAATTTCTTAACATTTGCAAATTTTGCTTTTTGTTCATCGTTATGGAAATATGAAGGCATCAATGATGCACCTTCTACCACAAGACCACCCTCTTTAATGTTACCATCAGCATCAAGTTCTGCAAGATCACCTTTAAGCATATCTTTATCTTCAGCCTCTTCTACCTGCTCGTATTTACCGAATCTGTTACGAAGTGCTTCTGTCTGCTGCTCAATCATCTCATCTGAAATAGCGATGTTATAATAATCTACTTTATCAGCTTTTGAAAGTTCAACTTTAATTTCCGGTGCAAGTGCAATATCGAATGAAACTGTGAAATCTTCAGCTGTTTCAAAATCTACAGCCTCCTGTTGCAAACTTGGTAGAGGTTCCCCTAAAACATTCAGTTTGTTTTCACGGATATATCCGAACAAAGCTTCACCGATAGTTTTGTTAATCTCTTCCATTTTAGCTTGTTTGCCAAACATCTTATTGATCATACCCTTTGGAGCCATACCTTTACGGAATCCAGGGATATTTGCTTTTTTACGATAATCTTTAAGCACGCTATCTACCTTTTCTTGATAGTCTGCCTTTGAAACTTCAATCTTGATAATTGCATTAACATTATCAACGTTCTGTAGTGAAATGTTCATTCTTTCGAATTTTTATGATGTTTATAATTCCTATTCTTTATATTAAAAAACGGATCTTAAAATCCATTTCTATATTAAGGTTTGCAAAAATAGTGTCTTTATTTCTTAATTACAAACCTATCTATTAAATATTTATCAATCGGGATTTATTATACATCGATTAATCATCTTATAAACATCAAATTATAGAAAAATGGTTCGGATCATTATTCTATTTATTAAAATATAATGTTTAAACATTAATCTCTTAATTTATATATACACTGATTGCTCTTTTCAACCTAATAATATTTAGCCGGAGATAAGTTATCTCAATAGGGACTCATGTAAACTGAATCAGTGATATACTTTTATTTTGAAAACAGATTTAGTTATTAGTTCTTTGATTGTAAAAAAGTATAAGAGATTACATTTAAAAATGTAAACTAATTTCAGTGAAAGTCAGATATCTTTTTCATCGTCTTTACAAAGATTTTAATTACACCTTGCAAGGTGTCGATTAAAATCTTGCTTGTTTTCAATTGACACCTTGCAAGGTTATGCAAAACTATCTTATTGATTTTCAAAAAAGGTATTGATGTTTAAGTTCACTCTCAAAAGATTTATTTTAAATCAAGTTCGGTTGATTGATATTAATTTTTTTTTTTTTCAATAATCTGAATAGACTTTATTTGAATTAAATTGATTTGATCTGAATTGATTTGATCTGAATTGATTTGATCTGAATTGATTTGAATTATGTACTAAGGAGTAAAAAATATCGATTTTATAATCTTAATTATGAAATCTCATTGTCATTGAAGTTTTTAGGCTATTGTAAATCTGCTGAAGAGAAAAATAAAATATATTATTGACTGGTGATTATATTCGGTAATATCTAAAACAAATATTATCTGCTTTCCCTATATTCTCTTGGAGAGATACCGGATTTACGTTTGAAAAATTTTCCGAAAGAGGATTGATCAGAAAAATTTAATTCTGCCGATATTTGCTGAATTGATAAAGTAGATATCTCCAAAAGATTGCGGGCTTCGCTATAAAGCATATCAAAAATCATATCTGAAGCACTTTGCCCCGTGACTCTCTTTATTAATAATGTAAGGTAATGAGTCGAAAGATTAAGTTTTTCGGCATATGTGTCTACTGTATGCCAAATTCTGAAATTAGTTACAACAAGATCGATAAAATCCTTTATGATACTTTCCTGACGAGTAAGATTTTTTTCCTCATAAAATCCACCCTTTCCCTCTATTGCATTGCTTACGTCGATATAGAATGTGTTCAGCATACTTAGAATTAGGTCATTTCTATACTTATGTGTTTTATCATTTATCGAGGTTGTTAAATCATCCATTCTTCGTTTTAATACACCTTTTGAATATTCAGATAGCGAAATGACAGGATTGCGGAATATCATTACTTCATATTTCATTCTTTTATAGACCATATCGGTTGAATCCATTGAATCTGTAAATTCTCGACTTACGAAAATAGCCTTGGCTCTGAAATCATGGCTACATCTGGTGAATTCAAAAAGATGAGAAGAGGAAAGTAATATAAGGGTACAATCACTCAGTTCATAATTGCAATGATTGATATTCATAGATGCATATCCATTTAAAACCAATATTGAAACAGATGCACGAAGTATGGTGCATGCACTCAGTTTATTTTTTATCATATCTTGATTGATATCACAACTGTTCACAACATTCTCCGACAAAGTGTTTCCGGTTTCGGTTTCAAATAATTCTGATAAATTCTGAATTCTCATTATATTTCAGATTAAAAGACAGTGTAAAAATAACTAAAAAAATGTTCATTTAAAACCAGTTTATATATTCTTTAAACTTTTCAGACTTTCGTTTTCACCTCATCTTTGCATTAAGTTTTAGTATCTAAATTTTAAGTTCCCTAAACATGAATAAAATGATATTGACTGCAATGACAGTTAGTCTGTTATGCAGTTCTATCTCCGTTTGTGCCAAACGAAAACTGACGATAGAACAAATGTTTGAACTGGCAGACAAAAACAGTAAGCAGATAAAAAGTTTCACAATTGCATACGATGAATCTCTACAAAATATCAAAGTGGCAAAAAATGCTCTATTACCTGAGCTTGAAACTTCTCTTTCTGTAGGTTATTTAGGAGATGTATGGCTTGCGGATAGAGATTTTTCAAATGGCATGAATGCACATATGCCTCATTTTGGCAATAATTTTGCAATAGAAGCATCCCAGGTTTTATATGCCGGAGGAGCTATCACTGCTGCCATAACTATGGCAGAACTAAAATCACAGATTGCATATCTTGACATCGAAGCAAATCGTCAGGATGTTAGATTTTTATTGGTAGGTAATTATCTGGAGCTATATAAAATAAACAATCAACTTAAAGTTTATGATCAAAACATAGAACGCACCAAGCTCCTTCTTTCTGAAATGAGAGCCAAGGAAAACCAGGGATTGATTTTACCTAACGATATCATAAGATACGAACTACAGCTCCAGACTCTTGAGCTTGCCGTGATTCAACTTAATAACAGTAAAGAGATTATAAACAATCAACTAATTACAATTCTCGGGTTATCAAATGATGAGGAGATAGAAATTGATCATTCGGTTACTCAAAATATGCCACTTATAAATAGTGAAGAATATTGGCAAAATATGGCCAAAGAAATTTCTCCTATCATAAAAATAGCAGAAACCTCTGTTCGGCTATCAAAGGAAAATGAAAGAATAATTAAATCGGAAAATCTTCCCTCTTTGGCACTTTTCGCAGGTGACAAACTGGATGGTCCTATTATTATTGAGGTTCCTCCTATTAACAAAAACTTAAATTATTGGTATGTCGGGGTGGGTATAAAATATAAAATATCTTCAATATATAAGACTAATAAAAAAATCTCATCTGCTCGTCTTAAGACTTACCATTCAATAGAAGATAAACAATTCCTTGAAGATAATATACAAACCTCTGTAAATGCCGCTTTTATCAGATACGAAGAATCTTTCAGGGTTTTATCTACAAGGATAAAGAGTCTTGAACTTGCCACACAGAATTATAAAGTTGTCAATCAGCGATATCTTAATGACTTAGCTGTTCTGACTGATATGCTTGACGCCAGCAATTCAATGCTTAATGCGGATTTACAAGTAGTTAATGCAAGAATCAACATATTATTTCATTATTATCAATTAAGGAAAAGAGTCGGTAATCTATAAATATCAAATAAAATGAATCATAAATCAAAAAAACTAATCTATAACATAGTCGCTTTGACTTCCCTTTCTTTAGCACTTATATGGATATGCTCTCGCTTCGTTCATATTGGAAATGTTGAATTTACCGACAATGCTCAGGTAAAACAACTTATAGTACCGGTAAATTCAAGAGTTCAGGGATTTGTATCCGGTATATATTTTGACGAGTATTCAGAAGTCAAAAAAGGTGATACATTAATGGTGATAGAAGATATAGAATATCGTGTCAGAGTTGCTCAGGCTGAGGCTGATTATCAAAATGCACTCGTTGGTAAATCTGCGATGAAGACAACGATTAATACTACTCACAATAATATACTTGTGATGGATGCAGGAGTTGATGAAGTAAAGGCACGCCTGGATAATGCTAAATCGGAATATGACAGATACAGTAAACTTTATGAGCAGAAAGCTGTAACAAAACAACAATTTGATGCGGTTTTGACTAATTATAATGCAATGAAAGCAAGATATGAATTACAGGTTAGACAGAAGAATTCAACATCACTTGTTAAACAAGAACAGACTGAAAGACTTGACCAGACAGAAGCTGGTATAAAACTTGCTGAGGCAGCTCTTGAATTGGCTCGATTAAATCTGTCTTACACTGTTATAACTGCTCCTTGCAACGGGACAACAGGACGAAAAAATATTCGTGAAGGTCAACTTATACAGCCCGGACAAACTATAATCGAGATAGTAGATAACAACGAAAGATGGATAGTTGCAAATTATAAGGAAAAACAGATAGCTAACATTAAAGAAGGGAATGAAGTTGAAATTGAAATAGATGCCATTCCTAATCAAACTTTCAAAGGAAAAGTAAAATCAATATCTCGTGCTACGGGTGCAAGTTTCTCGTTGATACCTCAAGATAATTCAGCTGGTAATTTTGTAAAGATTCAACAAAGAATTCCAATAAGAATAGAGTTTTCAAACTCTAATGATTCACAGGCAATGAAACGTCTAAGATCCGGCATGAATGTAGAATGTAAAATAATTTATTAATAATGGATCATCATTCAGGACCCTTTTCTATCCCCGCGATACATCATTTCATTCCTGAAAAATTACGGCCGTGGGTAGTAATACTCTTCGTAATCTGTTTTCAGTTTTCAGGAGGAATATATCTTGCAGCGATAAGTGAAATGGTTGGCTCGACAGCACTTATGCAGGAAGATATACTAATGATAGGATATGCTTCAATGGTAGGAATGTCGCTTACTTTCACGGTGATGTTCAGATTGAAATTTGCCGTAAAACCCAAAATCACTCTTCTGATCTGTTGCTCGGTTCTTATTATTTGCAATCTGATATGTATGCATTGTAGTAATATACCTCTGCTTGTGGCAACAAGTTTCATAGCGGGCATATTTCGAATGTGGGCTACATTCGAATGCAACTCCACCATACAGTTGTGGCTGACACCAAAACGAGATATGTCTATTTTCTTTTGTTATGTATATTTACTAGTACAGGGATGTATTCAACTTTCCGGAGTTACGACTATCTATACATCGGTTTTCGCCAAGTGGGAATATATGCATCTTTTAATTATCGGAATGCTTTTGTGTGTCATGATTGCAACTCTTTTAATCTATAATAATAAAAGATTTATACGAAAGTTACCTTTATTTGGCATCGATTGGCTGGGAGGCGCAATGTGGGGTATTACGATATTATCCATAATATTTATATGTATATATGGAGAACATTATGATTGGTGGAATTCAGAGTGGATAATAATGGCATCAATATGTGGCATACTAACATTAGCACTCAATTTGTTTAGAGCCTCTTTCATTAGACATCCTTTTATATCTCTAAAAACATGGCAATTCAAAGTTGTATGGATTACATTGTCTATATATATAATATTTGATATTCTTATTGCCCCGGCTCATATTCTTGAACATATTTTTCAAAGTTCGATTTTAGGCTATGACGAACTAAATACACTATCTTTAAATTGGATATCAATAATCGGAATTATATCTGGAGTAATTTTTACATTCCATTTTTTCGCGATAAAAAAGGCTTCATATCAATCAATGACCGTAACATCATTCGCATGTGTGACAATATATCTTTTAATATATTATTTTACGATAGATTATAATCTTCCTAAGGAATCGTTATATATTCCTGTATTTTGCAGAAGTTTCGGTTACGTTATACTTGCTATAACACTTATAACAGCATTGATGCGTGTACCTTTTGAATATTTCTTTCAATCAATATCAATTCAGGGGTTTGTAAGTGCAGGTATCGGCAGTGTATGTGGCAGCGCTATTATCGGAAGAGTGTTTAATATATTATTACGAAAAAACACAATGCTTTTGAGTTCAGGAATAGATAATGTTGCAATAAGCACATTAGGAGTAAGAATGGAAGAATTATATGGATCGGTTATGCAACAGGCTGTAGTTGTAACAATAAAAGAGATATACGGATGGCTTTCTATTATTGCTTTGACTTGTTTGCTTTATTTTCTTGTAGCTAAAACAGGAATACGACCATTATCACTTATTCATCCGTCTTTCAGAAAATTACGCAATCTGATGAAATATCAGCTTTTTGATAGTTAGAATTAATTATAGAATAGAAAAGGAGAATACCGATAACCAATATCATATTCTCCTTTTTACATTATACTTTATATTCTGTCAATTATTTATATACCAAATCTTGGATAAACAAATTTATCAAGAGGATGGGTAAATCTTAATGATATTGAAGAAAGAAATCCCAAAAATCCTTTTCCGATATATTCAGTCTGAGGTTCTTCATAAATTTTTATCAAAGAATAGTCCTCTGCATTCACGGCATAATAGACAACTTTATCCGGCGAAGAGATTTTAATAGTCCAATCTATCATATTTCCATATATCATCATCATATTCTTTTCGGGAATAAATTCCGGAATACCAACATTCCGGAATTTATAAGTTTTATTTTCAATGACATAGAAATTATTTTCCGAATCGGAAGCAAATCCTAATATTTTGCGGTTCTTAAATTCCGTGATAAATACATTTTTAAGTGAGATACCTTGAGGTATATCTATTTTTCTTACATAAGGACGTCCTATAGTCTGTTTCAGGTGGAAAAGTTGATTATTCCGGTCAAGAACAAGATAGTCTTCGTCGTAATCTTTTTTTACCGACGGGTTGCCCGATAGATAATTTGCCGGAAAAGAAAATCCATTACCTGAAAGCATTTCTGAGAATCGTTTACTTTTTTCGATGTTAATAGTATTTGACTCTGCATCGATAAACTCTATTGAGTTGTCTGTAAAGCGAAAAACATCATCCGGAGATTCAAGCTTTACCCTCGATGACATTGACTCCATCAATTGGTAAACACCGATGCAAGGAGCATTTATATCCTTGGGATTTATACGATAATAAAATGATTCGTTTTGTGTATCCTTAAATGTTATATGCATTCCATTTATTGTATCAGGAAATCGTTCATCTTTTAGAAGCTGACGGGCATAAAAAAAAGGATGAATACTGTCAAGTTCGCTTTGTGTATATATGTTACCATCAAGGTCCTGGTGACACATACCGGAGCCGGAATAAACAGATGTCGTAAAATTGTTGATTATACAACTGTAAAGGACAAATGGTGATTTATCTTTTTGTGGTGTTACGAACTTATATAACCATGGTAATTGCCATAAACATAAAAGGATGACAGTCAGTATAAGTAATATGTTGCTGATTTTTTTCATACTTATTAATTATTTCATTTTTAATCTTGTTTTCCATCTTTGAATCTGGAGACGGAAAGGAAAACAAAAGATGTTGACAAAGCGGTATATACAAATAACAGAGGAAGAAATTTATTATATGCCTGCCCTGATACATTGTAGAAAAATATCTTTATCAATAATATGCTTATCACAATATTCAAAATTCGCCTTCTCCATGTCGGTTCTAAGACACACCAAGAACAAAGAAGATATGATAATAAACCGGAAAGAAACCAAACTATTGCCGTCAGAATAATATGATTGGCCAGTTGTTCAACAAGAGTAATTCTCATATTGACATAAAAACAGAGTAAAATAGTTGTAAAAAGCAGACTCAACATCAATAATCCGTATCCTGTCATACTGAGTATCATCTTGCGAGAATCACAAGGCAAATGAAGTGTCAATTTCAAACATTTACGTTGCATCTCAGGTACAAACTGTGTAATACCGAAAAGAATTCCGATTATAGGGGGAATGAACTTTATAGTATCAATAAAGAGAGCATCACGCTGTATCATAACTTCCCAGATATGCACTGCACCCTTTAACTCTATCATTCTGTAGATATTAAATATCAAATAGATTGAAAAACCTAAAAGAACAATAGCAGAAAGAATGAATATCCATTTTGTTTTAATCCATTCTTTATAAAATATAGCTTTTATCATTTTTATCTCATATTGGTTTTATATATTAATATTTACCTGTCAGACCAATAAAGGCATCTTCAAGATTAAGAAATTCTGTTCGTAAATTATTATTGGGTATTTGACGTTCATGAAAATAAGATCTAATCTCCTTTTCTGGCAAAAAAGTATAAACCTCTAATTTAGACCCAATAAGCGAGGGATTATAAAAATCAGTCATATCCTCTAAACTATATCTTTCGGGTAAAGAGCATGTTACTTTCTTGAAATTATCAAGCAGATTCTTTATTGGTAACTGACTAAGTATTTTTCCATAATCCATAATAATGCAGTCATCTATAAGTCGCTCCATATCTTGAATAATGTGAGAAGTAAGAAAAACAGTTTTATCTTCACTTGTAGCATATTCCTTCAGGTAATCAACAAAAAGACGGCGATATCCGGGGTCAAGGCCCAATGAAAAATCATCAAGAATCAAAAGTTCGGGATCTTGTGCAAGAATAAGGCCTAATGCAACTTGAGAACGTTGTCCGCAAGACATACGAGAAATTTTTTGTTTAGGTGCAACTTTTAATCGACTCATTAATTCATAATATGCTTCCTTTTTCCATTTTGAATAAAAACGTGAGTAAAACTTTTCAATCTGTTCTATATTCATAAAATCATACTGTACATGTCCCTCTATAAGGAGTCCGATTTTTGATCTTGTGTGATGTTTCATATCTATTATATTTTCACCAAAAATGAGACACTCTCCCTCTTTAGGTTTAAGGTATCCGCTAAGTATGTTTATAGATGTAGTCTTTCCTGTTCCATTTTTACCTAATAGTCCCAGAATGCGTCCTTTTGGAACGGAGAAATTAAGATTCTCATAAATTTTTCTTTTATTATAATAATGTGTCAGATTACGACACTCGATTATATTTTCCATAATAATATTCTATTTTGTTATCCATAAAAAGAGTATGGGTATCAGAAGACCGATAAGAAATTCAATTCCACCTCGTCCGAAAAAGCCTTTTGATCCTTTCATCATTGTAAATCCGGTTACCACAACTATAATCATGGAAATACTAAAAATATCTGAAAAGATTGTCCACCACTTTCCGGGATTGTAATGTAACTTAATCATATCACTGACTATAGGTCGTTTGGAAAGGATCTCAATCACTGCTGTTCCTGAAAGTTGATCTATCTCAAGTATTGAACCACCTTTAATAAAAACTTTCACAAAGTCTTCTTTAGGATAATAATGTTTCGTGTAATTTGATTGAAGATCATAATATTTCAGAATATCTATTATCTCTTCTTTAGACATTTGTGTACCCATTGGATATTTATCAACCACAAATTCCTTTCTATCGACTGTATAGTGAAGATTAACTTTATCTCTGTGATTCATATATACCCCTGATATTGCATAAATTATAAGAATTCCGGAAAATACATATGATAAATCACGATGAATAAGCCTGCTCCATTTTCTGAAAACAGAGCCATTTGTTTTTAATCCATAAGCAGTTCTGTTCTGATTTTTAATCATTAAATATTTATCTTATTATTGGACTTCGTATTGTTTGGCTGTTAAATGGAAGAATGAAAGATAATCTTTACCATTTTTTTCTTTCTGTTCGGCTATTCTCTGACGGAACTGATCTATTCTTGTCTGTGGAGAATTGGCGGTTTCACCTCTTGCTTTCTTTTCGGTAGTACATCCGGCTTCACTATCACCATGATTTTGGATATTCTGTTGTTTTAAAGTTTCTTCCCATTTAGTAAGATAAGCTTCATCAATTTTTTCTTCTACAAGCACTCCTTTTACCTTTACAATGCTATTCACACATTTCTGATCAAATTTTCCAAGTTCTCCCGATTCTATACGAAGAGTGTATTTATCACTACTTCCCATTAGAAATATTTTTCTACCTCCGTGTTTACATATGTGTGTGCATACACCTTCTATCTCTATTTCCTGACCAATAAGGCGTTCTCCATTTTGCATAACATCATCTATTTGAAGTATTGAAGATTTATTATCTGTAGTTTCCGTATCTGATGAACCTTTTGTAGATGAAGAACAAGAAGACAATGAAATCATTGCTGAAAAGATTGTTACTATTAGAAATTTGATTTTTTTCATAAGTTTTTATTTTTAATTATTTGTTTATTACATGTTTTTCTAATTCAGAATTCAAATCCGATGGCAGTATTCAGATTTCTTGATTTTATTTCATTATTACCTAAATGATTATAATTTGTCTTTACCAACATGGCTAACTTTTCGTTAATTCTGAACAGAAGTTTGAATGCGGGATTAAAACTGAAATACCCGGATGTTCTGAATTCAAAATATCTGATAAATGGTTCTTCCCATATTACAGATCCTGATAAAGATGAAAAGGATGAAAGATTCTTATTATATTCACCTGAAACACAAAATTCAATACTGGTTATTTTAGAAATTCTCGAAGTGAAATTAAAATTCATACCGGCAATGAGATTTGTAAAATTTTGTTCCTTGACAGGAGATTTATATGTTTCTATATCATTTTCAATTCCGCAATTAAGAGCTAAAATCCATGAATAAGTTTTATGTTCTGTCCCGATAAAACCGTTTAGCTTTGCGTTATAGTTATTATGCTTATAAAAGTTCAGAGTTTCGATAAGCGGATAAACGTTATTGGCTGCATCATCGAATATATTTTCATCTCCGTTTCTTAATTTCAGATTAGCTGAAAAACTTATTCCTTTTCGATATAGATCATTTTTTTGAATTCCTGCTTCTGCAAATAATTCATTTTCTCTGACTTTTGCCATTGGTAATTCATTTAATGATGATATAATTTTTTCAAAAGTGAAATACCTGATTCCCGCTGTAGCAAATATTATCTTATCGTTAGTCAGAGAATATAAATCAAGAGTTGCTTTCCCCTGATAACCATTATAATAATTATCATAGTTACTTCCTCTAAATCTATAATAATCAGTTCCCAAACCTGTAAAATGGAGTACGTCAGGAACTCCAAGATCATTATAAAATATTATATGATTAGTCTGTTTATACTTTAATCCTGAAACATTGATACCTATAAAAGTCTCATTAATTAAATTATAGGCAAGAGCCATATCTAAGTTTAATGAAGAGGTGATATTTCTGGGTCGTGGATCTATGTCTCGGTATTGATTTCCTGCATCATATACACCTTTAACTCCTACAATCCATCCATTTTTTCTGTATGATAATCCTCCTATGAAATGATACTTTTTAGTTTCCATATCACCTCCAATAGAATCTGAGGTTATATAAGGATAAAGAAGTAGGTAGTCGGATGTTTCATTATATTTCACATCATATTTTTTACCCGTTGCATATAAGGCCTCTCCCCATATCTTCATATTCCCTATTCTCTTTACTGAGTTCACCTCAAAAAAACCAAAATCATAACCATTTCCGTCCTGAAAGAGAATATGTTTATTTTGTCGATTATGCGCATAGCCACCAAGAACATCGGTAACCTCTTTTTCTGATGAAAAATATCGAAGAGCAACATTCTCGAATATTTTCTCATCCGCTGCCTGCATAACGGTTGTTAAGAGTATAAATAATATAAGTTTTACTATCTTTTTCATCATTCTGAAACGGGAGTAAACCCGTCATAAGTTATTATTGTAGCTGGTGTTCCCATTGCATCTGTTGCTGTTCGTTGCAATTCAATAAGAGAAGGAATACATTCGGTATTAAAATCATTTGTTGAATTATTGGTATCCTTATATACGCTTCGTCCGTCAACTGTCTTATAAAGAAATTTTCGGCGTATGCTCTTGAAATATCTGTTTGCATCTGAGTCTGTATAACCACAATGAGTCCATCCGGCATCAATATCAGGGGGAAGGATATTCCATAATCTTTTAGTCTCCACACTACAATTCACTCCATCAACAATCCAATTGTTTGGTAACTTATATGCACTTTTTTCCATATAGAAATTTCCGGCAGGTAAACTCATCGTATATGAATATTTATAGAAGTAATCTTTCATATATTCATCTTTTCCAATTGGGATTCGGGCTATTGCATAAGATTTAAATCCTCGGTTATGAAGAACCCAGAAACTATTGGTATAACAATACCATTTATCAAGATTTGGTACTGTTTCGCTATCTATATCCATATTTGAGGGAGAGTTAGATTCATCGTACCATTCATAATCGGCTTTACTTAGATCAAATGAATTTGGATTTGCAACACGGTGATCAATTCCCACGTCACATAAAATGAATCCTTCACCAGGCATTACAGGATGATCTGTTCCTGAACCTGGTATTACATATAGAGCCTGTATGCTCATTGTATCTTTTCGTATATCTGGTCTATAATCATATTTTTGTGTAGAAGTGAAATCGGATTCAACAAGAGCAATTCCGTCAGCATATAAAATATGATCAGTGTTATTGAAAATTTCTACATAACCATCTCCATAATATTGCTTACCTGTCGATCTTAATGTTCCTGTAAAAAATATTTCTCTTATTATAAAATCATTTTTTGATGCGAATAGATAAGTTTCAATAGAGAAAGATGTCTCTTCCTTTCCTAATTTCACAGAGAAAGAACTACCTAAAAGTTGTGCTTTTACAATAATGCCTTCTACCTCATAATTAATTATAGATTCATAATGGCAATCATAAAGACCGGGAAGGAGATTGATTTTATTACCATAATTTATATTTACAGTCTCATTTGTTGATCTGTTTACTAACGTTAATAGGGCATTTTCTTCATTTACTAAACCTGAAATCTCGGGATATATGATGGAGATATCAGTAGTATCTTTTTCAAAGAACAAAGATTCATTATCCGAACATGCCGAGACAATGAGAATCAGGAGTATAAGTTTTAGTATATGTTTCATTTTATTTATTGGATTTTTATTTAATCTGATTTATATTTTCAAGCTCATTTCAAAACCGAAATAGGGTGATACGTTACGTCTTATCAAGACACCATTCCTTGTAAAATCAGGTGTATAATCGAATAATCTGTTAGAAAAAAAAGAAAGCAAAAGTTTCTCTCCTATCTTCTTAGTTATCTTAAGATTAAGATAAACAGCAGGAGGTATTTTGTACTTATTAAACGATGATTCATTAATATTATAAACAAGATATTGTAACAGATAATTATCTTCAACTGCCTTATCGTTATATGTATGCAAAAGTCCGTCTTCTACAGAAATATAGCTTTCAGGAATTCCGTTTTGATATAATCTTTGAGTGGAAATAAACCACATGCTTTGAACAGAAGTTGAGAAAATCAATCCAAGTGAAGGAACCTGTGTATCAAGAAGAATTGATGTACTTAATTGTTCGTTTTCACGACCATCATTCCAATTATACAATCCAACGTAATTGTCAGAAATAGATACATTATCGATTACGCTACTTATAGCATTAAACATAGGTCGGCTGTTTTGATAAGTAGATTTGAACCATGCTCCGCTAATTCTGATTGCTGTATAAATTGGTTTGATTCTTTTTATATCTAGTTCTATCTCGATGCCCTTTTTAAGTTGTTTACTTCCGTTTTCCACATACTGATATCCGTAAAGTTTTTTTGACAGTTCATAGTTAAGAGACGAAAGTTCTGGTTTAGAAGTCAATGAATTTCCATTTATTGTCGATACATCATATTTCTTGAATGTATATGGTGAATATGTATTTGAGTATCTAAATCCGGAATTAAGATTTTCTGAAAATACCGATATCCAAAATCTGTGCCCGGCATATTCAATATCGGCTCTTATCTCGCTTTTTATGTTCCTGGCTGGCTGTAATTCATAATTAGTTGCATCCTGTTTATAACTAATAATATTGTAACGACTATATTCCTGAGGATTAATTGTATTATAATATCCAAGTTGTATTATATCGCAATAAGAAGGATCGGGATAAAGATAATTTAGAGTTGGCATTTTAGTATTTCGGCCATAACCGGCAGAAATAGCAAACGATAATATTCTATTTTTTTCAGTCTGTGTTTCATATTTCCATCGTGCGTTGAAACGAGGGTCTATATAAACTTTTCCACTCATTGTAAATCTTTTATCAAGACCAGGAATTGATTCTCCTCTTAACCCTGCTTCAATTTCTACGAGTTGTTTTTCAATTGCATATTTTAAATTATCCTGAATATAGAACGATTGGGTTTGAAGTCCCGGTATCGATTTATAAGTTCGTGGTCTGTTTCCCCATCCTGATGCAGTTAAAGGGCGTGAAAGATCGTAGATCTGTCCCTGTCCATAATTTTTAGTATAACTCCATTCATAGCCGGCTTTTATACTGTTTCTTTCTGTCAGGAATGATGGTTTTAAAGTTGTATTCGCTCTTATGAATGCAGAAAACGGTTTGCCGTCTACTGTAAATTCTGACACATATTCACTAAAAATAAGATGAGCATCATATTCCCCCGGTTCTGTGGAAGAGGGTGCTATTGCTGCACGTTGTGGCGAAACAAGTTTAGATCGCTCAAGTTTATCAAATTGACTATTTACTCCTATATTTATATTAGTCTTTCGTATTAGTCGCGATTTATTTGAGATATCGAATCCTGAATTAATTATTAATCTACGAAAAGTTGATTTATATTTATCTATATTCCCATAGTCAAGATCCGGATCTGTTTTATAATCATCAAAAGACCCGGAAAAATCAATACCCGGTGTCCAAATAAACCTGTTTTCTCCTAAATCGGTTGAATAAGTATATCTCAATGCGGCATTTATTCTTTTATAATTTTCAAGTCTGTTTCTTGGATCTGAACATGCATTAAGAAATCCGGTATTTAAATTAAGTATATGATTATCGGAGTTTAATCTAAAACCTTTACCAAGTGATAAAAGAGTACTTTTTTCATCTTCTTTCCATCTTAATGTCAGTTCTGTCGCACGACGTATCTTTTTAATATCAATAACTCCACTTGTAAGGTTTCCATATTCAGCCGAAGGAATACCTCTAATTATAGCAACGGTTTCTATGTCATCGGTACTTATCGATCTCATATCTACTCCTTTATTGGTAGTATTTCGTGCATTTTCTGCTGATACGCTACTATTAATTGTAGTATATTGAAGATTTGCATCCGTGATAACGGGAGCACCATCGATAATAAATAATGTTCCGAGAGAATTTGTAGCGTAATCTGCATTATTACTTTTAGCCCCTGTTGCTGACAAAGGTCCGGTTTCACGTAATGAAATGGAGTTTACTGAGGTCATATCGGGATCTTTTGATATACCTCCGGGGAGAAGTTCCATAAGGTCATTAAAAGAGGTTGGTTGCAAGTGTTGCATTGCATCCCTCCCTATTTTGGAAACTGATCCGAGTCCCTTTGACTCTGATGCTGTTATCACCACTTCTTTCAATCTGTTAGGTTTTGGCTCTAATTTATATTCCAGTAAATAATCTCCGGTAATTTGTACCTCATAAACGACCGAAGAATAAGACAAATGGGTTATATATAATTTATATGTATCATTTTTAATTTTAGTCCTGGCCTCTCCGTTTTCGTCAGTAATGATTATAAAAGGAGTATTATTCTTATTGATAAAATTTATGACAGCATCCGAAACCCCTAAGCCGGAACCACTGTCTTTCAGACTGATAGATATATTCTGTGATGTTATATTATGGCAGTAAAGTATTATTAATAACAAATAGAATTTTTTCATAATGCAAAATTAGATATGAAAATTTCTCCTATAAATACCTACTAATGATTAAAATTTAAGAGATTATCAATGCGATTAGGTATTTTAGAATGATTACAGGTAAGGTAGTTTTGCATCAGATTTAAAACTAAATTTATATGAAAAAAACTTTACTATTTTCTTTATTAGGTACATCTATCGGCCTTTCTGCTATCGCAGAAAATAACAATGATTTTATCGCAGGGCCTAAACTTGAATGGTTTTCTCCATTATATGTAAACAGCAATAAAGGGCAGACGACTATCAACACTCTAAAAACTAACTCAAAGGGAGAGGTATTTCAACTTGCATCTTTCGGTTCCCACTCCTCGACTTCTGTTACCGGCAATTTCCTTAACCATTCTTTCGATGGTGCTCCTTATGAAAATGGGACATCATATAATAACAATTTACTTCTAACAAAGTATAATATGAAAGGAGAAGTTAGTTGGAACATTTTCAGCAATTACGGTGATGTCTCGATTTCAGCATGTGCGCTTATTCCAACTTCGGATGGAGGTGCTATTGCAGCTCTTAAAGTTCGTCACACAAACAGTGATGAGCAATCGAGAAATATTCTTTTTTCAGTTGTTTCTCAAAACGGAAATCAAACAGATATAAAATGGGACTATCCGGGTAAATGGATATATCAGGGAATAATAATAAAGATTGATAATAAGGGGAATATAGTTAAAGCAAAGAAAATTGATATCGATCATTCGCCTCAACCAACTGCAACTAATGCAACTTATACTGTTGCTACTACAGATGGATTTTATTTTTATGACGCAACTGAAGATGCTTTAGGAAATATATATATTGCCGGTTTACAAAAAAAGGATATAACTATTGACAATATTATTATTAAGTGTCATAACACTGATTCTTGGAATGGAGATTCTCAAAATAGTGCAGGAAATGGTTTTATAATTAAAATTGATAATGATCTTAATTATATTTCGCATATTTCAACAGGTGGCTCTTCCACTTATGATTCTTTCAAGCATATTGCTTATAAAAATGATGCTCTTTATGTATCCGGTTTGACAAAAGGAAGTGAAGGTGAAAAAATCACGTTGGGTAATAAAGAACTTTTACCGGGAACAAATATCAGCATGATAACTGCTAAACTTAATATAGATCTTTCGGTTGATTGGTTTTCGTTAATTCCGGGAGTGATTTCAAACTCAAAAAATGCGATTCAGACCAACTCTATATCTTTTAGTCCTGAAGGTCAGAAAATGTTTGTTGCAGGAAGAATACAAGGAGGGCTGTCATTCGATGCTAATAACAATGATGAATATGATATTACTTCTCCGGCTGCACAATATAATGGTTATGTAGTAGAAGTAAATACTACTACCGGAAAATGTGAAAACGGTATAATTAACTCGGCTGCCGGCATTGGCGATATGTCCGGTGTAATTTGTAATAATGATAGTATTTATACATATGGTTATGATTGGGCACGAAAAGATAAGATTATTCTTAATTCTTATGATAGAAACTTTATAACGGAAACAAGTTATGGACTTATGACAGGTGGAGGATCTGCAACTGCATGGTCAGTGGTGGCAAGCGGAGATACAATTTTAGTTGCAGGTAGATCACAAGCTAATCAGAGTCTTAGCTTTAGGGGATCTGATCAAAGTTTTACATCTCCGTACACTTGGAGTGGTGTTGTCGCATCTTATGTTTTTCAGGGTGTAAAATTCACTTCTGATCCTATTTCAACATCCTTAGTGGAAGATATTTTATCAGATATATTAATTTCTACAAATAGTAATGAAGTGTTGATTTCAGGAGTTAAAGGAAAGACTATTGAAATATTCGATCTTACAGGAAAACTTATTGTAAATAAAATTTCTATATCCGATTCGGAATCGTTTATACTAAATAGAAAGGGTATTTATATTATCAGAATTGAAGATTATTGCAAAAAAATAATCTTATAATCCGGATATTATTATTTAACCAAGTAATGTTAATTATAAAAGCATAGCGAATCATACGCTATGCTTTTTTATTTACTCAAAATATAAGAATATAAACAATATATTGATCAAATTCATCTAATCCTAAATCTTAATATAATTATTTAGGAATAAAAAAAGGTGCGTCAAATAATTGACGCACCTTTTTGATTATATTATTTAATTCAAGTGTAAGATCTATTATCTTGTTCCACCGGCCCACCATACAGGTTCAGTATAAACATATTGACCGTTTCCGTATGCAGCGTTTACATTAGGATTAGTAGTAGTATCACTATTTCCGTAAGGTAATCTTAATGGGAATTTATTGTTAGCATTGTTTGGATTCTTAAGCTCTATAAAATCTTCTCCCATAGCCATCATTCTTCTGATATCACTATAAGTTTCAACAGCTTCACCATTAGCACCAAACATACCGATATATTTCTGAGTCATTACCTCTTTCAATGGATTAGCATCGAATAAAGGAGCTACTTCGTTATCGAAATATTCTTCTGCTACTTTAGTGTTAAGGATTGATACATCGTCAGGAACTCTTATACCCCCATATCTCAAATAATACGATGATTTGTATGCTGCATCAATACTCTTAGCAGTGTTTTCAATTGCAGCCACAACTGCTGTCTTCAACACTTCTTTCGCCTCATCAACTCTCCCAAGGCGAGTCAAAGCCTCTGCCTTAATAAATAAAATTTCATGATAACTTAAAATATGAGTATCAGCAGACTGAGCTGCTACAAATATTGAACCAGCATTACTATATTGTCCTTGAGTTACCATACCATTAACAGCAATTGGCACAATGTCATTTATTGTGCTTGGCGTTATTACTTTTGCACGACGATAATGAGAATCTATAAAACAAGCATAAGTCCTAGGATCATTTCTCTCCTCTAATTTTTCAAACATACTCTTACTTGCTGCAATAGCTGCTCTACTCCAGAAAAAAGCCATTAATGGATTAAGATTTGCACCGCTATAGGAGTTATATGACAATTGTTCGGAAGCTGAGGTGAAAGATTTATTCACATTTGCTACAACCTCTTCAAGAATGTCTTTATTATCTGCAGTTAATGGTAAAGATCTCAACAGATACCTTGCTTTAATCCCGTGTGCAGCCTTTTTCCATTTTGTATTGCTCCCGGTATATATTAAATCCTGATAACCAACTGATTGAAAACTATCTTCTCCTTCAAAACTAATAATAGCGTTATCTATATATTTAAAAATATCTTTATAAATATCCTCTTGCTTATCTATTTTGGGTGTGAAATATTGACTCATGTTACAAGATTCAGACCATGGTATATCGCCAAAAAGATCTGTAAGAAGTGCAAGATTGTAAGCTGTCATCAACTCTCCAATACCTCTTGTTACATCATTTCCCGGTTCAGATCCGTTATCAGAACATTTTTCAACAACTAAAAGAGAATTTTGCAATGTTTTATAACCGGACCTCCATGCATTATTAAAGGTAGAGGAACTACTTGGCTCAACATTTCTGTTTTCGGCTCTAAAAAGTTGATTATGACATCCAACTTCGTGCTCTATATAAGTTGAAAGATAAGTACTGAAATCACCTCCTACCATACTAAATGCAGTAGATGTTAAAACATCTGTTACTATTGATTTCGCAGGAGCATCTTGCATATTATTA
>CAMTOJ010000014.1 GCA_947074145.1 uncultured Bacteroidales bacterium
ACCGGACGATAATTTGATGGGTGAAGATCTTTTTTCATTGCTATATTTTATTTTTTATTAATTTATTTCTTTTATATTGGTAGAGTGAAATGGTTTCGGAGTGCAAATTTATCGAATCATTTTTAATTACAAAAATATTTGGCTCCTTTTTTCCTGAACATCTATTATATTGATATAATATCATTTAATTTGTATGCTCTAACGAGATATTACCAACAAAAATAATCGATATCATATCATTATTGGTTATAACAAAGGAGTAAGAAATATGTTTTTTACCCCAATTTCAAAAGAGAGAATAATTAATAAACGACAGAAATGAAATATTATCTGATAGCAGGAGAGGCTTCTGGTGATTTACATGCCTCGAGATTGATGCATGAACTTAAAAAAGTGGATCCAAAAGCAGAATTTCGCTTTTTCGGTGGTGATTTGATGGCAGCCGAAGGGGGTGAGCCGGTCAAGCATTATAAGAAAATGGCATATATGGGTTTTGTTACCGTTATAATGCATCTTCCTGAGATACTTTCAAATATGAAAAATTGTCGAGAAGATATACGTTCATATTCTCCTGATATAATAATCCTTATCGATTATCCGGGATTTAACCTTCAAATTGCTGAATTTGTAAAGAAGCATTTGGATATCCCTGTTGTATATTATATTTCTCCTAAACTTTGGGCATGGAAGGAGTATCGTGTGAAAAGTATTAAGAAATATGTCGATTGTATGTTGTCGATTCTTCCTTTCGAGGTTGATTTTTACAAGAAACACTCTTTTGAAACTACTTATGTCGGCAATCCTACAGTTGACGAGCTTATTCCTCTTAAAAACTCTTATACATCTGATAAATCGGATGCCTTTATTAAAAATAATAACCTTGATAACCGTCCTATAGTAACACTTATGGCGGGTAGTCGTAAGTCTGAGGTGAAAAATAATCTGCCTTATATGATAGATGTTATCAAGCGCCATCCTCAGTATCAGGCCGTCATAGCGGGTGCGCCGGGACTTGATTTGGAATACTATTCAAAATATCTCGATAATGATATCAAAATTGTTTTTGACAAAACGCATGAACTTCTACTCAACTCTTATGCTGCGATGGTGACATCAGGTACGGCAACTCTTGAAACTGCTATTATGGGTGTGCCCCAGGTGGTTTGTTACAAAATAGGGGGAGGAAAGCCTCTTTATAAGATAATGGAAAGTGTACTGAAAATAAAATATGTGTCACTTGTTAATCTAATTGCCGATGCTCCGGTTGTTAAAGAATTATTGGGATATAAATACACAGCCGATTCACTCGATAAAGAATTTATAAATATAACCGAAGACAAAGACTATCGTGAAAAGATGAAGAAAAACTACGATATTATCCTTGAACGTCTTGGTGAAGTTGGTGCACCTGAAAAAGCAGCATCTATAATAAATAAAAGTTTTTCTGCGAAACCTAATAAGGTGTAGCTTTAAACCTTGCAAGGTTTTATTCTACACCTTGTTAGGTGTAATTAAAATCTTTGCAAAGCTTATCAAATCTCACACTATTTTCTGTGAAAATGTTGGCTATATTGGGTTCTATTACTTTTTAATATCAGCAAAGACCTATAATATCAAAATTAAGCAGATAATCTTCTTCGACCTGTTCTTCACTAATAATATACATTACAAGCTGACTTTACCTATCTCGACTTTTGCGATAATATATCATACAGATGTATTTTAGATACAAATATTAAATATTTGGTAGGTGGAAGAAATAAAGAAGATGAGATATAAAAAGGTTAATACCAATAAGATCTTAAAAAAAGGAATTTGTATAATAATAAATAAGACTTAGTGTTAATAATTACCATTAAAAGGTTTAAATGAGATTTTCTCTCTTCTACTTTCTTCACGAAGCATCAATGCTCGATTGCAGAATATAGTTATTAAAATATATATCAAAAAGAAAGATGTTGTAATGAATGGATGATTAAGATCTGAGGGATTGATAAAATCTGTTTCGTAGAAATGTATTCCGTAATAACATATAATTACTGGAATATAGGCATATATACCGAGCATATTGAAAGCTAAATCGTTGCTTAATAAGTCTACCTTACCACTATGTGTTACCACTCCATATGCAAGCAAAGCAATAAGAGCCCAAACTTGTTGCGCACTCCAAGTCCATCTTAAGCCGGGTATTATGTCAGAAAGAAATATGCATGCAAATGTACCTACCATAACAAATAGTACACCTATGTTTAGTGCTATCTCATTGATTATTCTCAATTCCTTCATATTTAGAAATGATATTGTCGAAGGATTTTTCCTTCCTAATAAAATGACTGAATATATGTTTATCATAAAACCAATTGAAAAGAATCCAAATCCACACATAATAAATGAGGAACTTAACATTGATCCAACTGTAATCTGGGTTGAAAATGGAAATGAAAGATGCTCACCTATAACAATGAAATTCTGAATAAGCATCATTAACCCTGCAAAGAATGAAGCAAACGAAAATACCATAGGAGAGCGAAGAACAAAGAAAAGAGATGCAAACATAATATACCAAGCCACGTGAGGCGCACAGTCGAATACGGAGTCAATAGAATAATAATCTTTTTGGATCCAAAATTCAGCCATTTTAAGAGTGTGGTAGAAAAATAGAGATCCTATTGTTATCATCAAAATATCCAAAATATTTTTCCATGAATCTATTTTATTATTTTTCTTGCTATGCATCAATACATAGATACTTATCATCATGAAAAAACCAAGAAATAAATATGCAAGAGAGACTATAATAAATTTATTGGAGTTTTCACTAACAAGATTTATTTCAGGTTGTATTGTCGATTCCGTAAAAAATGTTGAGATGTTATCTTGAATTCTTACAGGAGTGTGCGTGTAGATATGCATTTCCTGTGGTAGTCTATTATTGAAAGCAAGTTGCATATTTTGCGTTTCCGCTTTCAGCGATAGTGAACTTAATGAGAGTAATAAAATCCAGAATGAGTTTTTAGAGAATACCTTTAATCTTTTAATATGATTTCGCAGCCTGGAATCTTTGGTAAAGAATATCATTAATAAAGATATTAACATCATAATGTAGCCGAATATACAAAACCATTTTCCAAAACTATGTTGAGCATTTTTTATAGTTTGTCCTCCTACCATCAGAATAAAAGATAGATGCATCAAACTCATTGCATGATTTTTTTCATAAGAAAGAAATCTTTTTAAAGACACGGCAAGAAAGTTGATACAAGAAAACAATATCAGTATGAAAAATAAAGGATTTCCATATATAATGTGTTGATCAAATCTATCGGGAAAATAAAGATCTATTATGGTGGCAAAACCATAACAAATCGAAAGTAAGAATAACAAAATAACCGTAAGACCGGAAGAGAAAAATGCGCCGGTAAGAAAAATTGTGTTTTTCATAACTCGCTACAATAATTAAGATTAATTGTGTGATATGTAGTTTAAGTCATAAAACAATATTTAAGGTAAAATAGTTTTACCTCAAAAAAGTTTTTTTGTTAAATGCCCATTAAATCTCTGAAAATATCAAACATAATCTCTATTTCTTCCTTTGTTGCACTTCTGTTAAGTTCAATATCTCCGAAGTTATTTAGTAAAGAGAAATTGATAAAACCGTTGTCATTTTTTTTATCGTGTGTCATATAATCGTATAGAATATCATAATCTTTACAAGTAAAGTAAGCTACCGGATAATTTGTTTTTATAAATGTTGCAGCCTCGTGAAGTACAGAAGAAGGGAACCCACACTGTTTGTTCGATAGTATAAGTTCGCATATTAATCCCCACGCTACAGCATAACCATGAAGCACAGGCTTTTCTTTTGCCATACAGAAGCTTTCAAAAGCGTGACCTACCGTATGTCCAAGATTTAGAGCTTTGCGAAGACCTTTTTCATAAGGGTCTATATCAACTACTTTTCTCTTGATATTTACAGATTCTTCAAGAAGAGGCAACAAACTTTCGAAATCACCCCTAGTTACATCATAGGAAATTAACTTGTTGAAATAATTTTCTGATTCAAGTAATCCGTGTTTAAGCATCTCTGCATATCCTGAAAGCAGATTCTCATTATCCATAGTTGAGAAAAATTCAGTGGATATATAAACCTGAGTTGCAGTTTTGAATACACCAACTTCATTTTTTAAACCGTTGAGATTAATTCCTGTTTTACCACCCACTGCCGCATCAACTGAAGCAAGTAAAGATGTTGGAATATTAATGAACTTAATACCACGTTTGAAAGTTGCGGCAGCAAAACCTCCGATATCTGTTATCATTCCACCACCAAGATTGATCATTAGGGATCTGCGGGTTGCTCCGTTTTTACTTAATTCAATCCATATATGATTTAGAGATTCGATGTTTTTGTTATCATCGCCTGCCGGTATTGTAATAAGAAAGTAATCTTTCAATTCATCAGTGAAACTCTTAATAACAGGAAGTGATGTTTCTTTGGTGTGAGTATCTGTAAGAATAAATATATGATCATAATCTATGTCTTTAATATATTCGGATAATGAAATATTTATATCTGATGTGAAAATTACTTTTTGTTCCATTTATTTGATGATTTATTTCTCAAAGATAGGTAAAATTTAAAAATATTGATTTATTGATTGTCAGCAGTTTGATTTATTAGTTTAATGTTTTTATTAAAAAAATCATATCTGACTCTTTATTGGTGTTTTTTTGTCCTATAAATTGAAAAATTATATATCAATAACTAATTTAAAAAAGGAAATTAAATAATTAATGAATAATTTTGCAGTAATATATTCATACTTATGCTAAAAAAAATATTTGGTATTAAAGATAAAATATCTTTCGCCTGCCTAAATCGAAGCTTGTTTGCAGTTCTGTTTGTTTTTTCAATATTTGCATGTACAAATACCGAAGAAGATGACTTCTGGGACATTGATAAAGATTCAGTCGATAAAGAGCATTCCTCTGGAGATACTTATTCTATAGAGGGCAACTATGGTTCGTCATTGAAGACAGCATGGTCGAGAGTTTTGGAATCAACTCATGTAAGACAATCATATACTCCGGGAGTATGGAATGCTTATTATACAACCGACATAAGAGATGATGGATATGTTGATGATCTTTATGGTGGCTCTACTACGAAATATATTGTGGGAGTAGATCAACAAAGATCCGGAACAAGTTCCGGTAAATATGACAGAGAGCATTCTTTCCCTAAAAGTTGGTGGAACTCTTCAATTAGAGACTCTAACAATAGCTGGACATATATGTATACAGATCTATTTCATGTATATCCCTGTGATCATGATCTGAATTCTACAAGGTCGAATTATCCTTATGGTGAACCTACAACCGTTTCTTATACTTCAAAATCAGGCTGCAAACTTGGAACAAGATTTGAAAAAGGTCTTGGAACCATAACTGTCTTTGAGCCATTTGATGAGATAAAGGGTGATATTGCTCGTACTTATTTTTATATGGCAATGCGTTATGACAGGGAAGATTTCTCTCTTTGGGGAACATCGGGTGGAAAAATGCTTACTCTTTCTGCTTATCCTTTTTATCGAGATTGGGCTATAGAGCTACTTATGAAGTGGCATAATCAAGATCCTGTGAGCGAGCGTGAAATAAAAAGAAATAATGAAGTAGCTAAGATCCAAAAAAACAGGAATCCTTTTATTGATTATCCAGAATTGGTCGATTATATATGGGGAGATAAAGTTTCAACGCCTTTCTATTTTAAGAATACGGCAGCAGGTGCGGAAATAAAATGAAATAAAAAATAATAAGCCGGATATAAAATCATTCATATGGTTTTATACCCGGCTTTTTTATTATTCATTTTCATGTTTAAAAATTAGAAATGGTTTATAGTTAATCGGTTGTTTTAAGAATATTTATCCATTTTGACACAATAATGTATATTGTTTGAAATATTAATTTATTTTATAATTTATATCTTTGGGTAATAAAATGTAACAATTATTATTTATTAAGGTTGTATTTAAACTGGTTGTGAATTAGAATTATCCATTAATTCTAAAAATTAAAGATATACACATTACACCTATTTTGATTAATTAGATAAACGATAAAAACTCAACATTATGAAAAAAATTCTACTTTCTTTTTTTATGTTGCTTGTGGCTTCATTAGGGAGCGCATTGGCAGATATTATTCAAAAAACAGTAACTTTTGATTTGACAACTGGTTATAAAAATGAGGATGTTGTAACAACAGTATCTAAAGAAAATGTAAATCTTTTATTTGGAGGTGGTTTAAATACTTCAAGTATTCCCAAATGGTATAATACAGGTACAGCTCTACGTATGTATGCCAATAATACTCTCGAGATATCATATGATGGAAAAGCAACTATAAAATCAGTTGAATTTTCTTTTTCTTCAAGTTCTAATAATTTTCATCGTAAAACAGGAAAACAAGTAACATTAAGTACCGGCAATTATACTGAAGATGAAACTACAGGAACATGGAATGATTTGTCTGAAAATCCTAAGTTAATAGCTGTAGATGCAACTGGTCATGCAAGAATTAAATCTATTGTAGTTGTTCTTGAAATAGAAGAGATAGGAGGGACAGAAGAAACAGTACCTCAAGCACCCACATTTGATATCATAGGTGGTGATTTTTACAATAATCAAAAAGTAATAATTACAGCACAAGATGAATCTAAAATTTATTATACCCTTGATGGACAAGATCCAAATAAAGACTCGAATGAATTTTCTGAATTCGTTTTAATAGATAAAAGTTGTACACTTAAAGCTGTTGCTGTAAAAGGTGAATTATCAAGTACAATCGCTACTGCGGAATTTAAAATTTTAACTGCAAAGCCTGTATTTAGTATAGCAGAAGGTTCATATTCTGAATCTCAGAAACTGGAAATTACATCGGTAACAGAGAATGCTGAAATATATTATACCTTAGATGGAACTGAGCCAACTTCATCATCTCAATTATATTCATCCCCTATTGATATCACAGCAGATGCTATCTTAAAAGCTATTGCAATAAAAAATAATATCAGTAGTGAGATTTCAACTGCTAATTATGTGATTGACGCAACTTTGAAATTTGTTAATTTCGATTGTTCAGATCCTATCTCGTTAGGATATGATTCTCCAACAGTGGAAGCACAAGGTGTAAATGTTACGAACTTTACAAAAGATAATGTATTAATAGCTACCAACAAAGGATTAGCATCAACTGCAAATAGATTTTGGGCAACAGTAACGAATAAAGTTATAACCAAGATTGACTATAGAATGTACAATGGTTCATCATTTAAAGTTTCTGTAGGAAAGGGATATAAGATTGTACAAATTGAGTTCGGCGGAAATAGTGTATCTGAATCTTCATTTGAACCAAAAACTGGCACCGCTTCAACTACAAATAGAGTTTGGAGTTGGATTGGAGATGAAAATGTAGTTAATGTAAATATAAAAGCTACTATTCAGGTAGATTACATTAGAGTTATTACTAAAGAAGTAGAAGTTTCAGATATTGCAGAACCGACATTCAATCTTGAAAATGGAACATATTATGGAAGTCAAACAGTTACTATTTCATCAACAGATGAAAATGCAGTAATCTATTATACTCTTGATGGAGAGGATCCTACAGATGAATCTGCAAAATATACAGAACCTATAGAGATTAAAGAAACTTCAATATTGAAAGCTATCGCGGTTGTTGGCGATGAAGCGAGTGACGTGGCTTATGCAAACTATATAATAGGATCTATATTAAATTCATTAGAGTCTTGGTCTTCAATGGCTGTTGGTACAATCTTAGAAATCAATACTTCATTGACTGCTATACATCATTACAATCAATATTTATATTTAACTGACGGAACTAACCCTATATTAGTATACGGAACTGTTACTAATAAATATGAAAATGGTGATGTTTTACCTGCAGGAATCAGAGGTGAGAAGATTCAATATAAAGGTTTGGAAGAATTAAAACCTGTTGACGCTACATTCTTAGAAGCAACTAAAGGTGTTGGTGTTGAACCAGTAGAGGGTGCAATATCTACTCTATCTGCAGATGATCAAAATAAATATGTTATAATCAAAAATGTAACATATTCAGAGAATTCTATCTCAGATGGTTCTAACTCTATGGTTGTAAATAATAGACTTGGTGCTACTTTACCGAGTGATGCTAATACATATAATGTGAAAGGATTTGTGGCTGTGGCAGAAGATGTTGTTCAGTTCTATCCAACTGTATTTGATTTTGTAAATACTCTCGATTCTTCAAAATTAGAAACTGTTTCAATAGAGGTTGTTAACGGAACAATAGAAATAAAAGGAGATGTTGAAGATGTTGAGATCTATACAATAGGCGGTTCTTTAATTAGTAAAGGTTCAACTAAAGTTGCAGCTTCAACGGGTATGTATATCGTTAAGGTAAATGGAAAAGCTACTAAAGTTGTAGTAAAATAAATTAATATCAGAAATGGATGCTTCTTATTTAATTAAGAGGTATCCACTTTCTTTATTATATATGATTAAATAAATTCTCTTTAATTAATAATATTACAAATTATGAAAAAAACTTTACTTTCTTTTTTGATGTTGTTTATGGTTTTGGGTGCTAATGCAACCGAATCAATTTTTTTATGTGATGATCCTAAATCTTTGGGATATGCAAAACCTGAAGGATCTTCTGGGGCTGAACAATATACATTGGTAGATAAAGGCCTTCAGTCTGGGGATATTAATATTGATGTAAAGAATCTTTCTACTGCTTCTTCATCGAATTCTGCGAAGTTTTGGAATGGGTCGATTATAGATTTTAGAGCTTATAAAGGGGGATCATTAACATTTTCTTCAACTAATGGAGAAAATATAGTAAGCATAGAACTAACAGGAAATAAAGTGTCTAATACTTTATTTACTCTTTCTTCGGGGGAAGCAACAACTGTTAAGGGTGTTACTACATGGGTAGGTAATGCAGATGTTGTTACCTTTTCAATAACCGCAACAATGAATATTACAAAAATTGTTGTAAAAACAGGTTCTGCAGCATCAACCAAATCACCAAAGTTCTCTATTGCCCCGGGAACATATTGGGAATCACAGAGCGTAGAATTAAGCTCAGAAACAGAAGGAGCAGATATATATTATACAGTTGATGAAACAGAACCTACTGAACAATCGACTAAATATACTTCACCAATTAACGTAACTGAAACTACTTTAATAAAAGCACTAGCGATTTTAAATGGAGAAAAAAGTACCGTAGTTTCTGCTCAATATAATATTGCTAATGCAGTTAATTCATTAACTGATTGGAAAGAATTGGAAGTTGGGGAAACATCAAAAATTAATGTACCTCTAACTGTTGCTTATTATTCTAAAGAGAAAGCAGGAGAATATCTATATGTAAAACATAATGATGATTATATGCTTATCTATGGAACACTTAATCAATCTTATGAAAATGGAGATATATTACCTGCAGGTATAGTAGGAAAAAAAGATAATTATAATGGTTTGATTGAATTTCTTCCTGATGTTGCAACAATGGGTGAAGTGACAAAAGGTGGTCCTTCTGTAGATCCAATCGTGGTAAAAACTACTGATTTGACTACTTCTGACATGAATAAATTCGTAATTATCAGAAATGTGACAGTTAGTAAGGACGAGAAAACATTATCAGATGAAAACTCTTCTCTTACATTTTATCAAAGATTTGCAGCTGTTGAAATACCTGAAGATGAACAAGCTTACAATGTTAAAGGATTTGTTGCAGTTTATAAAGATGCAGTCCAAATCTATCCAACAGCATTTGAAGTAGCAGCTTCTGTTTCAGAAATAGAAAACAATGATTTTGACATAATTTCTTCAAAAGGAGTTATTGAAGTAGTTGGAGATACAACTAATATTGAAGTATATACAATAGGTGGTAAGATGATTAGTCAAGGTAAATCAGTGATTACATGTTCTACCGGATTATATATTGTAAAAGCAAATGGTAAAGTTGCAAAAGTAATAGTGAAATAAACCACTAAAGCTTAATTTTAAATATCCTGCAAATTATAATTTTATAATTTGCAGGATATTTTTTTATAAATAAACAATTGTTAATTTAAAATTATTATATTAGTGCAGAAATTATGTAGCCAACAAAACTACATATTGTGTTATGAAATGAATTATAAATTTGGTTGTCATTATTCATTAAAATCACATTAAACGTTATAAACGAGAATATTTAAGGATTGTATGAGTTGAAAAGAATAGTCAATTATTAACCTCTATGACGCTATTCTCCTAAGTCATATTATGAAAAAATAACAATTAACAACACGAACCTTGCTGGATTTTGGGTTGAATACAGCTTTACATTTATTTATTATGAAACAACAAAAACTCTTTGCCGCAATTGCTGTGGCGACCTCTTGCTGTCTGTCCGGGTTGCAGGCACAATCAAACAATTTTAGTTTAGAAAAAGCGAATTCGCAGAGTTATATCGATGCGACTTCTTACATCTTGAATCCAAGTTTTCAGGCTGGTAATGGTGGGACATTCGAAGGTGTAAACCAGCCAGGAAATACTAATGTTCCCGCAAATTGGACATTGAAAGCCAATACTACATGGATTGATTCGGCACCTAATAGAGATAATCCACATAATGGTGATGTATGTTGGAATATATGGTCTGGAACGGTAAATGAACTTGATTTACATCAGACTATTACTCTTCCTGCAGGAAAATATTCTTTATCTGCATATCTTCGTACCGAGAAAGATGAACAAGCTGTAAATCAGCGAGTTTATGCTCAAATTGGAGATGGTATATCTTATTCATCTGCTTTACTTCCTAAATCTCAATATTGCAGTGGAGAATGGAATTCGTTTGAGGCATGGCAGAAACTTGATGTAGAGTTTACTGTAACAGATGATAATACAGCTGTAAGAATCGGAGCTTCTTCTACCGGAGGTGATGGATCGATAGGTTGGTTTCAGATTGATGATTTTCAGCTAATCTCTTTTGTAGAGTCTGATTTAACTTCAACTTATCTAAAAAATTATGATTTTGAAGCATCTCCTGTAATTTTTATTGCTGATGCTGATGGTGCAGGAAATCCGGGTAAAAATAGTTTGGCAGAGAAACTTGGAACTAAAGGATGGGTACATTCTATTCCGGGATGGACAAATGAGTCAAGCGATAATACTGCTCAGGTTTCAACTGCTGAATATAATGTTGATTTCACAAGCTCTTACGGTAACGGTTTGAACACAGTGAACCCTCCTGCATCAGACATAAACGGAGAGGGAGGAGTTTGTATTCATATGTCTGCAGGCTGGAATGATAAAGCTATTATAACACAAGCTGTATCTCTTCTTGGTGGAAAATATACTTTAAGTTATGATGTTTATAATGCTCATACTGCTACATCTATAGTTAATAGTTATTGTGGATATATTGCGGATGGCGTGGCTACTTATGACAGCTCTTTCAAATCTCTTTCTCAAGGAGTATGGGAAACAAGAAGTGTAACATTTAATGCAATTGAAGGTGTTTCAGGTAAGATTAGTATTGGTTTCACAACTTCTGCAAATGGTTCAGGAAATGGTGCAAAACTATTCGTTGATAATATCAAACTTGAATATCTTGGAAATGATAAGGGTGAGTTGAAAGATAAAATTGCGGAAGCGGAAGCTACTTATAATGAAGCGAACGCTAAGGCTGAAAATCTAAAAAATACTATTGATGCTGCAAAAGCGGTTATTGATAATGAAGATGCAACACAATCTGAAATTTTGGCTGCTATAGCATCACTTGAAAATGCTTTGTTTGCTTGTACTCTTGCTGATGCAACAGTTGAGAATCCTTATGAAATGACATCATTCCTTGTAAATCCTGATTTCGAAGGTGGAATTTCAACACTGGAAGGTTCATTAGGAAACAACGGTATAGGACAACCTGAGGGATGGAAATTGGATTATAGTGTTGATGGATGGAAAGACTTTAATACAGTAACAGTTAATCCTAAATCCGGATCGAAAATTCTTAATGCATGGGCAGGAACAACAAATAAAATAGATCTTTATCAGACAGTGAATTTGCCTGCAGGACAATACACTTTAACAGCGGCAATGCGTAGTGAAAATGAAAAGATATCTAATCAGAGAATTTATGCAATTGCACATGATTTGAAATTATATTCATCCGTTCTTAAAGCTCCTTCTGAGATAGGCAACCCTGAATGGAATTCTTATGAAGCATGGCAAGTTCTTGAAGTTGAGTTCTATGTAACAGAAGATAATACACCTGTTACAATAGGTGCTTCTTCAACAGGAGGAGGAAGTTCTCTTGGATGGTTCCAACTTGATGATTTCCGTTTGAATTATACATCTTCAGATTTCAGCGCTATAAATGCGATCGTGAAAACAGATCTTATTGAAAAAGTAGAAGCTGTAGAAAATGTTGATTACAAAGGGGTCGGAACAGAATTATTCCAGAAACCTGTAGCTGCAAAAAACAGTCTGATGGAAGCAATGGCTGCAATCAAAGATCTTGAAATTACATCTCTTGCTGTTTATCAGAATGCATTGAACGACCTAAACGCTGCAGTATCTGCTTATGACGAAGTTATGCTTAATCAGCCATTAGCTAAAACTGCTTATAATTTCGTTCTGGCAGGAAATGGTACTGATTATGATAGTAAAGTTCTAACATGGTCAAATGACAGACCTGCTGAAGGATTCTATAATATTAGATTAGTTGATGAAGCTGAGGAAGCAACTCCGACTCAACAATTCTATTTTATCCCTCTTGAAGATGTAAATTGCTATAATATCCGTTTTATAGATGCTGATAATAAAGATCGTTTCCTTTGTTTAGGTGAGGTATATGGTGGAACAAGTGCTCAACTCAGAACTTCTTCTGAATTTGCAGACGCAGCAATTTTCAAAGCTGTACATAATGGCGATTATACAAAAATTAAAAATGTTGTGAATAACAATTTCGTAGGTACTACAGATGGTGGTTTCTTTACAACTAATAGTAATAATAATTATAGTTTTAAAGCTATAGATAATAGTATTACTAGTGTTTTAGATGCTCCTTTTGAATTAAATGAAGTTTCTATCGCATTAAATGGTAATAGCCTATCAGTTTTAGGTGCTGATAATTATACAGTTTATACTGTTCAAGGTGCAGTTTATGCAAATTGCTCTGGATCTGAAACCGTAGTATTATCTCAAGGTATTTATCTTGTTAAAGCAAACGGTAAGGTGACAAAAGTATTGGTTAAATAAGCCAATATCCAATAGTATATAAAAGGAGATGCCAATGGCATCTCCTTTTTTTTGCCAGTATTATATGAAAAGTTGAATTGTAAGAGTTTTGTTTCATATAAATTCGTAATATGTAGATATTAACATAAAAATAAAAAAATATATATATTTGTGCTTTGATTAAGAGTTTGACTTATCAGGTTAAAAGGACTTATCTTCTACGTTCATTATCAAAAATGCTGTTGTGTGCCAACAAAGCAGAAAATAGTTATAATTAGGATTGAGATTAAGTATAGGCTATAAGTTAAATTTTACAATACCGAAAAGAGTATTCTACTGACTTTAATTTTTATATGATAATTTATGAAGAAAGTATTATTGTCAATTTTAATATGTTTTTCAACTATAAACGGAATATATGCAGAATCAGGATTTTCGATAAATCCGGGTTTCTTTTTGTCACCTTTAAACGAAAGTGATATGGTATCAGGGCTTGGCGTTTCAGTAGGTCTTGAATATATGAAAAGAGAAAGTTCTATATTTAGTGTGGAATTAAGGGCTAAATATGGTTATTATAAATTTGATGACGGGACAAGTTATACATATAATTCTGACGGAACTTATGACCCGCCTGTAAATCGAGGTGAGGCAAGATTAGATTATGAATTATCATGTCCACAGATAGCGATTGTTCCCAAATTATATCTTCATTTAGGGGATCCGTTTGACGTAGAAATGTTTTCTCTTTTTTTAGAAAATGAGTTTTCTGCAGGAATAATGACAGGAAATTTCAAATTTAAAGATGTTTCAAAGAAAAAACATATAGCAGATTATATCTTCAATTATAATATAGGATTGGGGGCTGAGTTTCGATGGAGTAAATATTCAATTGCATGTTCAGCAATATATACAACAATGAATTTTAGAGAAAATATAAAGAAACACAAACCTTTGAATTATGATCAATATATACCGAATCAGGATGTCGCAATTTTGATAAATGCAATATTTAAAATTCGGATATGATATTATGTTTCAAAGGTTTGTACTTAATAGATAATTCTTGATAAAGACACTCTTTAAAGATATATAGTTATAACTTTAAATAAAGATAGTGTTGATTAACTTTACATTAATATTCAGCATCCTTAATCATCTGCTCACTTGCATAGATATAGAGTTCGACCCTTCTGTTTTGTGCTCTTCCGGCAGCAGTAGCATTTGAAGTAATAGGATTGTTCCATCCATCACCTTCAGCAGTAATTCTATCTGCCGCAACACCCTGAGAAATAAGATAATTTCTTACAGAATTAGCCCTTTGTTTTGATAATTCCATGTTTAACTCATAACCTCCCGTATTATCGGTATATCCTATCACTGTGATATGAGTTCCCGGATTTTGATTTAAGTTATAAGCAATTCTGGAAAGAGCGGCATCAGCCTGAGGACTAAGCGTAGAGGAGCCGGTTTTAAAAAGAATAGCATCTCCAAGAACTACTTTAATAGCTTTAAGATTGTTGTTATCGGTGATCTCTTTGACCATAATGGCAGAATCCTTAGCATCCATTTCCTGTCTAAGTTTATCAAGTTCTTTCTCAAGCTCGTTTTTTTGTTTGTCCATACTATGGCCAATAGCGGCACCTGCTCCCGCACCTATGGCAGAGCCAATTAATGCTCCAATCCAAGTGCCTCGTCCTCCTCCGATTAAAGCACCGATACCTGCACCTACAGCACCACCGGCAGTTCCTCCAACTATTGCATTTTTACCGGAGTTATCCATGTTTCTGAATGTTTGACATCCTGTTGGAATAATCAAAGTAAGTGATAAAAACAGTATTACTAAATTTCTGAGATTTTTCATAACGATTAAGTATTTAAACGTAATAAAAACATTTTTCAATACAGTTATAGTTTGTTTTTAAAGAACACGGGTATAAAATAATTTGTTCAGAAAGAGGAATTGTGAACTATTGGTTAAAAATCTTAGATCCTTAATAAGTTTTTTTATAAAAATATGATTTAGTATTAAAATTCAGATCTATTCCGAATCAGCTATCCAGAATTGATTTTTCTCTTTTGTGAAAGATATTAATTCTCTATAGACAGGATCCTTTTCAAGCAGAGAGTGGTCGCCTAATATAAACATTTGTTTTTTAGCGCGTGTAAGTGCTACATTAAGTTTTCTATCTACATAAACTCCATTTTCAGTGATACAATTAGAGAGAAATATTAACTGATAATCTTTAGCAACACAACATGAATATATCATTATATCCTTTTGTCCACCCTGAAATCTTTCAACCGTATCAATTACGAAATCTGAAGCATCTTTAATTCCCAGAGCTGCAATTTCTCGTTTTATCATAGCAATCTGATTGCGATAAGGCGTAATTATTCCAATCTGAAGAAGAGGATTAAAGTTATTATCATTCAAAGTTTTCTGATCAATAATGTTTTTTATAAGTCTGGCTACAAGATTAGCCTCTTCAGGATTGACTTTATCTGATAATATTTTGTCTTTCTTTTTTACAGAAAGGAAACAAAATCTAGAAGAATTAGCAATTTTGGATAATGAAAATTCACCGGTATATATATCTGTTTTCTCTTTTTGATGTTCAAGTGGAACACAAAACAGATTCTCACCGTAAAAATATTTCGAAGGAAATTCAGAAATGTCAGGGTGCATTCTTCCCTGGCGAGTAAGAATATCAACAAATTGAGTCCTTTCGTTCTCAGTTTCAATCCTATAAAGACGCTCAAAAAATGATTCTCTTAGGTTTTTCAATCCTATATTATTAAGCGCTTCGTTGGTGATTTTGCCTGCTTCTTCACTTTGAAGAACTACGGCTGGTAATTGTTTATGATCACCAATTAGGATAAATTTTCTAATGGCATCACTTCCGTCTTTTCCTATTGCAGATAGAATACCCAATATCTGAGGTTCGATGATTTGTGAAGCCTCGTCAATTATAGCAACATCAAAGTTTTTCAATCTGAAAAGATCGGTTTGTCTGGATATTGTTGATATGGTAGATACGAATATTCTGTTGGTTGCAATAAGATTTCTTACTTGTTGGCGATTAGTACAATTTCTCATCAGATTTTTAAGTAGAAAATCTTTGAATTGATCATCGCATGTTGACTCGTTTCCTATTCTTATGAAAGGAAGATTATCATCAATAGAACTTATCGAACGGCATATTTCATCAACAGCTTTATTGGTATAGGCAAGAAGAAGAATATTTTTTGAAGGATCGGAATAATATTCATCAACCATTCGACGAAGGGCAATTGATGTTTTCCCGGTTCCAGGGGGACCTACAAGTAAAAAATAGTCTTTTGCCGAAATCGCCTTATCGGTAATACGATCAATGTCGGAATCATATTTTTCTTTTAAAGGTTGAATTGCGCCCGGTTTTCTGTTTCCGAGAAGAAGGGCACGTCTTTGAGGAGTAGCCGATAAAAAGTGAGCCAGTCCTTTATACATAACATTATATGATGCATCTATATAATCTCTTTCGAGAGTAAATATTGCATTCTCGGGTAAGACTGATTTATTTCGTTGAATATAACGAAGAGAAACAACTAATTCCGAAGTTGATATCTGTTCCACCGATCCTTTCATAATCTGACTGTTGCAAACATTGGATTCGGGTGTTTTCTGTTCATAAAATATTATAGCATCCCCTTTTCTGAAATTCGGGATTGAATCGATAGCAGGAGAGGGAAGTGTGAATTTTATTATATGTCGGTCGTTGTCCGGATAGGTTTCTATTATAGAAAGAGGAGTGATAATCTCCCCTGCTTCTGCTTTCTCTTTTACGCTGTTGTTCCAAAGCATAGTTATGCCTCGATTCATCTCATCGGCAAAATCACCTGTTTTTGAAACGAATTGTTCTTTAGTAATAAATGTAAAAATAGAGAGAAAATAATCTCTTTCAAGGGGTGAAAGAGAGGCTATAGAGGCCTGGAAGTTATCAATCTGAGGTTTTTGATATTTATTCCATAATGTATTATTCTCTTTTTTTACATTTAGATTATTTGAATTTATAGCCGCTATAATTGTTTCTGAGAAATTAATATTGTTGTTGTCATTAATATCTTTTTCAATTTTCACTATTCTGTTTCGTAGATCTATCGCTTTCTTTACAATATGCCTATTATAAGGTAAAGGAAGAAGTACCGGATACTTGCTATAAAAAAGAAAAGCATCTATTTGATCAATATCAAGCCCGAGATTAATGTTCAGAACAGCATAATAAAGCAGCATCTGAACATAATTGTTGTCTTTATATGTAAAGGAATTGTCCGCGAATCTCTCGTTCGCTTTCCCTGATTTGAGTTCTATAAATTTTGTGTAATCTTCCTGAAGCATATCAAGACGTCCTTGTAGACCTAATCCTACACAAATAAAAGAGGGTTCTATAAGAGATTTGTACTTATCAATTTCGAATTCGGGAAAAGAATTTTTTACACTTGTTTTAATATTATCAAATTGAGAGCGGGTAGAAGCAAAAAAATCGGTTTGTTTCTTTGTCTCATCAAGTTCTGGGCAGGATGCAATTGCAAGCGGATTGTTTGCAAAAGATTTAGCCATTGACAGATTATAGCTAGCCGGTTCTTCTTCGGTTTCATTAAGAATGTCGTCGAGAAACTGATTGGCAATATTTCCCAGAATAAGAGGTACTGAGTTTGAATCACGGCTGATTCTGCTCATGAAATAGTTTAGCGGATGTGCACCATATTCTTTAAAACATTCAGCTATGGAACTAATATCTATCAGAAATTCCGGTTCTAAAACTATGATCTCTGTGACAAGATTGATAAACAGAGTGTTGCCATTAAATTGATAATCAAGTATATTACCTGTAATATCGGAGTTAATAAGATTAATGTCTGCCCCCGGATATAAAGACGTTATAGTTCCTGTGAATACTTCAAAATCAGTTAGTTTAACAGATGCAAAAATCTCAATATCACCCGATGAAAGATCTTCAATCGCTTCCGGTGCCTCGATTCGCATCTTGAGTAAATCACTAAAAAAAGAAAGCATCTTAAAAGAGCTTTCTTTTATTTTTATTATGATAAAATCATCTTTGATTCTTTCAAATTTTGCCGAAAGGATATTTATGTGAGAGGGATTTTTTGTCATCATTTAATGGGAAAACTTTTCATCATAAACTTCAAGTACTCTTGATATATCGAAATAATAACCATCGATGTTGAATTTATTATCATCAACTTCAAGGTATTCAAGATTTGGAGGCATAAGAGTATTGTTTTTTACGTTCAGCCCGAATCTGTGTATCACTTCATATTCATGCGGAGCATATATAATCTGCATTGGAGTGTCGGCTGTCAGACCGTCGCCTGTTGCAAGTATCGCATCAATAATACCAGTTAGTTTATATGCCCAAGCATTCATTTTTAGATCATCCTTTTTGCATTTATATCCGTAAATCAAAAGATTCATCGATCGGATATCAAAAGGAAAATCAGCAACAGCCAGTTCTCCATATTTTATAAGTGAATCACATTCAACATTTTCGGCAGTTGCCGCAAGTGCAAAATCTTTAACTTTTACAGAATAAGGGCTTATGCGATAAGGGTTGTAATCCTCTTGAAATGAATAGCCATAGTAAAGATTCCTAAAATCTGACGTTGTAAGAGTTGTATCGTTATTCAGATACTTTTCCATTAACTTAGGATAGTAAGAATCAGAGTATCTGTTGTTTATATCTTTTAGTATTAAGTCAAAATCTACAGGTGTTCTGTTATCCTGAGCATTAAGATTAAAAATACAGGAAAGACAGAATATTATTATTTTTAAATAGAACTTCATTTATTTGATATTTATCATCTTGGCTGCAAAATTAAGAAATACATCTCAACAATAAGATTATTTACCCTCCTTATTATTTAGAATATCTCTTATTTCTTTAAGAATTACAACATCTGGAGCATCGGGCGTCGGTTTTGGAGCAGGAGCAGGTTTGGGCTTATTAAGTTTTGAAAGTAATCTTATAAGCCAAAATATTGATAGTGCGACTATAAGGAAATCTATTATTACCTGGATAAGTTCGCCATAACCGATTGCAACTTCGGGTCTTAATATTTTCCCTTTATCCGACAAAACAGCCTCATGAAGAACTATTTTCATCGCAGAAAAGTCAAAACCACCGGTAATCAGACTTATTAAAGGGGATATAATGACGCTGACTATAGTACTTACTATTTTTCCGAAAGCTGCACCAATCACAATCCCAATGGCCATATCCACTGCATTTCCTTTAATAGCGAAGCTTTTGAAATCTTCCAACCACTGTTTCATAACTATACGATAACTCTTATTTGTAACTCTATGAAACCAAAACACCGTTGGAGAATAAATGTTTATTTTGATATTATTATACTAAAAGGTTTAATGTTAATGATGAAACTTTAGTTTCAATTCTAATTTTTATTTTTTTCTAAAATTACGTTTAGTATCGTCAATACTATATTTTCTTTGAATATCATACATGAAATTAAGATTTTTCTCAATCGTCTCATTGGTTTTAAGATCCTGAGCCCTTTCCATCCATTCAATCCCTTTTACAAAATATTCACGATAAATCATGCCTATTTTATTTCTCCTTTCGGCATAATCAAGATTAGAAGGATTTTCAATGGTTAGATACTCTTTTTCAACCTTTTCGAACCCTAATTTTCCTTTGACAAAATAAAGATTGGCAAAGAAAAGAATAGCATCTAGATCATTATTATTCTCAACTAAAATATTATGATAAATATCGCCAGCCATATCAAGACTATCGAGAAGTATATAATTTTCAGCTTTGATTTTCTGATATAATGTAGGATCAATTCCTCTTTGAGATGCCTCGTCTATAACTCTCAAAACATGTTTGGGTTGATGAAGAAGAATGCGATAATTTATCAGATTAGTGTAGAAGTATTGTTTATGTTGAGGATAAGTATGCATAAGTTTATGTATCACAATCTCATAATCATCAAACATTTTAAGTTTAATAAATTCTCTTGCAACATCATTTAATACAGTGTCAAAGGTCGTTCCTGTTTTTGTTATTATAGATATTGCCTTTTCCACTCCATCGCTGTCATTTGTCATAAGATTTGATATAATAGCCATCTTATAATTATCGGAATAAACAGTGGAGTCTTTAAGATAAAGATCAAGTAACGTTGCAGTACTTTTCCATTTTTGAGAAGAATATGCATCATGTGCACTTTTTAGTAAAGGATCACTTTTTTTCTGAGAAAAGAGAGGTAGACAAAAAATGATGTAAGTAAACAGAATTAAATATGGTGTTAATTTATGGAGGTAGCTTTTCATTTTTTGAAATTTATAGATTGCAAAACAGAGATATTTTTGAAAATAACAATTAGAAGAGTCTATTTAATAGCTAAAAAATATCTTAAAACTATAATATTTACGAATTTACCTACTTTCTCAATAATAGATTATCTTTTTTGATACTTTGTTATTTCCGGTCGATAGTATTTATATATTTTTGTGAAAATTAAAAATTACATAAGCTAACGTAAATTCATTATGGAGATAAAATATAAGAGAATCCTGCTTAAACTAAGTGGCGAATCATTAATGGGAGAGAAGCAATACGGTATAGATGAAAATCGTCTTGCAGAGTATGCTCAACAAATCAAGGAGATAGCAGATTTAGCTATTCAGATCGGAATCGTGATTGGAGGAGGAAATATATTCAGAGGTCTTAGTGGAGCATCTAAAGGTTTTGATCGTGTAAAAGGTGATCAAATGGGTATGCTTGCTACAGTAATTAACGGACTTGCTCTTGGATCGGCTCTAACTGCGCAAGGGCAGAAAGCTAAAGTTCTTACTGCTGTAAATATGTTCCCAATCGGAGAATACTATAGTAAATGGAAAGCTATTGAAGCGATGGAAAATGGAGAAATAGCAGTTCTTACAGGTGGTACAGGTTGTCCATATTTTACTACAGATACAGGTTCCGCACTAAGAGGTATTGAGATTGAAGCAGACGTAATGCTTAAAGGAACAAGAGTGGACGGTATTTATACAGCAGATCCTGAAAAAGATCCAACTGCTACTAAATATGATAAGATTTCTTATGATGAGATCTATATCAAAGGTCTTAAGGTGATGGACCTTACAGCTACAACTTTATGTAAGGAGAATAATCTTCCCATCATAGTATTTGATATGGACACTCCCGGTAATTTGAAAAAGGTACTTACAGGTGAGAATATCGGCACATTAGTATATTAATAATTCTCTAAGGCATAAGACTCTATTGAGCATAATAATAAAATTCCTTTTTTTATTATCTTTGTGGAGCAATTTAAACAAGATATTTATCTAATTGTTTATCAATCAGGTTGTCTGAAGTAATAAGAATCTGACATCTATTTTAATATAGAAGAGCAAAACAAATAAAAACAGATATAAAAATAAAATCATGGCAGAAGTAAAACAGATAATTAGTGCGTCTGAAAACAAAATGAATGGCGCTATCGAGCATTTGGATGAGGCTCTTGCGCATATCCGTGCAGGTAAAGCTAACCCTCGTATTCTTGATGGAATTTATGTAGAATATTATGGAAGCAGTGTTCCATTGAGCAATGTCGCAAATATTTCTACTCCGGATGCTAAGACTATTGCTATCACTCCATGGGAAAAATCAATGTTCAGAGAGATTGAAAAAGCAATCATCAATTCAGAGCTTGGTATTATGCCTGAGAATAATGGTGAAATCATTCGTATAGGTATTCCTCCTTTGACTGAAGATAGACGTAAATCTCTTGCAAAACAGGCAAAAGCAGAGGCTGAAACTGCTAAAGTAAGTATCCGTAATGCAAGAAGAGATGCTAACGAGGCTATCAAAAAAGCTCAGAAAGATGGTCTTGCTGAAGATTCAGCTAAAGATGCAGAATCTGATGTTCAGAAAGTTCACGATAAATATATCAAAAAGGTTGATGAGCTTTATGCTGCTAAAGAAAAAGAGATTCTTACAGTATAATATTGATTTGACAACATAAAAACATATATAATAAAGATACTTTTCAGTTTTTCTGAGAAGTGTCTTTATTTTTTTGAAATTATTTCTATTTGAATTGTTATATCGGTAAGTGGAATTTAAGTCACTTTATGATCTTCTCTTTTTCAAGAAAAGAGAAATGTCGTAATATTGTTATTTAAATATATTTGAATTTATAACAAAAGAAAAACCGGTAACGGATCGCACCGGAATATATGGCGAAACCGATTATAAAAAATAACCGAATGAAAGGATTGGTCATTAAGAATACAGGAAGCTGGTATCAGGTGAAAACAATTGACGGAAGGGTGATAGATTGTAAGATAAAGGGTAATTTTCGTCTAAAAGGGATTAAAAGTACTAATCCCATAGCAGTGGGGGATAATGTTGTCATTGATATTAATAATGAAGGGACAGCTTTTATCACAGCCATTGAAGACAGAAAGAATTATATAATTCGTAAGTCATCAAATCTTTCAAAACAATCACACATACTTGCCTCTAATCTTGATCAGGCTATGCTTATTATAACTATTGCATATCCTGAGACAAGCACTGTGTTTATTGATCGTTTTCTTGCTACAGCCGAAGCATATAGAATACCTGTCATAATCGTAATCAATAAGATTGATCGTTATGATGAGGCTGAATCCAATTATGCCGAAGCTATTATCAATTTATATGAATCAATCGGATATCCATGTTATAAGATATCTGCAAAAAGCGGTATCGGGTTAGATCAGTTAAAAGATTGTCTGGCAGGAAAAACAACACTTTTATCCGGTAATTCCGGAGTAGGTAAATCAACACTTATCAATGCATTACTTCCTGAACTGAAATTAAAAACAAGAGAGATTTCAGATGCTCATAATACGGGGATGCATACGACTACCTTTTCTGAAATGTTTGAACTTCCGCAAGGTGGTTATATAATAGATACACCTGGAGTGAAAGGGTTTGGAACGATAGATTTCAAAAAAGAGGAGATTGATCATTTCTTTCCTGAAATATTTAAAATCTCGGAAGGATGTAAATTTAATAATTGCTCCCACACTCATGAACCGGGGTGTGCTGTACTTGAAGCGTTGAAAGATCATTATATAAGTGAATCACGATATAATAGTTATTTGAGTATTATGGAGGATTCTCAAGAGGGTAAATACAGATCCTCTTTTTAAAGATATAGAAGGAAGAAGAGTATAATAAAAGATGCCCACCGAATAATTTATTTAAACATTCGGTGGGCATATTATTTTTATTAAATATCTCTCTTTATAATCTAATGTAGAGTTATACTTTTTGAAGGATAAAATATTAGATTTCAATCACTCTTTAAGAATCTTCATTTATGAAAGAATAAAATAAATCTACATTCCATTATTACATGTTCTTTTTTATAAGGAATTATATAATCCGGAGTAAAATCAGGTTAGAATAAGTGTTATTGATTAATAACCTCTTTTCTCCTCTTCTCCTTCGTAATAATAAACAAAAGCATTGTTTACCACACGATTTCCTCCGGGTGTCGGATAATTTCCTGTGAAATACCAGTCACCGGTATTATTAGGACAAGCATCATGAAGACCTTCTATTGTCTGATATATAATCTCAACTTCTGCTTTAATCCCTTGAGGTGTAAGCATATCTGCTATTTTTTTAGATATTTGCTCGGGAGAGAAAGGTTTATATATCTCTTTTACATAATTGGTTATTTCCTCTTTTGGAAGTCCTTGTTGTGCTTTAGACTTTTTGTAAACATCCTCAATAATATACTCCATATTGTTCTCTTTAAGAAGCTCAATGGCTGCTTTGAAAGCGATAAACTCACCCATTCTCGACATATCAATTCCATAACAATCAGGATAACGAATCTGAGGAGAAGATGATAGAATAGTTATTTTTTTAGGATGAAGAGTATCTAAAATTTTTATAATACTCTGTCTAAGAGTAGTACCGCGAACAATAGAGTCATCAATAACTACAAGATTGTCAACATCTGCTTTCACACTACCGTATGTCACGTCATAAACATGAGCAGCCAAATCATTTCTTGTATTACCTTCCGCGATGAAAGTTCTTAATTTTATATCCTTAAGAGCAACTTTCTCACTTCTTATCATTCGAGAAAGAATCTCTTGTACTTTTTCAGGAGTAGCCTCTTTTCCAAGTTTCAATATGCTTTCAGTCTTTTCACTGTTAAGTTTTTCATTAAGACCCTCAAGCATACCATAGTAAGCAACCTCTGCTGTGTTTGGAATAAAAGAAAATACAGTGTGATCAAGATCTCCGTCTATTGACTTCATAATTGCCGGAACAAGATTCTTTCCAAGCATTTTTCTTTCCTGATAAATATCTTTGTCACTACCTCTTGAGAAGTAAATTCTTTCGAAAGAACATTTTTTTACATCTCTTGGCTCATTGATTTGAGATACTTTTACATCACCATGTTTGCTTATTATGATTCCCTGTCCAGGTTCAAGTTCCTTGATATTGTTGATATCTGCGCCTATTGCAGTTTGGATAACAGGTCTTTCAGATGCAATGACTACAATTTCGTCATCGGCATAATAGAAAGCCGGTCTTATTCCCCAAGGATCTCTGAAAGTGAAGCTGTCACCACTTCCCGTTAATCCGCTTATTACATATCCGCCATCCCATTTAGGGCTTGCGCTTTTTATTACATTTTCAATATTCAGATTATTCTCAATAGCCATTGTAATATCCATTCCGGTAAGCCCCTGAGCTTTATATTCCTGGAAAAGACGTTCAGCCTCACGGTCAAGACGGTGTCCGACCTGTTCGAGAATTATGTAAGTATCGGCTAATTTGCGGGGATGTTGTCCCTGAGATGTAATCTCATCGAATATTTCATCTACATTGGTAAGATTGAAGTTTCCACAAAGCGAAAGATTTTTTGCGCGCCAATTATTTCTTCTGATGAAAGGATGCACATAAGCAAGGCCTGATCGGCCCGTTGTGCTGTAACGAAGATGTCCCATATATATTTCACCTGCAAACGGAAGAACCTGTTTTGCATAAGTGGCATCAGATAATTTCTCTTTAGGGACATTTTGATAATGTGAATAAACTTTGTCAAAAATTTCGGTAATGGCTCCCGAGCCCATCGCTCTTTCTCTGAAAAGATACTCTTCACCGGGATGAGCCTCCATTTTTAAGCAGGTCAGACCTGCACCTTCCTGGCCTCTGTTATGCTGTTTCTCCATAAGTAAATATAACTTATTAAGACCATACATCCATGTGCCATACTTTTGTTGATAATACTCAAGAGGTTTTAGTAAGCGAACCATCGCTATACCACATTCATGCTTGATTTGTTCCATTGTCTTGAAGTCGGTTTCAAAAATCTTCTGTTGAGAATAAGAAAGTGCAAAGATAATAATTATTGTAATGCTTCATATTTTTTTTGGAAATTCAAATACTATATTATGCTTATCCCGGTTATTATTCATATTGATCTTATTTAATTAATATTGTTTATAAAATGACACAACTCGCTGTTTAATTGTTACTTTTTATATGGATATAGCTATGAAATATATACAGAATATATATTAACTAAACTTTTTTTAGTATTTGTAAATATAGGATTGGATTAAATTATTAATTCACTTTAATTATAAAATACTATTTTTGTCAAATTAGAAAAACCTTTGAATAAATATGTCAGAAGATATAAATAATCTGAATTTCAAACTACCGGAACCCACTCTTCGCAGATTGCCATGGTATCTGGCTTACTTGAAATTGTTGAAAGATAAAGGTGAGGAATATGTATCGTCGACACAAATTTCAAAAGATATAAATGTTGATTCCTCTCAGATAGCGAAAGACTTATCCTTTATAAATATATCGGGAAAAACAAGAGTCGGATACGAGATTAATTCTCTTGTAGATGTCCTTGAAAGTTTTCTCGGATTCACTCGTACACACAGAGCTTTCATTTTAGGAGCCGGAAGTCTTGGGTCAGCATTGCTCCATGACGACGGTCTTTCTCAATACGGATTGCAGATTGTAGCCGCATTTGATGTTAATCCCAATAAGATAGGGAAAGTTATCAATGGCATACATGTTTACGATATAAAAGATCTGGAACAATTTCGCAAAGATCAAAATGTCAGTATCGGTATATTGACAGTTCCGGTCGATAAGGCTCAAAACGTGGCAGATATGGCTATCAAAGCCGGCATCGAAGCAATTTGGAATTTTACACCTTTCCGAATAAAAGTGCCTCATAACATCGTGGTACAGAATACATCAATTTATGCACATCTTGCAGTAATGTTTAACCGATTAACTTTTCAATAGTTTATGAAGATAATATGTGTGGGCTGGAATTATCCTTTACACAATAAAGAGATGAATAAAACGTTAGAAGATAAGGCCCCTATAATTTTCATTAAGCCGGACTCAGCTATACTTAAAAGTGATAAGCCTTTCTTTCTTCCCGATTTTTCACAAAGAGTAGAGTTTGAGACCGAACTTGTGTTCAGAATTTGTAAAGTAGGAAAAAATATTTCCGCCAAATTTGCTCATCGTTATTACGACGCTGTGACAGTGGGAATAGATTTTACGGCAAGAGATCTTCAGGAGAAACTAAGAGCGGCAGGTGAACCATGGGAAATGTCTAAAGCATTTGATAACTCCGCAGTTTTAGGAAATTTTATAAATATCGATCAATTCAAAAACGGTATTGATGATATTGATTTCTCTCTTTCATTAAACGGAGAGCAGGTACAGAAAGGAAACTCTTCACAAATGATCTCTTCTATTGATCAAATTATTGCTTACGTCAGCAAATTCATCACATTGAAAATAGGTGACCTTATTTACACCGGAACTCCAAGTGGAGTAGGTCCGGTAAAAATAGGCGATCATTTACAAGGATATATATCCGACGAAAAATTGTTTGATTTCCATGTCAGATAATTGCCTATGTATTTATAGAATACATAATTACAAGTTTATCATATAACGGAGAATTTTTATGTTAACACGATATATCGTTTCATCACTGATACTATTTTTTCTTCAATGTGCCTTAATAGCCCAGACAACTCAGGTTACAGGAATTCATACCTTTGCCGAATCATCGAAGTTATCATCCGGGAAATGGTATAAGATTGCTATAGAAAATAATGATGTATATCAAATTACTTATAGTGAATTGAGAAATATGGGATTTACCGATCCTTCGAAAGTCAGTGTCTATGGTTTTGGCGGTAATATCATTGATGAATCGTTCTCCATGCCTCATATTGATGATCTTCCTGAAATTGCTGTATTTCATGATAGCAATAATTCACGTCTTCTTTTTTATGGTTTGGGAGTTACTAAATGGCAATATTCATCCAGCAAAGGCTATTATCATGCAAATAATTTTTACTCTACAAAAGCATACTATTTTCTTCATCAGAAATCAGAAGATCCTAAATCGATAGAGCTGAGTAATCCTGTTGAAGCAACGTCAAAAGTTTATACTTACGACGATTATTTTCTTCATGAAAACGATCTTGAAAATATCGGAAATACGGGACGAGAAATGTATGGAGAATCATTCAACTATACAAGAACGCGAGATTTTTCATTCAATATTCCGGGTATTACAAAAGATAAAGGAACTATTATTATCGATTTTATTGCAAGTAATAATGTTGCAAGTTCGTTAACCGGTACATTAAATGGAGAAACATTTATAAACACAACTGTTCCCTCATTAAGATCTGACAAATATCATTTTGCAGAAACGGTGAACAGAAAAAGCGAAATAACTTTCGACGGATCTGCTAACCAAAGAATACGACTTGTATTCAATCCCAATTCAGGATCACTTAAAAGTTCATATCTAAATTATATTCGATTAAACGTAAAACGCACATTGCAATCTTATGCCGGTGCTACTCTGTTTCGCTTAAACGGAACAGGAACGTCTCAATATGTTTTCAATGAATCGGGAAATAACCTCTCACCATTTATGATCTGGGATGTTTCAAATCCTATTGAAGCAAAAAAGATGACTCATTACAGCGTTGACGACAAATTATGTTTCAACGGTGAGAATTCAAAAGAATATGTCCTTATAAACAATACTAAAACTTTTTCTTCCGTAACTCCGGTTGGTAATATTACCAATCAGAATCTGCATGCACTTGAACAAGCCGACATGGTAATAATTGCCGCACCTCAAATACAGGAACAGGCACAACGTCTTGCAAAATATCGCCGTGAAAACGATAATTTAAAAGTACATGTAGTTACACCAACTCAGATCTATAATGAGTTTTCTTCCGGAACTCCCGATGCTACGGCATACAGATTATTTTTGAAGATGTTTTACGACAGAAGTGTATCTTTAGGTAATCCCCCTTTATATCTTCTTCTTATGGGAGACGGATCTTGTGATAATAGAGGAATGAACAACTCCCAATGGAAAGAATCTGTTCTTGAAAATTGTCTTCTTACCTATCAATCGGAAATGTCGCTCAATGAAACAGAATCTTATGTATGTGACGATTATTTCGGATTTCTTGATGATAATGAGGGTGGTAAAACCGATATATATGGACAGATCACTTTAAGAAGTGATGTTATTGATATAGGTATTGGCCGTTTCCCGGTTCGTACACCTTCTCAGGCGAAAACAATGGTTGATAAAGTGATAGCATATTCCGATAATACAGAACTCGGAACATGGAAAAACAATCTTTGTTTCCTTGGTGATGATGGCGACAACAACACTCACATGAAACATGCCCAGACAATGGTTGAGATAATTCAAAATCAGGGACATCATGAATTCAACTTCAGTAAAATATATCTTGATGCATATAAAAGAGAATCAACGGCTGCCGGAACTGCTTATCCGGATGCAAAAAAGAAACTCTTTGAACAGTTAAATTCAGGAGCTCTGATTATGAATTATTCAGGACACGGAGCAACTACATCTATAACTCATGAAAAATTATTCATGCTATCAGATGCAGAAACAATAAAAATGAAACGCCTTCCTGTTTGGGTTACGGCAACATGTGACTTTAGTCGTTTTGACCAACCCGCTACAACTGCCGGTGAGGCTCTTGTATTGAATCCTGACGGGGGAGCAATTGCAATGTTTACCACTACACGCGTAGTATATTCTGACGGAAATCTTCAATTGAACAGAAAACTTATCGAAAATTTATTCGATAAAAAGGAGGATGGAACTCGCTATAGAATGGGGGATATTATGAAGTTTGCCAAACGTGATCTTGGTTCGCAATCAAATAAATTAAACTTTACTTTGCTTGGTGATCCATCATTAAAATTGGCTTATCCGGAATACAGAATGGAGATCACAGAGATCAATAATAAAGCTGTAAATCCAAATCAACCCGTACAATTTAAGGCACTTGAAAATATTACGGTAAAAGGTCGCATACTTACACTTACCGGCAACAATACTGAAACAAGTTTTAAAGGACTCGTATATCCTACTCTTTACGATGCTGAAGAAACAATAATCGCTATGGATAACGACCAAACCGGCAAACCGTTCGAATTTCCTGATCGTAATAAAAAGATATTTACTGGTTGTGATTCTATTAGAAACGGAGAATTTGAATTCTCATTCATTGTTCCTAAAGATATAAGTTACTCTATGAACAGCGGAATGATGAATCTCTACGCTTATAGTGACGATAGAAGAGAAGCACAAGGATATTTTGACGGTTATATTCTTGGAGGTACAGCCGAAGATATAGCTGTTGACACAATCGGACCGAAGATCAATTATATTTACTTAAACTCTACCGCTTTCAGAAACGGAGATGTGGTTAATCAAACTCCATATCTTTATGCGGCTATTGAGGATGAAACAGGTATAAATGCAACAGGTTCTTCAATAGGTCACGACATAACAATCACTATATACGGAGAAGATAATATACGTCATAAATATGTTTTAAATGACTATTTTATGACAAATCCGGGGAATTCCTCAGCCGGAGTGATTCAATATAGTATACCATCACTTGCTGACGGAAAATATACTCTCGAATTTAAAGTATGGGATGTTTACAACAACTCTTCATCAGCTGCTATTGAGTTTGAAGTTAATTCGAATGCCAAACCTGTAATCTTCGACCTTTCTGCTCAGCAGAACCCTGTTAGAGATGAGGCTCGATTCCTACTTTCTCATAACAGACCTGAAGTTACGGTGACTGCAAAAATACAGATATTTACTCAGATGGGACAGATGGTGTATGAAAATGATCTTTCCGCATCAACCGAGTTTATGCACTCTTTACCTATAGATTGGGATCTTCGTTCAATGTCCGGACAAAGAGTATTGCCGGGTATATATATATATCGTGCTTACCTTTCTTCTGACGGAGTAAATTATACAACAAAGAGTAAAAAACTTATTGTGTTAGGTCAGTAATCCCGATTTTTATGTATCCTCAACGGATAATTTCTATTAAAAAATTATTGTCAAAACAATATTTCATAGATTATTCAGTTTAATATATCACATTGACAACAATTGCTTTAAGATATCTTAAAGAGTCACTATTTGTTTGTCTGGTATTTATATAAAGAAAGTTCGAAAAAGATAAATATGAATTCAAATATTCTAAAAGCAGGGATTGTCACTTCTCTCACTTTATGCAGTTTAAGTGCCTTTTCTCAGGATGATATAAAAAGTGAGAGCTTTAATCCCGTACAAACCGGGGTAAACTCTCTTGGTATCGCTCCCGATGCGCGAGGAGGTGGTATGGGTGATATTGGAGCTGCTACCGATCCTGATGTTTATTCACAATTCTGGAATCCTGCCAAATATGCCTTTGCATACTCTCAGGCAGGTGTAGCTTTTTCCTACACTCCATGGTTGCGTAAACTTGTAAGCGACATTAATCTGGGATATCTTTCCGGATATTGGAAACTTGGCTACAATGATATGCAGGCAATCAGTGCTTCTCTTCGCTACTTTTCATTAGGTGAAGTTAATATAAACAATGAAGGAGGAGGAACATCCGATATTATTAATCCTTATGAAATGGCGGTCGATCTTGGTTATTCAAGAAAACTTTCAGAAAGCTTTTCGATGGGGGTAGTTTTCAGATATATCTATTCAAATCTCGCTTATTCTTCAGATGAAGATATTTCGGCAGGTAACGCATTTGCTGCAGATATCGCCGGTTATTACACGGCTTACCCTATCGTGGGACAAAACGAATGTCAATGGTCTTTTGGTTTCAATGTTTCAAATATCGGATCAAAAGTATCATATGACGGAGGAACAACATCTGCTTTCCTCCCAACTACGCTAAGACTCGGAACAACATTCCTTTTTCCAATGGATGAATACAATAGAATGTCGTTCAGTTTTGATGCGCACAAATTGCTTGTTCCTACAAAACCTCAAAGAAGTGAATTCGAAGATGATTTCGAATATCAGGAAGCTGAAGATCGATGGTATGCAACTTCATCAATCTCGGGAATTTTTAAGTCATTCTCAGATGCGCCCGGAGGAATGAAAGAAGAGCTTCAAGAGATCAATTGGTCAGTCGGTGCGGAATACACATACAACGATCAATTCTTTATTCGCGGAGGTTACTTCAATGAGCATAAAAATAAAGGAAATCGAAAGTTCTTCACCCTTGGAGCCGGATTTGCTCTTAATGTATTTCGCCTTGATGCCGCTTATGTGATCTCTGTGGCTCAAACGAGTCCGCTCGATCAGACGTTAAGATTCTCACTTGCCTTCGATATGGATGGCATACAAAGTATGTTGGGCCGTAACGGCAGAGGACGCAGAAGATAAAAAAACATAATATAAGATAAATAAACAGACACTCACGGACCTATTTCCGTGGCTGTCTGTTTTCTTTTTTAGCGGCAATCTCAATATTCGCACTTGAAAAAATATTTATAATCTCATTTATTGTATTACATTTAACATTCAAAATTTGAGAAAGTATATGAAAATAAGGACCGGATTCGGATACGATGTACATAAACTTGTGGAAGCAAGAGAATTGTGGCTTGGCGGTATAAAGTTAGACCATGAATTAGGATTACTTGGCCATTCAGATGCCGACGTGCTGATTCATGCTTTGTGCGATGCCCTTTTGGGTGCAGCCAACATGCGCGACATAGGGTATCACTTTCCCGATACATCCGGAGATTTCAAAAACATAGACAGCAAAATTCTTTTGGCACGTACAATGACACTGATACGTGAAAAAGGATATGAATTTGGAAATGCCGATATAACGGTGGTAGCCGAACGCCCGAAACTTAAAATACATATTCCTCATATGCAGGAGGTACTTGCCCGGGTTATGGAGATTGATACTGACGATATCTCAATAAAGGCAACAACTTCAGAAAAGCTCGGTTTTACAGGGCGCGAGGAGGGGATAGCAGCTTATGCTTCTGTTCTGATTTGTAAAAAATAGTAACTTTTATTAGATTTGTAAAAGTTATAAAGAAATAACTTAATTTATTAGTACTCAAAGTCATTGGTTAATATATTTACACTGATATATAGCCATGTCAAATTAAGGAAATTAAATAACAAAATATTTCAATTGGTGTTTTATCAAAAGAGGTAACTCTTGTAATTAATAATAGATTAAATATAAAAATTATGGAAATCAAACCGGGAAAATTCGTAGCTGTATCTTATACGCTATATGCAAATGAAAAAGGTGAAGAGCCGGAAATGGTTGAAGAAACACAACCAGGTCAGCCACTTTCTTTTGTTTACGGTACAGGAATGATGCTTGAATCATTCGAAAAAGCTCTTGAGGGCTTGAAGGTAGGCGATAAATTTGATTTCGTGCTTGAAGCAAAAGACGCTTATGGCGATTATGAAGATGAAAATGTGATCGAATTACCTAAAAATATCTTTGAAGTTGACGGAAAATTTGATTCTGAAATGGTTGTTGAAGGAGCTGTTTTACCAATGAGAGATTCTCAAGGTATGACTATCAACGGAACTGTTGAGAAAATCACAGATACAGGTGTAGTAATGGATTTCAACCATCCTATGGCAGGTAGCGATCTTCATTTCACAGGTGAAGTGCTTGAAGTGCGCGAACCGACAGAACAGGATATTCACGCATGTAATGGTGGATGCTCTTGTGATGATAAAGGTGATTGTGGTAGCGGTGACTGCGGATGCAGCGGCGGTTGTCATTAATTTAAGCCTGAATAGATAATAATTCATTTCATTATAATCAGGATATAGCCCGTAAGAATGTAGTTTTCTTACGGGTTTTTTATTTGTTTTATAATGATATTTTAAAAATATAAAGATGTTTTCGCTGCTCCTAGCTAATTATCAGTTGATAAGACGCAAGTTATCAGTTGATAACTCGCAAGTTATCAGTTGATAATTAGCTAGGAGCAGCGAAAATGCCGGTAAGAAAATCAAAAGTTGTAAAAGGTGAAACGATTTCATCCTCTATTTTACCATTTCGTTATATAGAGTTTAGAAACCCATGTTTTTATCGTAAATTTGTATCATAAATAAAAAATATTAAAAAACTGATGAACACTTTCGGAAATATATTCAGACTTACTTCATTCGGAGAATCTCATGGTGCTGCAGTAGGAGGCGTAATCGACGGAATGCCGGCCGGAGTTGAGATAGATATGGCTTTTATTCAAAGTGAATTGAACCGACGCCGTCCGGGACAATCAGCTGTGGTAACTCCGCGCAAAGAGAATGATGAAGTAGTATTTTTTTCAGGAATTTTCGAAGGTAAATCAACAGGAACACCGATCGGTTTTGCAGTATATAATGCCAATCAGCACTCTTCAGATTACGATAATATTAAAGATGTTTATAGACCCTCGCATGCAGATTTTACTTATACAAGTAAATACGGAATAAGAGATCATCGTGGAGGAGGCAGGTCTTCGGCAAGAGAAACAATTTCAAGATGCGTAGCCGGAGCTTTGGCAAAGTTGGCTTTAAAGGAAAAAAATATACTAATTCAGGGTTATACCTCGTCTGTGGGTAATATTTCCCTAACCAAATCTTATCAAGAATATGATTTAGAGAAAGCAGAGCTTAACATTGTGAGATGCCCGGATTCGGAGATTGCTCAAAAGATGGAAAATCTGATTCTTGATGTCAAAAAAGATGGCGACAGTATTGGCGGAACAGTAAGTTGCGTTATAAAAAATATGCCCGTTGGAATAGGTGAGCCTGTATTCGGGAAACTTCATGCCACCCTTGCATCTGCAATGATGAGTATAAACGCAGCTAAAGCATTCGAATATGGAATGGGATTCGAAGGGTGTCATCTTCGAGGTTCTCAGGTTAAAGATACATTTGTTAATATAGATGGAAAGATTGGTACACTTACTAATAACTCCGGCGGTATTCAGGGTGGAATCTCAAATGGAGAGGATATCTACTTTAAAGTTGGATTTAAGCCTGTTGCCACATTGCTTATGGACCTTGATACTGTGGATAAAGATGGTAATAAAGCTGTACTTAAAGCTAAAGGTCGCCATGATCCTTGTGTTTTGCCTCGTGCAGTGCCTATTGTAGAAGCTATGGCGGCTATGGTTATACTTGATATGCTATTAATTAAGAAAACAAACTTGCTTTAATCAATAAATACAACACTTGAAATTAAACAACAATATCCAACGAGTGTTATAATAAATATAATTGAAAAGAATAAAGAGATGATATTACGCTTAACCGGAAAAATACTATTTTGCTTGCTTTTTTGTTTGTCAGTTTTCTCTTGCAAGGATAAAAATAATGATGTTATTGATCCTTCCATACCTAAGAAAGATAATATTGACCGAACTATTTTTGTATATATTAGTGCCGAAAATTCACTTGCCGGTTTTAGTCAGGAAAATATAGATGATATGAAGAAAGGATTAGAGTCAACTGCTTCTGATCTAAATCTTATAGTTTATGAGGAGAAATCTTTATATTCGTATCTATGGAAACTATATAATGACGGTAACGGAGAGGTGATTCAAGAGATGGTAGCTACTTATTACAGAAAGAATTCCGCCGATAAAGAGTTCCTTGCAGAGATGATAAATTATGTATTCAAAGAGTTTCCGGCAAAGGAGAAAGGACTAATACTGTGGTCGCACGGTACGGGGTGGTTGCCATCTGCCAATTATGTCGTTTCGTCAACCTCTTCTAATATTCAAAGCAATGATTATTCTGTCTTTATAGATGATCTTTCTTCTACCCAGAAACCTATACAATATAGTTTCGGTGAGGATAACTATCATAACAGTTACATGGAGATTTGGGATTTAAGGGAAGCTCTTGAATCAACAGGAATATATTTCGATTTTATAGCTTTTGATGCTTGTCATATGTCATCAATAGAGGTGGCTTATGAGCTTAAAGATGTTACTTCAGACATCATGGCTTCACCTGCAGAAATAATGGGTGACGGGTTTCCGTATAATACAATAGTAGAGCTATGGCAACAGGAGAAGTTCACGGTAGGGGAAATGTGTCAAAAGTATTATGAACTTTATCAAGAATACTCAGGTACAATAGCATGGATTAAGACAGAGCATCTTGAAGAGTTAAGAAAATACTATTCAAGGGTTGTAAATGAGTTCCCGTATAACTTTTTAAACTCAACAAGTGATGATATACAACAATATGGAAGATCAAGAATAGGTTATGGAAATGTTTTTTTCGATATTGAAGATGTAGTAAGAGTCTTGGTTCCTGAAATGTATGATGATTTTGCTCCTATTATGGATAAGTTGGTTCCTTATGCGGCTTCAACGGAGAACTTTTTAGAGTTACCTATAGATCTTGACTCATTTAGCGGAATATCAGTATTTGTGCCCGAATTTAAACAGAATAATCGTTACCATGATGCTTATATGAAACTCAGATGGTACGATAAAGTTTATGTCAACAGACATTGAATTTATAAGTGATAACTTTATATAAAACAAAAAAGATAGGATTAATCCTATCTTTTTTGTTTTATAAAAGTTGGTTTACTGCAAGCAGATTATCTTTTTTTCTTAAAAAATTCCTTCATCATCACAGATGATTCATTTTCCATAATTCCTTTTATCACAACGGTTTTTGGGTGAAGAGCATTGGGGGCATAACGTGAATATCCTCTTTTTTCGTCAGACGCTCCATAGACAAGTTTTGAAAGTTGCGACCATCCCAATGCACCCGCACACATAACGCACGGTTCGAGAGTAACGTAAAGTGTACAATCTTTAAGATACTTACCTCCAAGAGTTGAAGCGGCTGCCGTAATAGCTTGAATCTCGGCATGAGCGGTAACATCTGATAAAGTTTCAGTAAGATTGTGAGCTCTGGCAATGATTCGATCATTGCATACAACAATCGCACCGACCGGAATTTCTCCGCGCTCAGCTGCTTTATTGGCTTCAATAAGAGCCTGTCGCATATAGTAATTATCATCTAACATATCAACGTCTCATTTCTTGTTCATTGAAAAGTGTGGGATGGTTCTCTTCAAGTTTATTAAGGATATGAAGAAGTATGGTCTCTCTAAACCATCGGTTTTTATTGAGAATCTTGTATTTATCAAGATAGCGCGACACCATGTTATACTCCTTTTCATTCAAGGAAATAGTAATCTTGAAATTTCGTGGGAGCGATTCTTCCTGTTCCTTTTTGGTGATTTTCTTATTCATTGATACAAAAATATATAGCAAATTTTAAACAAAAAAATCTATAACGGCATTTTGTGGTACATGCATCTTTTTTTAAGAAAAATGTATTGATATTTATTAATAAAGAAACTTGTTGATAATTCTACTTAAGATAGATATATAATAACCTTCCTATTCTTGAATTGCGAAAAGAATCCATTGAAAAAAGAATAAATATATGAGTGTACTATTCGTCACAACTATAATAAATCGATTATGATAACTTTTAATTTTTGTAGTACACAAAAATTAAACAATACGTAAAGAGGATTGTTTTCAAAATATAGAAAAACAATATATATGGATCACAATATTCTTGGAAAACAGGGTGAACATCTTGCTATAGAATTCTTGAAATCAAAAGGTCATCATATACTTGATACTAATTGGCGATTTCATCATCTTGAAATAGATATAATATCGGTTGATGGCTGTGATATTGTATTTACAGAGGTAAAAACAAGAGGCTCGCGAAAATATGAATTACCATATCAGGCAGTGACAGGCAATAAGATAAGAAATATAGTGATGGCTGCCGATTCATATATAAAGCAAAAATGTATAGATCTGGAAGTGCGATTTGATATAATTAGTATTGTTATCTCTAACAATAGTCATGAGCTTGATCATATAGCCGATGCTTTCTATCCTCCATTGTTAAGATAATCATCAAAACAACTTTTATTCAAATATTTATTATAAACCGGCTAAATATGTTATTTTTATAGGGATAATTATATATGTTAATGAAATATATAATTCAATGGTACTTGTATCGGATAATTTCCGACAATGTTAGAACTAAAAGAAAAGCTTATATAACTTATTCAAAATAAAGATAATTATGCCGCAGTTTATACATTTACCCCATACAGGATCTACAAATCAATACTTAAGAGACCTTGTAGAGGCAACAAAGACAAGAGAGGAAGGAACAGTGATTTGGGCTGATTATCAATCAGCAGGGAAAGGACAGAAAGGCAATACTTGGGAATCGGAAGAGGGAAAGAATCTTCTTTTTACACTATTGCTTTGTCCCGATTGTATAGAGGCATCAGATCAGTTTATCATTTCACAGATGGTCTCACTTGCGATAATAGATGTTTTAAGCTCCTATAGTGAGGGTTTTTCGGTGAAATGGCCTAATGATATTTATTACAATGATAAGAAGATAGCAGGGATACTTATTGAGAATGATATTGCGGGAAGATCAATCTTTTCATCTTTTATAGGGATTGGAATAAATGTAAATCAGAAGCAATTTTTAAGTGATGCACCTAATCCTGTTTCTTTGGTTCAAATAATAGGAGAGGATACTTCTTGTGAAATGCTTCTGTCCAAAATAATAGAATCTATATATTATTATTATGATATAGCAATCGAGGGCAATTTTGAACTGATAAGAAAAGATTATATGAGTTCTCTATATAGAAAAGATGATTTTTATGATTTTTCTGATGCTGACGGCTTTTTTTCGGGTAAAATCAAAAATGTAGCTCCTTCAGGAACTCTAACTATAACCGATCAGTCGGGAATAGATAGAAATTATGAATTTAAAGAGGTGGTTTTCGAGAATATTTAAGAAAAGATTTAAGAATATATTTCACACAATATAGATTAACGGAGATATCGTTTTTAGGAATGATATCTCTGTTTTTTATTTAAAAAAAATTGAATGATATACAATGAGTCTTATTTTTTAGTCGGGTTAATATGATAAAAGGTTAATAAAAGAACAGTTTTATAGTCTAAGTAAATTAGAATAATAGAGAAATAGCAATATCACATAGTTGAAAAAAAGAGAATAATAATAAGCTTACATAGGAATATCAACAAATAATATGTTAAAATTAAAATAAATATGTCTCTATTTGAAAAAATGATTATTTTTGTAGATACTTTATAAAGTGTGTGTTATCGAACTTTAAAATTACTATCTTTTATTATTTTAATTTACAATGAAACGAGTTTATTCTTTGGTAATCAGTCTTATGGCTATGTTGTCATTAGTGTTTGCCGAAAAACCGTCAGTATATGTTTTCGATGAGAATACAGCCAGATCAGTTCTGTCAAATCATTTCGCAAATGTTAATAGGTTTAACTATGCCTATCCACAAGAGAAGGTTTATCTTCATTTTGATAATTCCGGATATTATTGTGGTGAGGATATATTTTTCAAAGCGTATGTTGTATTAGCTTCAGGATTGCAAAGCAGTTCATTAAGTAAAGTTCTTTATGTGGAGCTGATAGATCAATTTGGTAATACTTTGGAAACACAACGATTAAAGATTGAAAATGGACAGTGCTTCGGAAATTTCACATTAAAAGATTATTATAAACCTGGATTTTATGAAGTGAGAGCTTACACTAAAATCATGCTTAATAATGATAACGAAGTGTTGTTTTCAAGAATATTTCCAATATTTGGCGAAACAAATGCTCTGGAAACAAATACTTCAAATATAAAAGAGGAAAAAAGAAGTACTCAACCTCCGTATTTAAGAAAAAAGAGAGAAAAACTATCGAAACTGAATATGAATTTTTATCCCGAAGGTGGAAATAGCGTAAACGGATGTTTTTCGAGGTTTGCATTTAAGGCCTGTGATAATAATGGTTTCGGTGTAAGTACTAAAGGTTTTATAGTTTCCTCGGAAAATGACACAGTGACGCATATAACAACATTGCATCGAGGGATGGGGGTTTTTTCTTTTATGCCTGAAAAAGGTATTGTCTATTCTGCTCATATTATGTATGAAAACAAGATATATAAATTTGATCTTCCCAAATCAATAGATGAAGGATATGTACTGGAAAGTAGTAGTGTAAATAAAGATTTTGTCAATATAAATATACGTAGGCCGCAAGATATGAATGGTGATACTTTAGGGATGGCGGTAATGACTTCGGGAAAGATTTCTTATGCCAATGTAGTCGATATGAAGAACTTTAATGATATAAACATATCGGTTCCAAAATCAGAACTTGGAGGTGGAGTTTCTAATATATTGCTTATTGATAGAATGGGATTAATTATGACAGAAAGACTTATATTTAATCGTCCTGAAAATAGTGTTGATATATCTGTTAAGACTGATAAGAATATATATAATCCTTATGATGCTATTAATCTTGAATTCAAACTTCTAGACAAAGATCAAATGCCAATTTCAACTTCCTTTTCTTTATCCGTAAAAGATTGTGATGATGATATTCAAACCAATTATAGTGATAATATTTATACCGATTTACTCCTTTCTTCAGAAGTAAAAGGATATATAGAGGATGTCGGTTATTATTTTCAAAAAAATGATAGGGCACATATTCAGGCACTCGATTTATTAATGATGGTGCAGGGATGGAGACGTTACAAATGGGATAATATGGTGAAAGGATCTCCCGAAAATATTGAGAATTTTCAGGAAAAAGGATTAGTAGTGTCGGGTAAAGTTGAGTCGATAATGACGCATAAATCAAAAAAAGGAGTTTTGTTGAAAGCTACTGTATCTCCAAGAACAGAAATGAAAACAACTGCCGAATGTTTGACCGATGAAGATGGTAATTTCAATTTCATGGTATCTGATTTCAATGGTTCTGCAAATATGACTCTTGGTATTTATGACAGCAGTGATAAGAATAAAAGATTGAACGGAGTGATAAAACTTAATCAAAACTTCTCACCGGAGAAACGAGAAATAACCGCTTATGAGATGATTTACTCTAAAGAGAAAAGAGATTCTGACAGAGCTAGGGTATCCGGTAATAAAGAAACTATTAAAGATATAAATTCCGGATTTGTTTATAATTCAAAAATGGAGCATGAAATTGAAAGAAAGAATGACAATATTACAAATAAAAAAGAGGAAAGAAGCTTGAGATTATCGTCTGTTTCTTATGATGTTAAAACAGAGTGTGATAACCTTATAAATAAAGGTATTTCACCCGATTTAAATTTAAAGGATTTTGTCAGACAGATATCTCCTTTGGTTTCTACCGGTTTCAGATATAAGGACAGAGATATGGTTTATGTGATAGATGACAGAAGTATAGATGAAAGTATATATCAAAATGTAGATGAGATAAGAATTGATGATATTAAGAAAATAGCTATTTGTGATGATCAGATATCTTATTTATCATATTATCCGAATTTAAAATCGACAGATGTAACTCCGGTAGTGGTTTTTTTATATACAGATCCTAATATGTCGATTAATGAAAGAAAAGGGGAAAGAATAACCACATTTGAAGGTTATTCAAGAGCAAAAGAGTTTTATGTCCCACAAATATTATCACCGGATGCTTTGGAGGATATTCCATATCGACGTACATTGTATTGGAATCCTGATGTAAAGAGTGATGCTAATGGAACAGCCAAAGTGAATTTTTTTAATACCGGATCTGCAAAAGAGTTTATAGTGGATGCTCAAACAATCTTGCCATCAGGTTTAATAGGAATTATAAAATAAATACTTTTACATTAAATACAGAATGTTGCGACAACATATATAAATACTTTTATTCAATATTAAAGTTAAGAACAAGGGAGATATTGATTATCTCCCTGTTTTTTTATTACCTTACTCATCAAGATTAACAGCCAGATAGCCTGCTTTTTCAATCATTCTTTCAATCTCATAGGCGGGAATATCGGTTTCGATTGTAAGGATTTTCAATGGAGATTCAAGATCTACATCCCATTGATCATGATCAAACTTCTTAGATAAAACAGATTTAATTCTCTCTACACAACCAATACAGTTTGCATTGGTTTTGAACATCAACTTCTTCATAAATAATTCCGGTTTAAATTATATTTTTGACCATTTAAGTCGTAGACTGTTCATAATAACAGATACCGAGCTGCATACCATGGCTATGCCAGCCCAAATCGGATTTAGTAAAATTCCAAATAAGGGATAGAGTAATCCGCAGGCTACAATAATTCCTATAATATTGTAAATAAATGCCCATAAAAGATTTATCCTTATTATACGTACACATTTTTTAGAAAGTCGAATAGCAAAAGAAAGAGCTCTTAAATCTGAGTTGACTATAGTAAGCATTGCTACCTCTTTTGAGAAATCGGATCCGATCCCCATTGCAATACTCACGTTAGCTCCTGCAAGAGCAAGAGAATCGTTTACACCGTCACCTACCATAGCAACAATTTTCGATTCTCTGCGCATATCTTTAATACAATTATACTTGTCAACGGGAAGCAAGTCTGCTTTATAATCTTTAATTCCAACTTCTTGTGCTATATATGATGCACTGTTTTTATTATCGCCCGTAAGCATAATTACATCAATTCCCATTGATTTGAGATCAGCTACAGCAGCTGCCGAACCCTCTTTTATCTGATCAGATATTACAAAAACCGCCAAAAGTTTATAACTGCCAAAAAGCACGATACTCATACCTTTATTTTGCCAGGTGGTAATCTCTTTTATTTCAGAATCACTTAATTCGGATATATATTCTTTAGATAAACTGAAATTACCTATCCAATAAGTTTCTTTATTGGCAATCACTTTTGTCCCTTTACCTATTATGCTTTCAAAATCAGTAAGGTCGGTTTTTGTTATTCCGGCTTTTTTTAGATAATCGGCAATTGAGCTTGCAAGCGGATGTTCAGCTCTTATTTGAGCGGAAAGTAATACGGATTTGTCAAAATCATTTATTTGATCACTCCACATTACTTTCTTTATATACGGCTCACCTTTGGTTATTGTTCCTGTTTTATCTAATACAATGGTATCTACTTTATAGAGGTTTTCAAGAGCATAAGCATCTTTTATTAGTAATCCGTTTATTGCACCTCTTCCGATAGCAACAGTAAGAGGAGCCGGGGTTGCAAGACCTAATGCACATGGACATGCAATGACAAGTACCGATACAGCTGAAATTATAGCAATAAATATATTGCTACCTCCATCAAGAAGTATCCAAAGAAGAAATGTGATAAGGGAAATTGACATAACAGTGGGAACGAATACGGCACTAATTTTATCGGCAGTTTTTTGCACAGGAGCTTTCTCTGATTGAGATACTTTTACCATTTTTATTATCTGAGCAAGCATTGTCTGAGAACCGACTTTTGTGGCTACAATAATTATAGAACCACGTTGGTTAACTGTTCCGGCAAGAACTTTATCTCCTTTTGTTTTTTCTACCGGCATCGGTTCCCCGGTTACCATACTTTCATTTATAAAAGAGTTGCCACTTATAATTATACCGTCAACAGGGATTGACTCCCCCGATCGAACAATAACGTGATTATCTTTTTTAAGTTGATCTATCGGCATTTCGAATTCAGTATCATTCATAATGACCATTGCTTTAGATGGTTGGAGTTCCATTAAGCTTTTTATTGCATTTTCAGCACTTCTTTTAGCTTTATCTTCGAGTAATTTCCCTGTAAGAACAAATGCGATAATCATGCCTGCAGCTTCATAATATACATGAACTTTAATGCCCCGTGCTATCCAAAATTCAGGAAAAAGTGTATTGAAAAGGCTGAATATAAAGGCTGCCAACGTGCTTATTGCAATAAGAGTGTCCATATTTGCACGACCCAGATTAAAAAGTTTACGTGCATTTATAAAGAATTTATCACCACAATAAAATATAAGAGGGACAGAAAGACAAAGCATTATAAAATTGCTCCATTGCTCATCTGTAAAGAATATTGATAATACTGAAGTGGGAATAACCAATATCCAGGCAAGAATCATTTTTATTTTCAGGTTACGATATTTCACCTTTATCTCATCGGATATCTTATCTCTTAAACGGTCATTGCTTACCAAAATATCATATCCTATATTTAAGATGTTTTCTCGTATTGATCGGATGTCTATTATATTGTCATCATATTCAAGGAGTAGTTTATTTGATGCTGCATTAACACTTGCATTTATAATTCCCGGTAGACTTTTTAGTTTTTTCTCAATAATGAGAGCACAATTGGTGCAATTGATATTAAGAATGGGAACTGTCTTTGTGATAATGTTTGATCTTTCTGTCATATATCGAAATGTAGATCAGTAATTGTTGTTTTATTTCTATAACATTCAATTAATATGTTGGTTTTAGAAAAGATGCTATTTGCTTGTATTATAGTCTTTTTAAGGTTGTTATATATTTTTGTTATATAAATTAGCTAATAAGTGTTACTTTTATTAAATATATTTTGTGTTAATCTTATAATACAATTATCATGAAACACATAACAACTCTTCTCATTAACACATGCCTTATGGTAACACCTATCTTGGCGGAAACAACGGCAGTCGACATCTTTGCTAACTATTTTACGAATGTAAATAAGTACAATCATCTTTTCCCACAGGAGAAAGTTTATCTTCATTTCGATAATTCAGGATACTATCAGGGTGAGGATATCTATTTTAAGGCATATGTCGCTTTAGCAGCGGGTTTGGAAGCAACTCCGGTTAGTTCAGTACTCTATATTGAACTTATAGATCAATATGGAAAATCTATTGAAACTAAAAGGTTAAGAATAGAAAATGGACAGTGTCACGGGAACTTCTCTATAAAAGGATATTACAAGCCCGGTTTTTATGAAGTTAGGGCTTATACTAAGATCATGCTTAATAATGATAGCGAAGTACTGTTTTCAAGGATATTCCCAATTTTTGCTCATACCGGAAATGGAGAATATAAACCGCAGATAAAAGAGAAGCCAAGAAGTCAAGATGCTCCTATGTTAAGAAATAAAAGTGAGAAGTTTTCCGATCTTAATGTGAAGTTTTACCCCGAAGGTGGAAATACCGTAAACGGATGTTTATCAAAAGTTGCTTTTAAGGCAACCGATAATGCAGGACTTGGTGTAAATGCTACAGGTGTTATAATATCATCAAAAAAAGATACTGTTTCTCTTATAAATACTCTTCATAAAGGCATGGGCATTTGTTCTTATCTTCCTGAAAAAGGTGTTACTTATACCGCTTATATGAATTATGATAAAAAGGAATATAAATTTAATCTTCCAAAAGCAACAGAGTCTGGTTATGTTATAGAGTGTAATAATGTCAATAAAGATATTCTTAATGTAAGAATAAGAAAACCGGAAACAATGGTTGGTGATACTCTTGGGATAGCTGTTATGACAGCCGGTAAGATATCTTATGCTAATATTACTGATCTTAAAAACAATAATAATGTAGGGGTTTCAATACCTAAGTCAGATATAGGACCTGGGGTTTCGACCGTTATACTTATAGATAAAGAGGGTAAGATAATGGGTGAAAGATTAATATTCAATCGCTCTGAAAATATGATTGATATATCTGTAAAAGCGGATAAAGAGACTTATAATCCATTTGATCAGGTTAATCTTGAGTTTAATCTAAAGGATAAAAAACAAAAACCTGTTATGACTACTTTTTCACTCACGGTGAAGGATTCAGAAAAAGATATCAGTACATCTTATTATGATAATATTTACACCGATATGCTTTTGTCGTCAGAAATTAAGGGATATATCGAGGATGTAGATTATTATTTCACAGAAAACGACGTTGCGCGTAATCAAGCTCTTGATCTTCTTATGATGGTTCAGGGATGGAGACGTTACGATTGGACAAAGATGGTGAAAGGATCTGAAGAGAAAGTAGATAATTTCACAGAAACGGGTATCGTTGTTTCCGGAAGAGTTGAATCTGTGTTTCGAAGAAAATCAAAGAAAGGAGTTCTGGTGAAAGCAACTATTTTCCCTGAGACAGAAAAGAAGCGCCATGCTGAATGTGTGACTGATGAGAATGGAAATTTCAATTTTATTATTGCCGATTTCGATGGTAAGGCAAACATGTCTATCGGAATTTTTGATAAGGATAAACAGGATAAAAGATTGAACGGATATATAAAACTAGATCGTCTTTTCTCTCCTGAAAAGAGAGCATTATCGGCAATTGAAATGAAATATACTACAAGAAGTTCTAATTCTGATAGATTTTATGTTTTGAAAAATAAAGAAGAAGCTGTTAAATCGGATAATTATAATGAACTGATTAATTATGATCCGGAGTCGAGATTGCTTGAAAATATAACTGTTACGGCAGAAAATATGAATAAAAGACAACTTAATTCTCTTAGAATATCTTCTGTTTTTTATGATGCTAAAGAGGAGAAGGATAGGCTTATCGATAACGGTATAACTCCGGAAACCTATGTAAATGATTTTATTGCACAGATTAACTCTTTAATCCCCAATGATAATGTTCATAAAGGAAGAGGCATGGTTTATGTGATTAATGACAGAAATATAGAACAAAGTATTTATCAAAGTATTGATGAAGTGAGGACTGATGATGTTATAAGAATCGCATTCTGTTACGATCAGATCTCTTATTTATCTTATTATCCTCAAATGAGTTGTAACGGTATTGCTCCTATTGTAGCATTCATATATACAGAACAAAAAACACAACCTTCGGAACGAAAAGGAGAAAGGATAACCACTCTTGACGGTTATGCTATTGCAAGAGAGTTTTATGTTCCTGACAGATTGCTTCCCGATATCATTGAGGATGTTCCTTATCGCCGCACTTTATATTGGAATCCTGATGTTAAGACAAACGAAAAAGGAGAGGCAAGCGTGAGTTTCTTTAACAATAGTTCATGTAAGGTTATGGCAGTTGATGCACAAACTATTACTCCTTGGGGAGCTATTGGGGTGATTAAATAAAATATGTATAATATATTTTTAAATACTATTATACATATGAAGTGAACTTCAAGATTCAAAAAGAATTTTGAGGTTCACTTTTATTTTAATAAATTATTCTTCTGACTATACGGAGAATAGCTTTTTATAATCCATAGGAGTTTCTCCTGAATATTTCTTAAACATCTTATTGAAATATGATATATTATCAAATCCAAGAGAAAAAGCAACATCTTTAATGAGTGCGTCATTAATAAGAAATGATAGCTGAGCTTGTTCGATCTTTTTTTGATTAATAAATTTAATAGGGGTAATATTCATTTCTTTTTTGAAAAGTCGAATAAAATGATCATTAGAAAGAAAACACATCTCAGATAGATTATCAACAGATATCGGTTTATGAAGATTTTGATAAATATATTTAAGAGATTTGAGAACTCTTTTGTCCATGGATTTAGTCTTAAAGGTTGAATCTTTCATAAATCTGGATATAAGAATTTTTAAAATAGCCTCTGTTTCAAGCTCATGAGAAAGGATCAAATCTTTATTTTTTGAAATGTTTTTAGCCAAAGTTGCCGAATCATCATATTTTTTAGGATCATAATGAGGTAAACCACGATGCGGATTTATCTCAACAAGTCTTTTTATTAATTCAATATCAAGATTGTTTATTTCAACTTCAACGGGAAAGTCAATGAAATCGAAAAAACTGAAATTATTATCTGTTTTTTCATATATATGAATATAATATTGTTCATATATCCCGTCGCATTTATAAGAGTGATTTATATGAGAAGGGGTTAGATACATATGATTTTCTTTGGTGTAAACAGTTCTGTCATCCCTGATAATCTTGGCATTACCCTTTATTACAATATGTATTCTGGAGAAAGGACTTTTTACATTTTTCCAGTTCCAGTCTGCATCATGATAAGCATAACCTATATTTAGGAGAATAAAATTTTGATTAAAGTCTTCGCGATTCATATATACCGATTTTTTATTATTTAAATATAGACAAATATGGATGCTGACAATCTTTTGAAGCCTATTTTGTCGATTTTGTATTATTGATTAAAGATTTTGTATTATTCAGAGATTATAAGTAGATACTATTTTTGTATCATTAGAGATAGTAAATTTGTTTACTAATATATTTATTACGCATAACACATTAATTAACAAATACGATGAAAACAAAATTTTTTGCATCCCCCATTATAGCCATAGGTCTCTTAAATTCATCCATTATTTATGCAGATATAGATTATTCACAAGAACCATATTTAGAGGGTAAGTATACCGCAGATTGGAGTTCTTTGACCCAATATGAAATACCAGAATGGTTTAAGGATGCCAAGTTTGGTATTTGGGCTCATTGGGGACCACAGTGTGAACCCGAAGCGGGAGATTGGTATGCGAGATTTATGTATTATAAAGATAGTTGGACACATAATTATCATGTTAATAAATATGGGGATCCGACGATATTCGGTTTTAAAGATGTAATCAATGAGTGGAAAGCAGATAAATGGGATCCGGAAACATTAGTAGCTCTATATAAAAAGGTTGGAGCTCAATATTTTATGGCATTAGCCAATCATCATGATAATATGGATTTATGGGATAGCAAATATCAACCTTGGAACTCTGTGAATATGGGCCCTAAAAAGGATATTCTTAAGGGTTGGGCTGATGCTTGTGAGAAATATTCACTTCCTTTAGGTATAAGTATTCATGCATCTCATGCCTGGAGCTGGCTGGAACCGGCGCAGGATTTTGACGGAAATCTTACAAAAGAGGATGGAAAAGGTAAATGGTGGGAAGGCTATGATCCTAAGGATTTATATGCTCAAAACCATGAAAGAAGTGCCGGTAGTTCTAATTCAGGATCTATTCATGCTCAATGGGAATGGGGAGATGGAGCCTATTGTCCGAGTGATGAGTTTATGACAAATATTTACAATCGAACTATAGATGCGATTAATAAATATAATCCCGATCTTCTTTATTTCGATGATACTGTATTGCCTTTTTATCCAATAAGTAATGTTGGTAATTATATAGCATCTCATTTTTATAATAAAAGTATGAAGGATAATAATGGAGAGATGCGAGCTGTGATTATGGGCAAGAAGCTCGACGAGCAACAAAAAGAAGCTATTCTATGGGATGTGGAAAGAGGCGCTCCGGATAAGATTCAGGAAAAGTATTGGCAAACATGTACATGTATTGGTGATTGGCATTATAACAGGGGTGTTTATAATAATAACAATTATAAATCTGCTAAAAGCGTTATACATATGCTTGTAGATATTATAAGCAAAAATGGAAATCTGTTATTAAGTGTACCATTAAGAGGTGATGGTTCTTTGGATGAAAAAGAACTCGAAATATTGAATGATATAGCTGACTGGATGGAAATTAATAAAGAAAGTATATATGGAACAAGAGCTTGGAATGTTTTTGGTGAAGGTCCAACATTTGAAGCTTCAAATCCTATAAATAATCAAGGATTTAACGAAGGTACATCACATAGTTCGTCAGATATACGTTTTGTGAAGAAAGACAATTACGTTTATGCTACTATTTTGGGCGATCCATCAGACAATAATATATCTATAAAATCTTTAGGTCTTAAAAGTGGAAATTTCAAAGGAAAAATAAAATCGGTAGAACTCCTTGGCGCAGGAGATGTAGATTTTAATTCCACAAAAGATGCTTTACTCGTTTCTTTACCTCAAAAAAGAGCAAATGATATAGCGATAGTTTTAAAAGTAGAGATTAGACAATAGTTTAGAATATTATCTAAAATCTTAAAGATAAATCTATTTACCTTTAATTTATACAGCAATTTGATAACTCAGAAATTATATTATTTAAAAAGAATATTTCCTAAGATTAAACACTAAATAGATTCATAAGATAGAATATATTTCAAATAAAATTATTGTCTGTTCAGCAATTTGTTGTTTAGACAATAATTTTTTTGCAATCGGATTAACATATATTATATTTGTAGGTTAATATTAGGTTAATTGATGTGTGGTATGTTAGAACTTTATTATTTAGATACGCTTCTGATATGTGGCGTAATAGTGACATTTTTAGGGGGATATCTTTGTTTTGGTACAGTTCCCCAAAAAGAAATATTCAGAGATTATAGAAGAAGTAGAAAGATTATTGGAGCTACAATCTTTATCTGGGGACTACAATATCTTTTCCTTGCAAAAGTCAATTTTCGAACAACTGCTCCTCAACTAGCTACTGCTGTAAATCTTTCGATGTATTATGCCGGAGCATTGCTTTTTGGTATGGGGATAATATCATTAATAAAGAAAGATTATATAAATAAACGACAAACAATAACAGATATAATTAAATATATATTTGTCCTTTGTATAACCTGGATAGGTGCAATATTTCATGAAGGAAGAGTATGTAATGGATTTCTTATTACGGCAGCTATAATATTCGGAGGCGATTCTGTAAGAATGACAATTATATTCTTTAAAAACTACTTTAAAACAGTACGAAATATAGATAATTATTATTCTGATAACATAGCGAATTTTATAAAATGGATTTATAAATGTGTCTCAAGCATTTGTATGATGGGAATACTTGGAGCAATTCTTGCGTTTGCTCCGAAATGGATAATTACGATTTATGCAGTTGGAGGACTTATTGTTTTTACGTTCATATTTAATTGCCTTCAGAACTACTTAATACAGTATGAGAAGATTGAGCCTATAATGGGTGATAATGTTGATTCTGAAAAGAAACAAGAAAATGAATCTGAATTTTTGAAGAATAATATTCATGTATTTTCTGAAATTAAAATTTTGATGGAAAGATGGATAGAGGATAAAAAATTTAAAACTAACGGAATTACAATACAGCAATTAGCATTGGAATTTGGTACAAATAGAACATATCTTTCTGAATTTATAAATTCAGAATATAAGCAAAGCTTTAGAGAGTGGATAGGAGAGCTGAGAATAGAAGAAGCAAAAAGATATCTATTAGAATCAAAGGGCGCTACTATGTTAGAGATAGCTGAGGCAATTGGTTATACAACTTCTTCTCATTTTATACGATCGTTTACATCCAAAGAGGGAATTTCTCCTTCAAAATGGCGAGAGACTGCAACTAATAGTGAGGAAATAATAGTTTAAAATAAAAAATGGAAATACAAGAAGAAAATAAATCTTCAGTATTTCCATTTTTTATAATTGATCAAATCTGATTTAGTAGAAATAAATCTCTTTTTAAACTGCTTAATATTTATATCTAAACCATTTGAAAACCTCTTTATAGGTGATTTTCTTTCCGTACATAAGTATTCCTGTTCGGTAAATCTTGGATGCGAATTTTATAGTCATAAGAGATGTACAATATAAAATTCCTACCGATAGAGCAAGCTCCCAATAAGGAACATCGTAAGGAAGTCTTACCATCATTACAACCGGAGATGTAAAAGGGATCATTGAACACCAGAAAGCCAAAGGCCCGTCAGGGTTTGAAGCACTATAGATTCCTACATATAAAGCGAAAATATTAATCATTGTTACAGGCAACATGAATTGCTGTGTGTCAGTATCCTGGTCGACAAGCGAACCAATTGCAGCAAATAAAGATGCATAAAGAAAATAACCACCAATAAAATAGAAAATAAACATTATTGCTATCTGTACAAAATTGACACTGGCCAAAATAGATTGAATCTCTCCGGCCACAGGATTTGTTACCATTAATTCACCCATTTGATTCATTCCCGGATTTTGAGAAACCATCGCTTTCCCTATCTCTGATATATTTTCAGGATCAGATGCCATTCCGGTTACAAATAATATAGATCCCAATATTCCGGCAATAAGTAATATCCAAATAAGAAATTGAGTAAGTCCGACAAAAGCAACAGCAATTATTTTCCCCATCATAAGTTCAAAAGGCTTTACAGAGGAAACCATTATTTCAACAATTCTGTTTGTCTTTTCCTGAATTACACTTGTCATCACCATACTTCCGAAAGCAAATATGAACATATAGATCACAATAGTTGTCATAAGCCCTATTAGGGAAGCTAATTCACCCGAAGAGTTTACTTCAGAACCATTTTCGCCCCATTTTAATGTATTTATATTTATTCGTACAGAAGAATCTTCTATTATATTTTTTAGATTGGGAATATTATAATATTCCATTTTTTTTTCGCTCAACCATGGATTGAACTGTTGAGAAATCTCTGTTTTTAATGCAGGAGGGATTATCTTATCTGAAAAAATTGTAATTGCATCATGGTTCTCTATAAGATTTTTATCAATTACCACTACTGCATAATTATCTCGTATTACGTTTTCATTAGATTGATTTAATCCAATTTCAGGCACATAAACAAAATTAAATTCATCATTTGATTTCAATACATCTCCATATAATTCTGTATTATCAATAATTGCTATTGTCTTAATGTCAGAATCTTTGACCTGTGACAAAAATGCCGGGATAAGAATAATACCTACAAATATGAGAGGCAACAGAATAGTCATCAAAATGAATGATTTCTTATTGACACGAGTCAGATACTCTCTTTCTATAATTAATCCTATTTTACTCATAAAAGAATAATTGGTTTTTATATCTCTTTGTGTGGAAAAGCAAAAGAGATCAATTTCGTTTTTATTTCTAACTCTTTACAACTTCAATAAATATCTCTTGCATGGAAGGCAGAAGTTCCTCAAAGCACTCTATTGTGAAATTACCGGAGATATCATTTATCAACTCGTTATTCCCAATTCCGCGATTTGCTTTAATAATAGATTGATATCCATTGACAAGAGGCTTTCTTTCTACTATCTCGAATATATTTCTGTCAGAATATATATCATCTTCTGAGACAACAACACGGAAAAGATGCTTTTTATATTTTCTTCTTATATCATTGACATTTCCCTGAAGCATAACTTTTGAACGGTTTATCAGACTAATCTCATCACACATCTCTTCTACAGAATTCATATTATGAGTTGAAAGAATAATAGTAGAACCGTTATTTTTTAATTCAATTATTTCATTTTTGATAAGTTCGGCATTGACAGGGTCAAAACCACTAAAAGGTTCGTCAAGTATAACGATCTCCGGTTTATGGATAACAGTAGAGATAAACTGTATTTTTTGTTGCATACCCTTTGATAGTTCCTCAATCTTTTTTGACTTCCAATCTGAAATATCGAATTTCTCAAGCCATTGCTTCATCGAACTTGTCGCATCGCTATTAGACATACCTTTAAGACGGGCAAGATAAATGATCTGTTCGGAAACCTTCATTTTCTTATAAAGTCCCCTCTCCTCAGGCAAATAACCTATGGTACTAATATCATTATCATTAAGAGGTTTCCCTTTTAAAGTAATATAACCCTGATCAGGGCCGGTAATACGGTTGATGATTCTTATAAATGTAGTTTTTCCTGCACCGTTAGGTCCTAAAAGTCCATAAATGCAATTTTCCGGTATATCTATACTAACACCATCAAGAGCTTTGTGATCAGCATAATGTTTTACGATATCTCTTGCCTCTAAAATATTATTCATCATTAAAATTGTTGAATAAAACAACCATTTGTTTAAAATATGAGATGCTAAGGTAATAAATACATCTCTATATAAATGAAAATCATAAACTTTAGAACTTATAAATATATTTTATTGACACTTGCGAAACTTAAAATCTATATAAATAAATAATTCATTATCTAATATTTATACTTTTAATATTTCATGTTGTTAAAAAGTGTAATCCTAATAAAATAATTAATTTCAAAAGAATATAATAATGAGGAGAGTAAAAAGACTAACTCTTAGATTACCAGGTGTTTTATAATAATATTATTATTAATTTCAATAATTGATTTTTATGCTTTGGATTTTGAAAAGAATGTATATAAATATCATATAATTGAATCATTCGAATTTAAAGTTGGTTTGAAACAATGCCTATAAACCTATGATGAGTAAATCTTCTGTGTCAAAATTATCAATACCGACATATCAGGAAAATTAAAACAGGAGTAAATTTTGTAAATAACTTAATGAAATTTTAATAAATGAGTTGTGGTAATTCAGAATGGCCGTAAGTTGCTTGTAGCCAGGCTTGTGTATAGATTTGGTTTTTTGAATATTGTAATATTATGTTTTATTGATGGTTTAAATTAATAAATAGAAATATAATTTACCATATATATGTGTATGTTAATCTTTATATTTGTGCCCGCTTAATATTTGATTTAAAGAATTATAACTTACTAATATGAAGAAGTATTTTTTAGGCTTAACATTAGTTTTTTCATTTCTTGGGACTCAGGCACAAAAAATAGAGCTAACACCACAAATAGGTGTTACAATTAATAAAGTATCAGATTATACTACAGCTTTAGGGCTCAAAGTTGGAGCTGATGTAACTTATAGATTTAATAAATACTTAGGATTTCAATCCGGATTATTTTATACACAAATAAAATCGCCGGAATTAAACGAAAGTTCAATTTCAGGATATAGATCCGAAACTAATACTCCAGAATTTCATTTATGCCTTTTAGAGAAACCAGGGTTTGATTATAGCTACACTATGATCAATAGATTTGCTCCGGATTTTGTGGTAGAAAGAGGCTCGCTTGCTTCTCAGGAGAGTAGAAAAGATTTCCTTCAAATACCCATTCGATTACAATATGCACTACAAATATATGATATTCTTAATATCGATTTCGGAGCAGGAGGGTATCTAGGTTACGGAATTACCGGAAAAACAGATACTTATGTGACATACTGGGAGATAGGCAAAGAGCCTGTTTCAAGCAAAATAACAAAAGAGTCGTTTGCATATGGCATACCGAGATTTGATTATGGAGCATCTTTTCTTCTTAGAATAAATTCAAATAAACTAAGCGTAATTGCAGGCGCAGATATTCCCTTATATCAACGCAGTAAAAATACTTATGAAGGTAAGTCAAAAGTTTATTATTTAGGTTTCGGTTATTCATTTTAAACCACATCGAGAAAAACGCCTAAATAAAAAAAACAAAAGAAAAAGGACAATAAATTAATATTATCTGTACTTATAATAAAAAAGCCGTTTATCCATAAACATGAATAAACGGCTTTTTAAATTATTTTTCAATCCTTAAGAATATACTAATTAGCATTTTCCGAAGCAAGAAGGTTTGATCTGTTTGAAGAAATCGTTGCCTTTATCATCAACAAGAATGAAAGCAGGGAAATCAACAACTTCGATTTTCCAGATAGCCTCCATACCAAGTTCAGGATACTCAACACATTCAACTTTGCGGATATTATTTTGTGCAAGGATAGCAGCAGGACCACCGATAGAACCAAGGTAGAAACCTCCGTGTTTATGACAAGCATCAGTAACCTGTTGACTTCTGTTTCCTTTAGCAATCATCACCATAGAACCACCTTCAGATTGGAACATGTCAACATAAGAGTCCATACGACCGGCTGTTGTAGGTCCGAACGAACCTGAAGCCATTCCCGCAGGAGTTTTAGCAGGTCCAGCATAATAGATAGGGTGATTTTTAAGATATTCAGGCATTCCAAGACCTTTATCCAAACGCTCTTTAATCTTAGCGTGAGCGATATCACGACCTACGATGATAGTTCCGTTAAGAGAAAGACGAGTAGCAACAGGATATTTTGTAAGTTCTTTAAGGATATCTTCCATTGGAAGGTTAAGGTCAATCTTCACTGCGTCACCTTCACCTGCATTACGAAGTTCCTCAGGGATAAGTGTAGCCGGTTGATCATCCATTTTCTCAATCCAAAGACCGTCAGCATTGATTTTTGCTTTGATGTTACGGTCAGCCGAACAAGAAACACCCATAGCGATAGGGCAAGAAGCTCCGTGACGAGAAAGACGTATTACACGGATATCGTGAGCGAAATATTTACCTCCGAACTGAGCACCAAGACCAAGTTCATAAGCTTTTTCAAGAAGTTCTTTTTCAAGCTCAACATCACGGAATGCGCGACCAAGCTCATTACCTGTTGTTGGTAGTTCGTCATAATATTTAGCAGAAGCAAGCTTAACTGTCTTAAGACAAGTTTCAGCAGAAGTACCACCAATAACGAAAGCGATATGATAAGGAGGACAAGCCGCAGTACCAAGACTCTTCATCTTTTCAACAAGGAAAGGAACAAGAGTATCAGGATTGATTACCGCTTTTGTTTCTTGATAAAGATAAGTTTTGTTGGCAGAACCACCACCTTTTGCCATGAAAAGGAACTTGTACTCATCACCGTCAGTTGCCAAAAGGTCGATCTGAGCAGGTAGATTTGTAGCAGTATTAACCTCGTCATACATATTAAGAGGTGCATTCTGAGAATAACGAAGATTTTCGTTTACATATGTATTATAGATACCCTGGGCAAGAGCCTCTTCATCTCCGCCTCCGGTCCATACTTGTTGACCTTTTTTACCAAGCACGATAGCTGTACCTGTATCCTGACAAACAGGAAGTTGTCCTTTTGCTGCAATCTCTGCATTGCGAAGCATAGTAAGAGCAACATATTTATCGTTTTCCGATGCCTGAGGATCGTTAAGGATCTTAGCAACCATTTCATTGTGCTCGCGACGAAGTAAGAAAGATACGTCTCTCATAGCGTGTTGTGCAAGGATTGTTAATGCTTGAGGATCTACCATAAGCATCTTTTTGCCGTTGAACTCCTGAGTCGTTACGTAATCTTTAGTCAGATTGTAATATTCAGTTTTTTCTTTTCCTAATGGAAAAGTAGGCTGAAATTTAAAAGGTTTTGACATAATATTTATAAGTTTGTTTAGTTAAATCAACTTTGCCTCAAAGTTAAGAAACTGTTTGTATTTGTTGCAAATATTAGATGTTACTTATTTGATATTAAAACCGTAAGAAATACAATTTTTATAAAATAATCCGGCAATATGATATTCAGAACAGAAATTGAAAGAAACAATAATCCATTATCTATAAGTTATGACGACAAGATACTTATGATAGGTTCATGTTTTACCGAAAACATCGGCAATTGGTTAAAAGATAGTTTATTCGATATTGATTTCAATCCATCCGGCATAATGTACAATCCTGTATCTGTGGCAGACTCTTTGCTAAATATCATAAACCAACGCAGATTTGAGGATAAAGAACTGTTTTATCATAACGGAGTTTTCAATAGTTTCTATTATCATTCAAGATTCTCTAATTCCGACAAAATTGAGATGATAAACAATATCAACAATGATATAATATCGCAAAAAGAGCGTCTTGAAAAAACCGACATCTTATTTGTAACATTCGGAACGGCTTGGGTTTATTCACTCAATAAAAACGCAGCAGACTATATTAATACTTTTATAAGAAAAGACTCAGCAACAGATGAGCAAATAGTGGGTAACTGTCATAAACTATCTGATAAGTTATTTACAAGAAGGCGTCTTGATATATCTGAAATAACAACGCTTTGGAGTGAGATCATCTCAAAACTAAGAGTTATTAATAAAGATATGAAGATCATATTTACCGTAAGTCCTATCCGACATATCAAAGATACTCTTCATGGCAATCAATTAAGTAAGGCTGTACTTCAGTTAGCGATTGAAGAGTTGTGTTGCAAAAACAATAACGTAAGTTATTTTCCTGCATACGAAATACTGATTGACGACCTTCGCGACTACCGTTTTTACACACCTGATATGGTGCATCCATCAGAATCGGCAATAGAATATATAAAAGAGAAATTTTCTGAATATTATTTTAATAAAGAAACTGTTTCACTCCACAAAGAGTGTCAAAAAATCAGCCGAGCACTCAATCATCGCCCAAAAAACGAAAATAGCTATGAATACTTAGTATTTTTAACACAAAACATCAATAAGTTAGAATCATTAATACAGAAATATGACTACTTTTCGTTTCAGAAACCCTTGAAACAATTTTTAAGAATTAAACAAAATATCAAGACATAATAATAGTGTACAAACACGCCATGACGTTAAAACAAGGGATATGATCTAAAAGCTATTCATCTTACTAAACTAATCTTATGGACTATAATATTTCAGAGATTGCATCTATCATTAAAGCCAAACACAAGAACCTTAAAGAAAATGTCATTAGTATATTATTGACAGATAGTCGCTCTCTAACTTTTGCAGAAGAAACACTTTTTTTCGCCATAACAAGCTCAAAAAATGACGGACATAAATATATCGAAGACCTATACAAAAAAGGTGTTAGAAATTTTGTCGTTTCAAATAAATACAAGGTACCTTCCCAATTCAAAGATGCCAATTTCCTTCATGTAAAAGATACTCTAAAAGCTATTCAGACACTTGCTCGAGAACATCGTATGAGATTTTCTATTCCTATTATCGGAATAACGGGAAGTAACGGCAAAACGGTAGTAAAAGAGTGGTTATATCAACTTTTGCAATCTGATAAATATATCACTCGTTCTCCAAGAAGCTACAACTCTCAGATTGGTGTGCCTCTTTCTGTGTGGGAACTTTCCGAGCAAAGTGAACTCGGGATTTTCGAAGCCGGAATATCGCAAAAAGACGAGATGCAGAATCTACAAGATATTATAAAACCAACAATCGGTATTCTTACAAATATCGGCGATACACATCAGGAAAACTTTACCTCACTTAGAGAGAAACTTGATGAAAAACTTAAACTGCTCAGAAACTGTGATGTCATAATTTACAATGGTGATGAGCCTGCAATAGCAACAGCTCTGGAAGAGTCATGTCTTACTCTAAAGGAGATTGCCTGGTCAAAAAAAGATCCTAATAAACAACTATATATAAAGAGAATTGAAAAAGGGGAGTTTTCTACCTCTATCAATTATATCTATCTTGGATTTGAAGCATCATATACAATCCCTTTTATTGAAGATGCTTCAATAGAAAACTCCATTACAGCACTTGCCGTAATGTTTTATTTTGGCATTCTTCCTGATGAAATTGAAAAAAGAATGCGTACACTTGAGCCTGTTGCAATGAGGCTTGAAGTAAAAGAGGGTAAAAATAATTGTCTTCTTATCAACGATACTTATAACTCTGATATAAACTCTCTGGATATAGCCCTTGACTTCCAGAACAGAAGAGCATCTACATATAAAAAGAACACTCTTATTATTTCCGATATACTTCAGACAGGATTACTTCCGCGTACACTATATCGCAAGATTGCGGATATCTGTAAAGGAAAAGGTGTTGATAAAATAATTGGCATAGGAAGTGATATTTCGGAAATGAAATCAGTATTCGAATGTGAAAGTTATTTTTTCAATACAACAGACGATTTTCTAAATTCAGATCTGATTGATTCTTTTCACGACGAATTAATATTGATTAAAGGTGCAAGAAGCTATAACTTTGAACATATATCCGAGTATCTTGAGCTCAAACAACATGAGACCATACTTGAGGTTAATCTGGATGCCGTAATTCATAATTATAATGTTTACCGAACTCTTTTAAAACCAACAACAAAGATGGTATGTATGGTAAAAGCATTCGGTTATGGGGCGGGATCGTATGAACTTGCAAAGACTCTTCAGGATGCCGGTTGCGAATATCTTGCTGTGGCAGTTGCCGATGAGGGTGCCGAACTTCGTAAGCAAGGTATACAGATTCCTATTATTGTTATGAATCCTGAGATATCAGCGTTTCGCACAATTTTTAGCTATAACCTCGAACCTGAGATCTATAGTTTTAAACTCCTTAATGCATTTATTCATGAAGCAGAAATATACGGCATTACAAATTTCCCCGTACATATAAAGATAGATACAGGGATGCATCGACTTGGCTTTCAGCCTGATGATATTGAAAAACTTGCCGATATGCTTGTCCGTCAAAATACAGTGTTGGCAAGATCTGCCTTTTCTCATCTTGCCGGAAGCGGAGAAGAGGAGTTTGATTACTACACCAAAATGCAATTTGATATATTCGACAAATCGACAGCTTTGCTTGAGAATAAACTCGGTCATAAACTGCTAAAACATATACTTAATACAGCCGGTATTGAGCGATTTGCCGATCATCAGATGGATATGGTACGTCTTGGCATTGGTCTTTATGGAATAGAAGGGTCATATAAAAAGCTGCCATTACGTAATGTCAGTACACTACGTTCAATAATTCTTCAGATTAATCATTTTTCAAAAGATCAGACAATAGGTTATTCAAGAAAAGGAAAACTTACCAGAGATTCCCGTATTGCTGCAGTTCCTATCGGTTATGCAGATGGCTACAATCGTCATTTGGGTAACGGAATAGGATATATGATGGTTAACGGTTTTAAATGCCCAATTGTAGGAAATGTCTGTATGGATGTTACTTTAATTGATGTGACTGATTGCGAATGTAAAGAGGGAGATTGCGTTATTGTTTTTGGCGATGAACTACCTGTTTCCGAGCTGGCTAATAAATTAGACACTATAGCCTATGAAGTTATTTCCACTGTATCATCAAGAGTAAAACGAATATATTTCCGTGAATAACAGGTTTGTGATAATTAATTTATAATTTTATTGATTATTATTCGCCATATATCCGTGTATGGAATATTATGACGCGTTCAAAATCGGAATTATGAATTTAAAAGATATGAATAAGAGCGCCCTTGTTCTTGAAGGGGGCGGGATGAGAGGTATATTCACAGCAGGAGTTCTCGACTATCTGATGGATAATGAGTTATGGTTTCCCTATACAATCGCGGTTTCAGCCGGTGCCAGCAATGGCATCTCTTATATGTCAAGACAGCGTGGACGAGCTAAATTCGGTGATATAGATCTTTTAAAGATACGACCTTATATCGGTATGAAACATTTCATCAGAGGCAAAGGTTATATAGACTTAAACTATATTTTTTACGAATATCCACAGAAGCATTATCCGCTCGATTTCAAAACATATTCCGAATCATCAAATCGTTTTATAGCAGTGACTTCCGATTGTATTTCAGGAAAGGCTAAATATATGGAGGAGAAAAGTGATGAAAAAAGATTGTGCGATATTCTTAAGGCCTCTTGTTCTTTACCGTTTATTGGTCCTATTGCTTATGTCGATGGTATTCCTATGCTTGACGGTGGGATTACAGATCCTTTGCCAATCAAAAAAGCTATGGCAGACGGCTTCACAAACATTGTTGTTGTTTTGACACGAAACAAAGGTTACAGAAAGAATATCCGCAAACGTCCAATTCCGAAATTCATTTATAAGCAATATCCGAATCTAAGAGATGCTTTATTTGAAAGATCAAAAGAATATAATGATACACTTCAATATATTGAGCAACTTGAGGAAGAGGGGAAAATAATCGTGATAAGACCTCAAAAAAAGATTGAAGTAGGAAGAACGGAAAAAGATCCTAAAAAACTAACTGATTTCTACGATGAAGGGTATGAGGAGGCAAAACGTATGTTATCTTTGAAATAAATTCGCTCTGAATTGTTATATCAGTATATGTAAATGCATAAAGCAAGCTAAAAATCAGAAAATATGTATATTAAGTTATATTCAAAGAACCCGAGTCAGGCAGAGATTGCAAGAGCGGTTTCGATATTGAAAAACGGTGGTATAATAATTTATCCAACCGACTCTGTTTATGCTATGGGATGTGATGCCCTTAACGTAAGAGGTGTAGAAAAGATATATAAATACAGAGGAATTGATGCCAAGAAAGCTCTTCTCTCAATTATATGTTCTGATTTGAGTAATATTAGCCAATATGCAAGAGTAGATAATCAGCAATTTAAGATACTTAAAAAGAATCTGCCCGGAGCTTTTACTTTTATCCTTGAGGCTAGTAGCAGTTTACCCAAACTTTACAAATCAAGAAAAACTGTCGGGATAAGAATTCCTGATAATGATATAATAAGAGCTATTGTTGAACAGCTTGGTAACCCTGTCCTTACCGCCTCTATTAAAGATGAAGATGATGTGATAGAATATACAACCGATCCGGAATTGATTTACGAAAGATATGAAAATCAGGTTGATGCCGTAATTGATGGCGGATATGGAAATAATCAACCATCTACAATTGTTGATCTTACAACCGACGAACCGGAAATTATACGTCAGGGAATAGGGGAACTTATACTCTGATTCTTTTTTAATTCATCGCACGAAATAAACGATAACTAAATGCTGTTTAAAGATATTATAGGACATGACGATATTAAGCAGAGATTAATAAAGTCTGTAAAAGACAATCATATTGCTCATGCTCAATTGTTTTCAGGTCTTCCAGGGCTTGGGAAATTTCGGCTGGCTCTTGCTTATGCTCAATATATACATTGTACCAATCGTAAAGATGATGATTCTTGCGGTGTATGTAGCTCATGTGTAAAATATAATAAGCTGATTCATCCCGATCTGCATTTCGTTTTTCCTGTTCTTAATAAGAAAGGGAAGAAGGATGCTTATTGTGATGATTATCTTCCCGAATGGCGTGTCTTTCTTACTCATAATGAATATTTCGATCTTAATGATTGGCTTTCAGATATAGGAACCGATAATCAGCAAGCTAATATTTTCACCCGTGAAGCGGATGAGATTATTAAGAAACTGAGCAAAAAGTCGTATGAGTCGGAGTATAAGATTATGATTATATGGCTTCCCGAGAGAATGAGGGAGGAGGCTGCCAATAAGATTCTGAAAATTCTTGAAGAACCATACGACAACACATTCTTTCTATTGATAAGCAATGATCCTGAATCACTTCTTACGACTATCAGATCGCGAGCTCAACAGATATTCGTACGACCTCTTTCTGAAGAGATCATAAAGAGCGCGCTTGTTAACAGATATGGAGTTGATAATGCGCAGGCGGTGAATATCGCTCACATTTCAAACGGTAATATCCACAAGGCAATTGAGAATATCAGTATCTCCGAGGAGAAAGAGTATTTTCTCGAACTCTTTATGCACATGATGCGTATGTCTTACGGTAGAAAACTAAAAGAGATGAAGCTTTGGAGCGAGGAGGTTGCGGGACTTGGTAGAGAGAAGCAAAAGCTGTTTCTTCAATATTCGCAGCGTATGATTCGCGAAAATTTCATAATGAATTTTTCTACTCCGGTTCTTAACTATATGACTTTACCGGAGATTAATTTCTCTACTCGCTTTTCCCCTTTTGTAAACGAGAATAATACGGAGCAGATAATGGAAACACTAGAGCTTGCCGAACTTCACATTACCCAGAATGTGAATGCTAAGATGGTATTTTTCGATATGGCATTGCGGTTTATCATGCTTCTGAAACAATAGTATTATATTTCAGAGATTGCAAACAGAATATTGTATTTTAAATATAATATACTTTCTTACTTTTATTCGATCTGAGAATAAGTTACATTTTTTTTTACGAAAAAAGCGGATAATATCGTATTTTTACTCTATAAATGAAAAATATTAATCAGTAATAGAAAAATTTTGTACTATTACTAATCTCCTTGTTAAAAATCTAATAATAAGTCTTATGCCGCAAATCAAGCAGACAATGCTCGTTGCATTATTTTTAATAAATATGTAGCTACCAAAGCAAAACGAAAAAATTTGAGGATATTATAGTGGATAAAGATGTTTCACTTAAAACGGCAGATGATTTAATGAATAATATCATAACCTATAATGATACGACAACATATCATTTTAAAATATTGGAAACAACAGAAAGGTTACTGATATGATCTTATAAAAATTATTTTATCGGCACGTGCTCTGTCTCCCATCTTATTGAAGATCAAATTGATCACGGTGCCGATCTGAATGAATACGATAATAGTATTCTGATTTTAATTGAAGATTTCAGGTTCATGTAATCTTATTTTTTTTCTATATCGTTTCCTCATAACCAAAAAATAATATATTATGAAAAATAGACACATTAAATCCATACAAGCCGGTATTCTGCTAATAGCGGGATTCCTGGGTATTATATCCTGTGGGAATACAAAAGAAAAGACAGAAAACACGGGTTATTCCAATATCATAGAGTTGTCGGACGCAATTTCAGATTTGAAATCAGTGAAGTTATCCGAAATAGCCGATTCAATAAGCTATATACCGCTGAGTAATGATATTATGATTGGCAACAGAGTTTTATTTAACGCTTCCGATAAATATTTATACGCCGGAGCATCTGTTTTTGACTGGGATGGTAATTATCTTTTTGAAATAGGTACCAGAGGACGTGGGCCGGGAGAGGTATTATATATAGGAAGTGTTATAGATATTGATACTGCTTTTTATTCAGTCACAGATAAGATTATTGCATATAATGATAAAGGAGTATTTGCAAAAAGAGAAAGGAACGTAATTGATTATCATTTTTTGCACATGGGACGTGCCGGGACTAATTTTGCAACCTGTAAAATGGATTCTATCTTCTTTTTCTCTCCCGAACTGAACCTTATAAATGCAAAAAGAGTTGCTCCCGACTGGGCAGAAGAGACAACTGTGATGAATATCAGTGGATATCTTCGTTTTTTTGCTCATAATTTAGACTCTACATTATTTTACAACTATGTAAACGATACTATTTACCGTGTATTCGATAACCATATAGAACCTCGCTGGGTCATAAATCTTAAAGATGACAAAATCCCGTTAAAACACTTGTTGGGAGATGAATGGACGCGGCTTGAGACAGGAGGCAAATATTTTACGAATAATGCTTTGGAGAGCTGGGATTATATTATAGAAACCGATAATAAAGTGCGTATCTTTTCTATATACGAATCTCCGAACTGTGTTTTTATAAACTGGTTCTTTATGGCTGAATACTGGAGTCTGAGAGATCTTCCTGCGCAACAGTTTCAGATAGCATATTTTGACAAGCAAAAACAGACAACAATAGCAGTTGGCAGAGATGGTTTTATTGATGATATAAGCTCACTCGGAACATTTTACCCAATGAGCGGAGTTCACGGCAATTGTCTGCTGACTTCGAAATGGCCTCATGAGTTAATGGATAAAGTTGAAGAGTTGCAGCAGCAGGGATTGCCTGTGGATGAAAA
>CAMTOJ010000015.1 GCA_947074145.1 uncultured Bacteroidales bacterium
GACCCCAACATTAAAAGTGTTGTGCTCTACCTGCTGAGCTACTGAATCATCAGGTTTGCTTTAAAGTTGTGCTCATTTTTGATCAGCATTTCCTTTCAAAAGCGATGCAAAGGTATTTATTATTTTCTAAAATCCAAACATTCAATTCAGATAATTTTTACCACTTTGAGATATTATACTGATAATGATAGATGTTAGATATTTCACTATTTGCTTATTTTAACTAAAAAACAAGTTTCATGATTGCGTTACAAGATTATGTCGATTAAATATTATATCCTTCGATAACTAAAACTGAAATGAGTTTATCTTTAAAAATAACACTTAGGTGGCTCTGAAGAGTTATAGTATATTTTTCATTTATGATTATTTATCATATCCATGAAATATTTTTAGTCTTCATATAAAACGATTCTGTTTGATTTCTAAACGATTTTTGATTTTAGTTTATCAATTGATTATGCGACCTATGTGATATATAAATCTTTACAGATGTTCGAACAAGCTAACGTTTTCTAAAAGCACTTTAGAAGTAATAAAAATGATTATCTTTGTTTTATATCCCATAATACTCAAAAGCATAATTGAAACAGATTAATGCTCTTTTTTCACAAAAGAGTATTTAAGCAATATGGGTAAAAATCAGGATATAATTATCCTTGTAAACTAAACAAAAATTTATTAGTAAACCTTTATAAAAAATGGCAGACGATAAGAAAGTTATCTTTTCGATGGTCGGAGTGAGTAAGATATATCCTCCGCAAAAACAAGTACTTAAGAACATTTATCTTTCCTTTTTCTATGGCGCTAAGATTGGTATTATCGGTCTTAACGGTTCAGGTAAATCTACTCTTTTAAAGATCATTGCAGGTCTCGACAAATCATATCAGGGCGAAGTTGTTTTCTCTCCGGGTTATTCTGTGGGATACCTGGCTCAGGAACCCGAACTTGATGATACAAAAACAGTAAAAGAGATTGTACAGGAAGGTGTTCAGAACGTTATTGATGCTCTTCAGGAATATGAAGAAGTTAATTTGAAATTCGGTGATCCGGATGTTCTTGAAGATCCTGACAAAATGGATGCTCTTATTCAACGACAGGCTGAACTTCAGGATATAATCGATGCTACAGATGCATGGAATATTGATAATAAACTTGAGCGTGCGATGGATGCACTTCGTTGTCCACCGGAAGATCAACTTGTAAAACATCTTTCAGGAGGTGAACGTCGTCGTGTTGCTCTTTGCCGTCTATTGCTTCAACAGCCGGATGTACTTCTTCTTGATGAGCCAACCAATCACCTTGATGCTGAATCTATCGATTGGCTTGAACAACATCTACAACAATATCCGGGAACCGTTATTGCTATTACCCACGACCGTTATTTCCTTGATCATGTTGCGGGTTGGATTCTTGAACTTGACCGTGGAGAAGGTATTCCTTGGAAAGGAAACTATACTTCATGGCTTGAACAGAAAACAAAAAGAATGGAGCAGGAAGAGAAACAAGCAAGTAAACGTCGTAAAACTCTTGAGCGTGAGCTTGATTGGATTAATATGTCTCCTAAAGCTCGTCAGGCAAAAGGGAAAGCTCGTCTTAACTCATACGATAAGCTTCTTAATGAAGATCAGAAAGATCGCGAAGAAAAACTTGAAATATATATTCCTAACGGACCTCGTCTTGGCAATAAAGTTATCGAGGCAAAAGGTGTTGCAAAAGGATTTGGCGACAGACTGTTGTTTGATGACCTTAACTTCATGCTTCCTCCTAATGGTATTGTTGGAGTAATCGGACCTAACGGTGCCGGTAAGACAACTATGTTCCGCCTTATTATGGGAACAGAAAAAGCTGATAAAGGAACTTTTGATGTTGGAGAAACTGTAAAGGTGGCATATGTTGATCAGTCGCATAAAGATATTGATCCTGATAAATCTGTATATCAGATCATTTCAGGAGGACAGGAAACCTTCCGTCTTGGAAATCGTGAGATGAATGCAAGAGCTTATCTATCACGTTTCAACTTCTCTGGAGCTGATCAGGAAAAGAAAGCAGGTATTCTTTCGGGTGGTGAGCGAAATCGTCTGCATCTTGCACTTGCTCTTAAAGAGGAAGGCAATGTTCTTCTACTGGATGAGCCAACCAATGATATTGACGTAAATACTCTTCGTGCTCTTGAAGAGGGTCTTGAAAACTTTGCAGGATGTGCCGTAGTTATTTCGCACGACCGTTGGTTCCTTGACCGTATATGTACTCATATTCTTGCTTTTGAAGATGATTCTACAATCTTCTTCTTCGAAGGTTCATATTCAGAATATGAAGAAAATAAGAAAAAACGTCTTGGTAATGTTGAGCCTAAACGTCCAAGATATCGCAAGCTTATTGCTGATTAATCTTTCAATTAGATAAAAAAAGCCTTTCGATCGATTCGAAAGGCTTTTTTTTATCTAATAAATCTATCCTAATTTTTAAATAAAAGTTTTCTGAAGATTATTCTGTTACTACAGAAACCTTAATCCCCGCTGTGTTTGATCTTATCGTCGGATTATACATATCCTCAGCAAAAGTAGACGGCAAAAAATATCTCCCTGCATACGAAGCACATAGTTTTACAGGAATATGAATCCTTGCATTAGGAGGAAGAAAAGGTATATATGAATCAATTCTGCAATCCCTTATATCCTGATAAGTAACTCCGGCTGATACACTCTCTGACGAATCAGTCATAAATCTTGTATTCAAAATCTCCCAACCTGAGGGGATTGTTTGTGAAACCATTATGTTTCCTACTGGTTTTACCGAATTATTTGTAACGATTACAACTGATTTGAAATTAGTTCCCATCTTAAGATGTGATATATCTATTGGTTCTCCATTCTCTGAACTATAGGAAACAGAAACCTCTATTTCGGAAGAGGAAGCAAACTGATCTTCGGCAGAAGGAATACCGGTTGCGTTAATAATAGCATATAGATAACCATCACTCTTATTCTCAATATTCAAATTCTGCTTCTCTTTCATATCAAGAGGATAACTATAAAATACCTCTTTTATTTCAGTATCGACATTAAGACTACCTGTAATAGATGCTTTTATTCCGTATGAAGGTTTATATTTCTCATAAAATCCGGATACTGCGATCAATGAGAATGCAGTACTTTGAGTATTCATTTCTTTTTCAGAAATAAGCATAGAACTTATCTCTTCCATAAGAATTCGACCATTATTCGGATTACCAACACTTGTCAAGGCGATAAGACGTAAAGCCCTGCTCCTATCATCATCACCTAATGTATAAAAATAAGAATCTTTATCAGTTGAATAATTAATATTGGCAAGAAGTATCTTTTTAGCTATATCCTCTCGGCCAATAACAGAATATGTTGCAGCAAGTAGCGATTGAGTAGAATATCCGAATTTAGCCTCTCTCATCCTATTCATCGCTCCTCTTTCGGGAGTCTGAGCAAGAGCGAGTACATAAAGTCGATAAGCTTGTGTCAATGTTTCTGAATTTTCACCTATCTCTCCACTCCATCCTTTTGCAATCATTGCTTCATATTTATGAGATTCACGAAACATCTCATCAGGCACTTTAAATCCTTTTAGTTTAGCCTCAATCATAAAATGAAGAGCATATATCGATCCCCATGCCGAAGCAGAAGTATGTCCCTGCCAATAGGCGAAAGCACCACCCGGAATCATATATTTAGGAAGTAAGTTTATTGTATTTTTTATCTGTTGATCTCTTTTTTGCTTCTCCTCTTTCGTACTATTCATGAATTTTCCAATATATAGAAGCGGAAATGCTCTTGAAATAGTTTGTTCGATACATTCATAAGGATAAGAAAAAAGATAATCCATTCTTTTGTCTAAATCAAGAGGTTTTACGGCAGAAAGCTCAATTGTTCCTATATTAGAACCGGGTATTCCGAAAGGAGAAACAGATAGATTGCCCGTTTTACCGGGCTCGATAGTGATTGTCTCTGTTTTTCTTATAGGAATAAGATTAGAAATGACCGAAATATCCGCATCCCATTCCGCTTTTTCTTTTCCCGCAGTTGCAGAAACAGAAACAAAGGCATCTCCTATTTCATCTTTTACCTTCAGATCAAACCATACTATTTCACTTCCTTTATGGTTAAGATTAATCTTTTTGGTTATTGGTTTTTCAAGACCTAAAAGAGCTGAACCTTTAAGAGTAACATCTATTTGTCCGATATTATCCTCCATTGTAAATACTGTGACAGGCAAACGGAATTCATCTCCCGGATTAAGTTGTCGGGGCATTGTTCCCATAATCATTACTGATTGCTTAACTGTTATATCTTTTGCATTATTTCCATAAGCATTATCTTTATTATCCCCGGCAATGACCATACATCTTAGCTTCCCAATATATTGAGGCATCTCTATTTCAATCTTTTTTGTTGCTCCTCCTTTAAGGCTAAAAGGACCTTTGAACATCACAACAGGCTTGAATCTATTCATACCGGAAGTTGCACTATTATCAATTTCGTCATCCCCACCAATACTGAATATACGTTCTATTTTTCCTCCATAAGCACCAACAACCATATCATAAATATCCCATGTATTAATGCCAAGAGCCTCCTTTGCATTAAAAGCTGCCCATGGATTAGGAGTTTGGAAACGAGTAAGATCGAGTAATCCGCAATCAACCAAAGCAAGAGTGAATGTCATATCCTGCTTATTCTTTTCTGAAACGGTAATATTAAAACGAGAAGATGGCTGAACGTCAGTAGGTGCATCAATAACAGGCTCAAGTTTAGTACGCGGGTCTGTTATTGAGATAGGGGCGATACCATAAAGACGTATAGGTAAGTCTGTTGTATTGTCGTAAGGATTTACTAAAGTAACCCCTATATAAACATTCGGCATATAGTTTTTATCTGCCTTGAAAGAGTAATTAGTTACCTCATCAGAGCATTTTATAACTTTTTTCTTCAATATTTCAGTACCATTTTCAATTGTAATCAAAGCATGCGCTCCTGCCAAAGAAGGGAAATTAAGATTTACAGTTTCCCCTACCTTATATTCCTCTTTATCTGTTGTAATAGCAAGACGTGTAGCCTTATTACTTGCCTTTTCATTAATATTCCTTATATAACTTTCGCTATCAAAATAAGTTTTCGCAACACTTTGCTGACCACTTTTTTTATTCTTTACTACAATTACATAAGTACCCCATTCACTATCCGGAATATTAATATTGAAAGACGCTTTCCCTTTACTGTCAGTTCTAAGATCTGTTTTAGAAACCGGGGTATTATATGAAGAAGACAAGAAATCAGCAATCCTGCTTGAATATCTATCCCACCACCAATACCACTCACCTTTAAACACCGTAACCTCACAATCTATATACTTGTCCGGATCACCTTGGGGAGTAACAGTCACAATACTTAATGTATGGTTTTTTCTTGTAATCAATGGCTTATCATCTTTCTGATAGGTATTTATACCAACATAAGAGGTATAAGGTGAATATTGCTTCTGATCGGCAACGACACTGAAACTTCCGGCATCTTCATATACTTTAGTTATAAACTCAGCACGAAGCATTCCCGGCGCACCCTCACCTACTTTAAGTGTTTTTCTGATTTTAGCATCACCTTCGGCATTGGTTTCCCCTTTATCAAAAATCACATCAGTAGCTTCAAAATTCTTCAACACATTATCAAAACAATATTCCTTATAATCTTTGAATGTTGTTTTAATACTTTTAAAATTCACTTTGATATCAAAATTCAGTTTATTAGCTTTTGCTCCTGTAAGCCATGCCGCATGTAGATCGGCAACAATCGGCGTTCCTTCAATAAGAATATTCTCATTAAAAGAGATATCTATTGAAAGTCTGTTCGGTTTTATTGTTTCTATTCTCAAACGTTTTGAAAATGTTGCACCACCAACACTTATACGACAATGCCATACACCGGTCGGATCATTTACATCAGTTTTCAAAGCAAATGAATAAAAACCGTTTACACCTTTTGTTATTACTTTTCTTGATGTTACAATATTTCGAGGATTATAAAGCTCAAGTTTTACAGGATGAGAAGCCGGTAGCTTTACATCATTATCATTAAGAATAAAATTTACAAAAATCGAATCTCCGGGACGCCATACCCCCCTATCGGTATAGATAAATCCTTTAATCCCTTTTTGTATTACATCTCCCTCGACGTCGAAATCACTTACCGATAATGCATCACCTTTCTTCAACTTTAAATAAGCTTTGTCATTATCTTTCTTTGCTATTGCATACAATGGGACACCTTTATCAAGTTTGATTGTAACAAATCCATCTTTATCTGTAGTACCCCATCCAAGTTCCTTATTTTTGTAATCAAAGACATGAACAGCAACACCGGGCATGATAGCCGATGTATTAAGATTATTAGTAATGAATGTGATATTATCCGATTCATTGCCCCTCTTTGCTATAAGACCGATATCTGAGGCAAGAATATTCTTTGAAACATATCTGAAATTATAATATAATGTTTTTGCAGGATCGTTTCTGTTTTTCCATACCCAATCAGGATTATTGTTATCAGAGAAAAAATAATATTCACGAGTACTCAATTCCTCCTTTTCCTCAATCTCCTCTATCTCGGCTTGGGCAATCATCTCCTCCTTAGAAAGCTGACTTCTTTCATTTACGGGATAAGCTGAAAGATCATAATTATATGAGAGACGAACATTATAAATTGCACCTTTATCAACCTCTATAAAATCAGCAACATTTATTCCGAAGACATTCTTCTTCATTAAATCATATTGTCCCATATCTTCAAAGAAGAGAACTTTGCGTGCGACCAACTCTCCTACTTGTGCAAGATTGTTTTCTCCTGAAAGGTTATTATTTTGAAGAAAATATTTAGTATTGTGGGTATATATTTTTATTATTCTGACTATCACCCCCTTTAAAGCTTGTGCTTCAAAAAGAACATTTGTTCCACCTGCACCCGGCATTATATTGCCTGTAGAAAGAAAAGAAAGATAAGGCATTCCTCTCTCAAAAGAGATATTGCTATAAAATAATGAATCGTTTTTAGATCTCTCTTTCGACAAACTTTCGCCATCGATACTTTTTATTCCATCATAGATTCGAAGTGTAGTTGAACGAATTTCACTATCAGGATCATCCTTCAACCAAATATTAAGAGTATTTCGATCTATTGTGTATGTAGATTCCGGATAATCCTTTACATTGTAAAGTCCGCTTATATCCTGATTTGAAGATAGATTTTTATTAAATGTTACACCTATATATTTCCCATTACTGTCGGTATCAATAGAATATATATCAAAAACATCTTTTGAAGGAATCTCAAGATTCGCAAGATCCTCTTCCTGATATTTTAATTTATTTGATGCAGTTTTAATATGAACACTTTTTCCGCCATCCTCGGGTTTTATATCCTCTATCTTAAAGCTGAAAGTTGCCCCCTCTTTATTATTGTCCTGAAGTTTAAGCGTTCCTATTGAGTTAGTTGAAATAAGAGATTTTACAGTTACGGCATCTTCAATATCCGCAGTGTTAATAGTTCCGGCAAAAAAATAATCACCCTTATCAGATATCCTTAATTTGACATCATCGATTCGCATACCCGATTTAAGAGTCTTAATCTTATAATTAAGATTTTCGGCGCCTTTAAATATCTTCCCCACATTTAAATCAATATCATATATTTTATCACGCTCCAGTGGCTCTGATGGTTTGAAAATAAGTTTACTGTTATCCTCAATTCTCAATTCCCCCTTTACTTCGGGTTTCATTACGAATAACTTCTGCAATTCCTTTTCATTTTGGAATGATGCGGGAACATCCACATTGAAATTTATTATTATCGGAGAGAATCGAGAGATAGTTCCAGTGGTAAATGATTGAATATAAGGATTGGATTTTATCGTCTGATTATAGTCGAATGTCTCCTGTTTTGAACTGTTCTGACATGAAATCAGAATTGTAAGAAGTAGAAAGTAAATTGATTTATAGATACATTTATTCATGATAAATGAAATGTTTTAATACAAAAACAAATTTAGTCATTATATTTATGAAAATTGAATAATATTCATAAATGAGGCTTTGCAAGAAACATATAATAACCACAATTATCATAATTATTATGATTTGTTTTTATTGTTCTCTTCCAACTCCTCTTTTCAACGATCCAATTTCCGATATAATTTATTCCTCAGAGGGTGAACTTCTTAATGCAAGAATATCAAAAGACGGGCAATGGCGATTTCCTGAAACTGAAAATGTTCCTGAAACATTCGCACGTTCAGTTGTCATGTTTGAAGACAAACGATTCAATCATCATCCCGGAATAGATCCTCTTGCTATGGCAAGAGCTGTCCAACTTAATCTTAAAGAGAAAAAGATATCAAGTGGGGCAAGTACTATCCCTATGCAACTTATCAGATTAAGCAGGAAAAATAAAAAACGCTCATATAATGAAAAAATAAAAGAATCATTACTGGCTCTGAGATTAGAATTAAGTTATTCTAAAAAGGAAATAATGAATCTTTATGCTTCCCACGCGCCATTCGGTGGAAATATTGTGGGAATAGAAGCTGCATCATGGCGATATTTCGGACACTCTTCCAATGATCTTTCATGGGCAGAGGGCGCCCTTCTTGCCATATTGCCAAATTCACCGGCAATGATTCATCCGGGAAAAAACAGAGATCTTTTGCTAAAGAAGAGAAACAGACTATTAAAAAGATTGCATAATAAAGGAGAGATTGATGAAGACACATATTCACTATCCATAGAAGAGCCCCTTCCCGACAAACCCCTGTCACTTCCATCAATTGCATATCACTTGATGAATAAATCAATTGCTGAAGGAAAACGAGGAAGGATATACACAACAATTAAATATAACTTACAACTTCAGACAGGGTATATCGTTGAAAATTATCTTGAAAAGTACAGATATAATCATATCAATAATGCCGCTATCATCGTTGCAGATATTAAGACAGGAAACATTTTGGCATATATAGGTAACGGTAAACCTGATGGTAATTCTGAAAACGGACGACAAGTTGATATGATATGTGCAGAAAGAAGTACCGGTAGTCTTTTAAAACCATTTCTTTATGCATCAATGCTGGAGGATGGAATGATATTACCACATAGTCTTATGCCTGACATTCCTGTTTTTCTTAAAGGTTTTATGCCACAAAACTATAATAAAAAGTTCCAAGGTGCTGTGCCGGCTTCCGAGGCAATTGCTCGTTCTCTTAATGTGCCTCTTGTCAGGATGCTTCTTGATTATGACTATAACAGGTTTTATGAGAAACTGAAATCTTTAGGAATGAATACTCTTCATTACGATGCCCCACACTATGGCGTTTCTCTTATTCTGGGTGGCGCCGAGGGTTCCCTTCTTAATATGTCTTCAATGTATAGTGGAATGGCAAGAACTCTTAATTCCGATTCGTATTACGTTGATCAATATCGGGGTTTGAATTTTCACGATTCTTATAAAACAAATAATAAAACTATCCAAAATCCACCTTTACATCGTGATGCTATTTGGTTTGCCTTCGAGGCGATGACAAAACTTAATCGTCATGAGGAAGAATCGGAATGGAGCTCTTTCTCTTCAATGAAAAAGGTTGCTTGGAAAACCGGTACAAGTTACGGACACAGAGATGCCTGGGCAATAGGTCTTACGGGAGAGTATATCGTTGGTGTATGGGTTGGAAATGCTTCCGGGGAAGGTCGCCCCGGTATGACTGGAGTGCGATATGCGGCACCATTGCTGTTTGATGTGCTTTCCCTTTTACCTGACTCCAAATGGTATGATATGCCACTTCGAGAGATGAGAGATATTGAGGTGTGCAAAGTTACAGGGTTCAAAGCAGGAGAATATTGTGATGACAAGGAAAGTGTTACTTTTCCTTGTAACGGAATTAAAACAGATGTCTGTCCATATCATAAACCTATATTTCTTGATCCTTCGGGTAAATATCGGGCAAATAGTGACTGCTTTGCCTCTTCTGATTTGATAAAAGAGAATCGTCTTGTTTTCCCCCCTTCAATCGATTTTTATTACAGAAATTGTAGAGCAGAACATCCGTCACTTCCATCTTTTCATCCGGAATGTATAGGAGAGGATGTATCTATCGATATTATCTATCCTATAAACGGAGCAAGCATTTATCTTCCTATCGGATTCTCTGAAAAAAAGGAAAAACTTGTCTTTCGTGCTGCACATTCCAGAAATGATGCCACTCTTTATTGGTATATGAATAATGATTATATGGGTGAAACATGTGATATTCATGAGATTGCCCTCTCTCCAAAAGAGGGAAAATACAATCTTATAGTAATAGACGAAAACGGAGTTTCCAAAAAGATATTCATCAATATTTATGAAAAATAATCGTTTCAATAACTCCATTATTCTATTTTCATTAAAAGCTTTTTAAAAGCTCTATCAGATCATCTCTGGTCAGTTTATTACTAATATTTGTCCCTTCAAGCAACGAATCAGCTATATTCTTTTTGGTATGATGTAAATCAAGTATCTTCTCCTCAATCGTATTCTTTGTGATTAAACGATATATAGTTACAGGTCTTTTTTGACCTATTCTATATGCTCTGTCTGAAGCCTGATCTTCAATCGCCGGATTCCACCACGGATCCATATGTATAACAAAATCGGCGGCAGTCAGATTAAGTCCTAATCCTCCGGCTTTCAAACTAATAAGAAAAAGAGGTTGTGTACCTGTTTGAAACTTTTTTACAAGATTAAGCCTATCCGGAACCGGTGTAGAACCGTCGAGATATAGATATGGGATGTTTCTCTTATCAAGCTGCTCTCTTAAAAGAGCAAGATGAGATGTAAACTGACTAAATACCAACGCTCTGTGATCATTGTCAGTTATATCATCATAAAGTTTGAAAAAAGCTTCCATTTTAGATGACTCTTTCGAAATATTATTGTCCACAAGGCGCAGATTACTGGCAGCCTGACGAAGTCTTGTGATTTCGGCAAGTGTTTGAATAGCAGTCATCTCTTTGTTATTCAATCTTTGTTCAGCATCATTACGTAGCTTTTCATAAAATAGATTCTCCTCTTTTGTCTGTTCTACGGAGATTATTATCTCAGTTTTTCCGGGTAGATCATTAAGTACTTCGTTTTTAGTACGACGAAGCAGGAAAGGTGAGATCATATTTTTCAACTGTTGACGGCGAGAAACATCTTTCTCATTCTCAACAGGAAGTATGAAATTATTAAAGAAATGTTCGTACGAACCTAAAAGACCCGGATTCATAAATTGAAAAAGATTCCAAATCTCACTTAAGTGATTTTGGATAGGAGTACCTGTTAGAATAAGGCGAAAATCACCTTTCAATTTCATAGCAGCTTTTGACATCTTAGTGTCACGATTCTTTATTGTATGTGCCTCGTCAAGAACTACCATGTTCCAATCCTTTTTTGCCAACTCGCTCTGAGTTATAAGAAGTCCGTAAGTAGTAAGTACAACGTCGAAAGAATCACTATCCTTAATCATCTTTTCTCTTGATTGTCCGGTATTTAAGACAAGACAATTAAGTGAGGGTGCAAAACGTGAAATCTCATTTTGCCAATTCAAAAGTACAGAAGCCGGAGCTACAATAAGAGAGGCTCCTTTTTCGGCTCGATGAAGAAGCATGGCAATAGATTGTAGAGTCTTTCCAAGTCCCATATCATCGGCAAGACAGGCTCCTGATCCCCATTCACTGAGTTTTGCCATCCAACGAAATCCGTCCTCCTGGTATTCACGAAGAGTAGCTTTCAAACGTTGAGGAACGGGATACTCTCTTGAGGATGCATCATCAATCCTTGAAATAAATGAACCGAACTCATTATCTCCTTCAATAGTTACTCCCGATTTTTCGAAAACCTTAAGAGATGGAGCTATAAACTGAGAGATTTTCAATTCACCTTTATCTTTTACAGTTATAGAATCAAACGTATTGAGTGCTTTTCTTAATTCCTCTGTTAGGCTGACATATTCTCCATCGGCAAGTTCAATGAAACGTCTCCCGGGATTCATCGTATATTGTTCAAGTAAATCATCAAGTTCGATAGCAAGATGTTCGCCAACTTTTAAGTTTCCTGATATCTCAAACCAGTTGAGTTTACTTTTTAATGAACATGAAAAATCTGACATTCCGGCTTTGCCGCGAAGTTTAAGTTTCACTCCCTCGGGCCACTCCACTTTTATCGTTTCTGAATCTTTAATTTTTTCAAGAATATCAAGACATTCGAAAGCAGAAGTTATCGTATAAATATGATTTTTTTCATCTATTGAATCGCACTCTATAAATAGCTCCTCTGCCATCAGAAGATTTTCATTTTCCCGGCTATAGTCACGTGTAGCCTGTATACTTTTCCCATCCGATTGTCCTACAACAGTTCTGATTCCCATTCCGGGTTTGCAATAAGGCAGAGCAGCCCCGAGCGGTTTTACGAAAAGTTCAGCCCTGAAACTATTACCTTTTGGCAAAAGCTGCACAATAATTGTAGAATCGGAAGATTGACGTATAACATCGTCTGTTGAAGCAACAAGATCAGAGTGAACTGTAATATCTTTTGCAATAACAGAAATAAGTTTAACAAGCTTATCTTTCGCTTCAACAGGGAACTCATTAATTCTTTGAAGTGATTTTAGTATCTCCTTTTGGCGAAGATTCACCTCAACCATCTTAATCTGAGTATTACCATTGAAGTATATAGAAGTCAAATCTTTAGAGTCATTTCCTTGTATATAATTGGTGCTTATATAATAGTTGTTCTTAATTCTTGAGATTGAGATATATGGCTTCTCCTCCACAATATCGACCGGAACAGGTGGTTCACTATTGTAAAAAAGACGTGATTTATTCTTTAAAATAGGAAGCGCTTTTGAAGGGTTTATAATAAAATGCACCTCACTTCTCCAACCTGAAGAAACAACCTGATCAACACATTCTGAAATCTCTTTATCAACAGAATCCATCTCCGGCACACCATAATAGAATGTCTGTATGCTCATATCACGTCCTTTACTCCAATTTGATCCGGAGCGTAGTTTTTTCTGTAATTTAGGCGTGATAAATCCCGAAGAATCAACGATATATATAATCCTTGCTTCTTTCTCTTCTTGTAAAGGTGTATCTGTTTTAAAATCTTTCTCTATTAGATTATTGAGAAGCCTCTCCCATTCGGGAATAAACTCATATTGTGGAATAAACGAGGATAAACCGATAGAGTGTTCAAGATGAAGATCCTTATATATTTCAAATATATTATCTCCTAAAAGTAGAAGAGTACGATAACCGTAACTTTTGAATCTTACAATAAATGCTAATTCCCTTTCATCAAGTTCTCTTAATTTAAAATATTCAAACATAAGCAAAGTGAGATATTTCATCATATCACTTTGAATATTCATTGTATCGATTTTGCAAAATCCTGATATTGCATCTTTGTTTTCTCTGCAATTATAATCAAGACATATCAAAGGAATTAAACTTGGTGAATGTAACCAATGAGGATATTCGTCTTTTAGTTTCTCAAGTTTTTTCAGATTACTATCTTTTCCGTTAAGTTTAAGCACCCAAGCATATGCAAAGCCATAAAATGGATTCTTTGGATATGTTACACCTTCCGATTTCATTGCCGAATTAAACAGCTTTAAAGATTCGGGGAATTTCTTTTCAGATAACTTTATGAATGCATAAAAATATTTAGACTCAATACTTGCGGGTTGGAGTGCAGCATTATATTTTTCAACATCACCTCTAAGAAAATCGTAAAAGGCTATTTTCTCTTTCACATCATTAAGGGTAGATGTAAAATTATAGCTTAAGGCAAAATCCTTTGCTTTATCAATATCTTCAGATTCAAGAGTATAAAGAGATTTATAATAAATATCATCGAACAGATCCTGAGCAGCCTCCTCCTCTATAAAATAAATTAGCTCTTTAAATCGGGCTCTTTCATACCAATCCTCAGAAAGCTTTCTTATATAATCGGTAATACCTGAATATCTTATATTATTTTTTGAGGGTGAATATATTCTTGATGGTATTCCGTGTTTTAAGTAGTTTATTATTGTGGAACGATTATGATTTAAAATAGCATCGTTATATTTTTCGGTACTAAATTGATAAAATTGATTCATCTCATCTATCTCTATCTCAGGCAAAAGAGCAATTTCACCTATAAGAAAATTATGAAATGATGCTTGTAGTAAATAAAATCGATCCCAGAATATGTTTTCATCTCTTAAAAACATTTCATTTCGCAACATTTTCAATATCTCTCTGGCTTTTGTAATCTTTATATCACATTTAAAAGCTACATCTTTCAATAGTTTTTCATCTATGGAAGTCAATGCAAATGCGAGGTACCGTAAAAATTTTTGAGAATTATCATCTAAAGAAGAGTAAAGGACTCTGAAATTATTCATTATCAATAAGTGCTATTAAATATTGTGCAAAAGTAATTTATAATCACAGACCAGCATTATTCATTTTGTGAATAAATAGTTCTTTTTTCGATCAGAATATATGAATTGCTTTCATTAAAAAATAAGATTGTAATTTTTTCTGATAGAGATATGTATAAATATCAATTAAAAAGAAAAAGAAATGAAGAATAAGAGATAAGAATGAAATTATGCAAAATAATGATGAATGTTTTCTAAACACTTAGCAAGATTATGATATACACCTTACAAGGTTTTATAGTTAACCTTGCAAGGTGTATATCATAATCTTGCCAATTTATAAAAAAACAGGTTTAAAAAACTGAATTAGTCAGCATCCCCTTTTATAAAGTTTTCTTTCTTCATATCTTCTTGCTCCTGCGCAGATGGAGCTTGTTCTTTCAAAGATTCATCAATTGGATTAATATCTTTATTTTCTCCTCCAGGTAGACTCTCATCAGTGGTATCTTCATATGTATCCACAAAATTATCAGGATTGGCTACATTAGAATGTCCATGACCCTGAGGGACAGATTCATCAGGATGAGGAACTGTTATTGAGAAAATATCAGAGAAAGCTTTTTCAAACTGAGCTTTAGTCATCGCTCCACGTGCCATCTGAGGATCTCCTCCAACTGGCATGAATAACAAAGACGGAATTGATTTTATACCGAACATCGCTGCAAGTTTCTGCTCTACTTCGGTATTTATTTTATAAATATCAATTTTACCTGCATATTCCTGAGCCAACTCTTCAATAACGGGAGAAACCATTTTACACGGGCCGCACCAATCTGCATAAAAATCAATTAGAGCGGGTAGTTTTCCTTTAAATTTAAACTCCTTATCGGAGGTATAATCGAAGATTTTTTCTTTGAAAGTTTCTTCATTAAGATGTTCTACCATAACAATATATTTTTATTATTAATATTAGAATCAGTTTTATAAATAAAAATAGCTGATATATTTATAGTCAAAACATTTGTATATTATTAATAGTTTGTTGAATTAGTTATTATTATATAAGATTATTTCCACATATTAACTATTGGAACTATTCGTGTCAATTCCGGTTCTTTCGTTATCTTAGTTCCATCGACATACACATTATATACATAGCTATAACCTTGATAGAAATTTCCACTAACAGGAGTTTTCAATGTTATAGTTTGCCATGAGTTCCCTTTATTATTGATATTCATAGCAATTTTCGCATATATGTTAGTACTTGGTTTAAATGGCACAATATTTATATACATTGAGTAGTTGTCAACTAACTCAAGATTTTGCATACCGGAGCTAAATATTGTAGATGTAGTTATTTTACCTGTGGCCATCTGTAATCTACAAGAAGTAGTAGATGGAGCTTGAATATTTTGGGTACTAAAAGTAAAAGTCGTACCACTTGATGCTATAAAATTAAGCTGTATCTGTGAAGATATCTGTTTGAATAATATGGATAAATCCGGAGAACTTGTACCCGTAACCCTTACACCTGTACTACTCCACCATAAATAATCAAGTCCATTACTAAGGCCCGTTTTAACTCCACCATAACCGGTACTATTTACAAAAGATGGAGTTTTATCAGAGTCATTATTTAGTTCTGATAAAGCGTAAAAGTTATATCTTCCCGGCGCGAGCGTTATTGCATATTGAGAAGATGTAGGTGAAATCACTCCTTCAGAAACACATTTATATAAGCCAAACTTTAAAGGTGCCGAATTAAGAGGTGTAGATCCATATTTATAAACATATATATGTATATATCTACCAATTGGCAACGGGATATTATATGAAACATATGGAAGTTTCGTTTGATTCAAATCTGACAAATTTTCAAAATTCAGATCAGTTGAATTATAAAGCATGGAAGTTTCAATATCTTCACTCGTAATATCCGTGTAATGAGAATCTGTATAATTAACCTCAGCAGTAAAGTTTAATGTGATCATTTTCTCTCCATCTTCCTCATAAACAATATCTTCAATTAGTAAATAATGATCTTCACCTGCACATCCGCAGATCATAAGAAGTAATAACCATCCAAAGATCGAACTAACAGAATTTGAAATTTTATCATTTATATTCATGATGTTATTATTTAATATATATATTATTACCTGTTACTTCTTTCCAAGGAGCAACCATTACTTGACTAACATATATTATATCAGGATCCACAATTACATCATATTGATATGAATTTCCACTTTCAAAGCCATTACTTGGTTGAGGAATATTGAAAGAGAAACTAAATGCTGTGCTTTTATCATTGATAGCTGAGACTGTTACCACACTTGTAGAATCATTTATATATGGAAGACAAATGCCACTTAAAACAAAATCATCTACGTCCATTGACTGACTTACTACCGGAGCTGCATTTACTTGAGATATTTCACCTGTTAAAAGATTCCATTTTGATAAATCTGTTGCTTTTGCAACATTCATTGTTGCAGATTTTATGGATTTAAGATAGTTGGTTGAACCATTTGATATATTAAAAACAAGCTGTGAGGCAGTATGGCTAAAAGTTAAATCAATAGTTGTCCCGGAAGTTCCTACAGCGTGATTTTTAACCCCACTCCATAGATAATCTACATTATTACTAAGTGATGATGAGTAATTTTGCTCAAATGGCGGAGGTAATGAGTCTGACTTTATAGACACTGCATAGAAATCATATTCCCCAGTAGGAAGAGCAATGGCATTCTGTGTTGGAGTCAGAGTTCCGGCTTTAAGTGATTCATAGAGTGGAGAAAACATAGATTGAGATCCTTCTGTGTCTGCAAAGACAAATATTTTAACATAACAACCTGCAGGAAACGGAGTCAATGTCCTTGTAATAAAATTACTTTCAATTCTGGGATTAAAATAGACTATATTTTTAACTGCGTTAGACAGCTCATAATTTTGAGATTCCCTAATATCATCAATTATCCATTCGCTTTTTACACAAGAACTCAAAGAGAGATGAAAACCCATAATAATATTAAAAATATAACTTAAGCGTATTTTTCTTTTATTCATTGTCTTATACTTTTATTTCTTATTATATGATAATTTATTCAATCTTAATCCCTCTCTCCGGATCTATTAAAACATCATATTTATATCTATATCCAAATTGAAATATTTTCTCAGAAGGTATCGGTATTTGAGTATTATATTCTTTTGTTTCTCCATCAATTTCTATTTTCAGATTCAATTCAAGCGGTTTATCAGTTGAATAAGGTAAAATAAAATTGGAGGCAGATTTATCTTTTATATGTAAATGTATTTTCCCGTCAGTCGATTCTGAAGGAGAAATAATACCACTCGCCAAAGACCAAAATGATTGCGATGACATAGGCGATGTCATACTTACCGAAATAATTTGATTTATTGAATGACCGACAGTAGTTTTGAAATCAAAAAGCATACTTACAGTGGATCTTTCCAATTTTAATTGAATTACATTACCCTCTGTTATAGGTATTATCATGTTCTTAAACTCGCCCCAAACATAATCAATACCATTATATACATAATCTGAACGAGCATAAGAATTATTAAATAGTGGGACTGCATCATAATCAAGATTTAATGCAGAAGCAACATAAATATCATAACAGCCATGAGGTAATTTTATATCATCCATAACAGGTATCATCTTACCTAATCTATTAATATAATATAGTGCCTTATATAAGCATTCTGATTGATCAGGTAAACTACCACAAGAATAAAAGAATAGATGTACAATCACTCCTTTCAGAAGATCATTATATATGAGATTGTCATCATTATAAACCGTTCCACGATACTTAAAGTCAGGCACACTAATGGAAAAAAAAGGTATTTTAAGATTTAAATCTTCAAATACTGAATCTATTTGTTGTTGTGTCTTTTCAGTATCCAGAATTACGACAAGAGCATCATCTTTGCTGCATGAACATAGATAATAAAGCGAAAAACAAAAAATTAATATGTAGTAAAACTCTCTCATAAATTTTACTTTTATTAATTAACATCAGGATAAATCGGATTAGAAGTTTCATCTATTATATTCCACGGAGCAATATTAACATCGTTAACTATAATCGTATCATATCCATATTGGACAGTATAAGAATAAGACGAACCGGGTAAGAAAGTACTATCAGGTAGTGGTAAAAAGATTTCATATCCCATTGGTTCGTTTTCTTTATTGAGCTTCAAACTGATATAAAGATATATTTCGGCAACCTTACTGACAGGTAAAATATATTGAGATGCAGTCAATCCTTTCGCAACCATATTTAATAAGGTATCAACTCTTATAGATGTAGAGGGTGTAATTACTCCGGTCAGGAGATTCCATTCGCTTGAACTTGTTACTTCAGGAGTACCTAACATCGCAAAATTTATCCAGTCGGCGATTGTATCGGTTTGCTGATTAATAACATTAAGATTTACCTGACAAGCGACATGATTAAAATTAAGTATTACATTGGTTTCAGTCTCAATATTAATTGTATCAACTAATGCCCATAAATAATCAACTCCACTATTGATGTCAGTAGTTATATAATTTGTAAAAGATGGAGGCTTTTGATCTGAATGAATAGATGTAGCATAAATATTATAATTACCATCTTCCAAAATTATAGGTAAATTAACCGGAGATAATGTACCTGCAGTCATAGATTTATATAATTGTTGATCTGAAAGAATAAAGGAGTTACCATTGTTATAAGCATAGATATTGGCGTAACAATCTTCTGTAAAAGCATTTAACTCTTCTACGCCGGAAGAAGATATACCAGAAATCATACGAGGATAAAATCCTATTATATATTCATTATAACTATTATCTGTTGATTTTTGCGGATGTATTCTTAAATCCTCAACAGTAAATCTATCTTGCGTACAAGAGATTATAATTGCAAGAAAAATGAATATTGATATTTGAATATATTTATTCATAAGCTAATTTTCTCCTGAAGGTATAATTGGTGATTTATCAACATTTACATCTTTCCATGAAGAGATTGTTACTCCATTAAAAAGCAGAGTGTCGGCTAATAATTCAACTTCATATTGATATGAATGACCAGCTTCAAGATAATTTTGATATATTGGTAAAGCCGCATAATAGGTACGAAGAGAACTATCATCAGTCAAAACCAACTGAAACTTCAACATTAGATCAGTAGTAGTTTCAACCTTTATTGGTGCCATTGTCAGCTGTGAATAGTAGATTGTATCATTCGTCAAACTATAAGAAAGATTATAATACGCAGTATCAACTTTTGATGCAGGACCAACATTTCCGTAATATAGATTCCAACTAAGCGTGTCCAAACTGGATGGGGTTAAGCTTATATAGTTGAATTGCTTTATTGGAAACATCTTGCTGATACTAAGCTTTAAAACAACTTGAGTAAATACATGACTAAAACTTATATTATAATTAGTTGAAGGATATTGCGGCTTTAGATCGTATCCACCCCACCACAAATAATCTACATTATTCTCTAAATCATCATAAAGACCATACGTAAAAGCGGGAACAGCAACATTTTCTTCATTTATACATGCAGCATAGAAATTATAATTACCATCGACAAGATACAATGCTGTATCTACCGGGGTTAGAGTACCGGCTACCTTGGTAAAATATCTATTTTGTGTTGTCGAATAAATTGTATTGAAAACATAAATTATCGCATATCGGTTTGCATTTAATAATGACGAAGATGTTCTTGTGTTAAAGTTGTCAATATCCGCATCAAAACCGATTCTTATATCTTCCCTTTTTTTATTATCTTCTTTATTATCTGTCTTTTCCAAAATCCAGTGATTATAATCAACTGTATTTTCGGTACATGAAAGCGAGAGTATAAACAATAAATAGATAAAAAAATGAAACTTCATGAGATAATTTTTTTAATCGGCTCAATTAATAATGGGAAGATTTAGGAATAACATTATAATAGTTTTAATTTATTTGGGTTGGAATAATTGGTGTAGAGTTTGCATCTACTGATATCCAATCATAAACCATTACAGAATTAGTAAATGTAACTTCATTGTTTTTAAATGCGACCTTATAAATATATGCATTCCCGGCTTGGAGATTATTCTGGTAAACAGGAAGTGTTACATTATATTTGGCAGAGGGTTGAGAATTTAATGATACACTGAATTGGGCTGTCATATTACCGTTTAATTCAAGAGGCATCATAATGATCTGTCCATAATAAACTGTATCAGAGGCAGTAGTCGTAGAAGAAGTTGTCGAGGATGAAGTAGAGGTAGAAACCGGCATATTGGTGTATGTAGTTTCTACAGCAGTTGAATTGCTTATTACACCCGTTAACAAACTCCATGTATTATCAGTTGTTGTAGAAGCTGTAATAGACATAGTTGGATCTGAAGAAAAGGAAACTCCATCACTATTTTCAAATGCAATTACAACCTGTGTACAACAATGCTTAAGATTCATAGTTACATTTTGTGAAGTCCCGGAAACAGAAAGTCCTGATTGAGACCACCATATGTAGTCAATATTATTACTCAAGTTAGTAATACTTGTTGAACTGAAAGTTGGTACGGCTGTTCCTGCCGGTGTATTAACTCCGGGAGCAAAAAGATTATATGTACCAGTAACCAAGGTCATTGCTGTTGTTGAAGGAGATGAAGGTGTCAATGTACCGACACTTGATTTATATTGCTCGGAGGTAACAAGAGTGGTGTTGCTTGAATTATAAACATAAACAGATACATATCTCCCTGATTCTATTTCCGACATTGAATTTGCTCTTGTATACATTGAATATACATTGGCATCATAATACATCTTAGTAATTTTATTACTTGTTGAAGTTGAATCAACAGTGTTTGTCGATGTAGAAGTTGAATCAGAAGAAGATCCGCCCAGATAAGTATCCTGTCCTTGTTCATTACCAACCGTTACATTAATATTATCTTTTGAACAAGAATAAATAAGTCCAAATAAAAAAACTAAAGGAATGAAGATCTTTTTCATAACTATTATTTTAATAATTAAAAAACACACGTTATGTAAATAAGAATATATTTAAAAACGTCATTTTTATATGCTGATATAATTATAATTAATAATAAAACATTTCATTCTTTTAGATGTTCCTTTTGCAAATGTTAAAAACAACAATAATATTGGAATTTTACAAATAAAAAAAGCATAGTGTTCTGATTTACACCATGCTTATATAGTAAAAATTATTTTAAAATCAATTATTTTGCCGCCCAATAACAGCGTTTAGGAGACTCTATGCGGCCCTCATCTTTTAATTTTTTCATTGCTTTATCGACCTCTTTTCTGTCAATACCTAATTGTTCTGTTATCTTTCCTGCATTTATTGGTTCTGATGAAGATTTTATCACTTCAAAAACTTTTTCAATTGTATCCATAATTCTTAATATTTTAATTTATCATATCATTTCTGCCAAATCTCCCATGCAGCAAGTGCCTGGAGAACAAGCATATCATAACCATTTTTAATTACAGCACCCTTTTCGCGAGATAATCTTAAAAAAGCTGTTTCTTCAGGATTATAAACAAGGTCATAACATAAAAAGTTGTGATTTATATATTGGTAAGGAATATCGGGGTAAGATTCAATATTTGGATACATACCAAGAGGTGTTGTATTAACAATAACTGAATATTCATTAAAGATTGCTTGTGTCAAATCTTTATAAGACAATATCCCTTTTTCAAGATTTTGTTCTCTGGATACATACGTGCATTTTATACCTAATTTTTCAAGAGAATAAAAAACCGCTTTTGATGCACCTCCTGTTCCAAGTATCAATGCCTTAGTATGATTATCTTTTAACAATGATTTTATTGATTCGGAGAATCCAACAATATCAGAGTTGTAGCCTTTTAGTATTTTGCTATCATTCTCTTTAATTATCTTTACCACATTTACTGCACCAATTTTTTCAGCTTCAGGATCGAGACAATCAAGAAAATCTATCACTTTTTCTTTATAGGGAATTGTTACATTTAAGCCCTCTATTTCCGGAAATCGATCAATTAAGGATGTGAAATGAGATATACTGGAGATATCAAAATTCAGATAATCTGCATCGATGTTTTCTAACTTAAATTTCTCTTTAAAAAAATTGGCCGAAAATGAATGAGATAAAGGATGTCCTACTAAACCATATAATTTCATGTCTTTGTTTATTATTTGTTACTATTGATAAATATATAATAAATAATAACAAACAAAAAAATCTCTATTTATTATTTATGTAATTATAAAAAATAGAATAATAATAATATTTATGTTTAAGTATAAATATTATTTTTGTGAGTGTATCAAATTCTTTTTCAGGCATAATCTATGAAAATAAAATTCATCACCATATTAATCACACTGGTTCTTGTTGTTTCTAATATTTTTGCTCAACAAAAATTTATAGTAGTTCTTGATGCCGGTCATGGAGGTCATGATCCGGGATGTATTGGTCAAAAAAAGACTAAAGAGAAAGATATTAACCTTGCAGTGACTGTTAAACTTGGTGATTTGATAGAAAAGAATTGTAAAGATGTAAAAGTTATTTATACTCGAAAAACAGATGTTTTTGTACCACTTATAAACAGAGCCAAAATAGCGAATAATAAAAAAGCAGATCTCTTCATTTCGATACATTGTGATGCTATTGCGAATAAAAATAACGCAGCATCGGCATATGGTGTCAGTACATTTACTATGGGAGCTGCAAAAACAGAAGCCAATCTGGCTGTTGCAAAAAGAGAGAATTCTGTTATTTTGCTTGAAGATAATTATGAAACAACCTACCAGGGATTTGATCCAAAAAGTCCGGAGTCTTATATTATGTTTGAATTGCTTCAGGGAACACATCAAAAACAAAGTATAGAATTTGCACAGTGCGTACAAACACAGATAAAACAAAGAGCAAAAAGAAATGACAGAAGTGTTAGACAAACACCTGCTCTGGTATTAAAAGAAGCCGGTATGCCGGCGGTTTTGATTGAAATTGGATTTCTTTCTAATTTAAAAGAGGAAGCATATTTAATTACTCAAGCTGGACAAAATGCAATTGCAAATAGTATCTATTATGCTTTTCAAGATTATAAGAAATCGTATGATAAGCAAAATCAAATTACTACATCAACAATAAAAGAAAGTAACCCTCTAACAACAGAGTCTAAGGTTCGAGATGATTCTACATCTGAGATTATCAAAAAACAACCGGCTAAAGTCAATACAGAATCGCCTAAAACAACTGTTTCCAATCAAAAGACAACATCTGTTTCCAAAACTACCAATAACTCAAAATCAGTAACGAATAAAGGTGAAATTTCTTATAGAATTCAGTTTTTAACTTCACAAAAACTTTATAAAGAGGGTGATGCTAAATTTAAGGGGTTAAAAAATATTGGATACTACAAAGACGGTAATCTTTATAAATATTATATAGGTAATAAACCTACCGCTCAAGGTCTTAGCTCAGAATTAAAAAGTGTAAAAGCTAAATTTAACGATGCTTTTATTATAAAGATGAAAGATGGTAAAAGGGTAAAATAACCTAATATACAGAGTCAAAAACTTAGTTTTAGTAGATTTATAATCGAAAAATGAGTTACTTTGTAACGTTTTTGTCGGTTTAAGCTATGGCAAAAATTTATAAAACAGTTTTATATGAAAAATGGATATTCTAAGGAGTTTAAATTAGGATTAACGGCAATTTTTTGTGCAGTAGTTTTAATTTTCGGAGTTAACTACCTCAAAGGTGTAAATATATTTAAGCCTGACAATTATTATTTTATAGAAATGAAAAATGTCCAGGGTCTTGCAAATTCTGCTCCTGTAACTATTGATGGTTTCAAAGTTGGACTTATCCGTGAAATATCATATAATTACAATAAACCCGGAAATATACTGGTAGAGATAAGTGTAGATAAAGAACTTAAAATTCCTACCGGGTCAAAGTTTGAAATGGAAACAGATTTAATGGGAACATCATCTTTCGCTATTAAATTAAATAACCATGTTAGCACTTATTATAAAGTAGGAGATACAATTGAAGGCCTAATAGGGTCTGGACTGATGGATGATATAACAGATAAGATGCTTCCTAAGATTGACCAGATGTTACCAAAAATTGATTCTATAATAACCAATCTTAATATGATATTGGAGGAAGCCAAAATCAAAGAAACAATGATTAGCATTAACGGATTAGCTTTAAACCTTGAAAAAAGTTCAGAGTCACTTGCGAGATTGATGAAGAATGATATTCCTCAGATTGCATCAAACCTAAAAGCTACTACCGATAATTTTGCAAAAATAAGCGAAGATGTAAATAAAATCAATTTTGAAGAGCTTTACCTTTCTGTAAATAACACACTTAATAATGTTAACAAAATTGCTAATGATATAAGTTCTGAAAATGGAACTATAGGATTGCTATTAAAAAATCCTTCTTTATATAACAATTTGAATAGTACAGTTTCACATATAGATTCACTTATGATTGATTTGAAGAAAAATCCTAAACGATATGTTCATTTCTCTGTATTTGGAAAAAAATAAATGACAAAAGAAATATGATAACTATATAATTTTTTGTCATAAATCAATCTGTTTTTTGTTTTTTTTTCTTTCTTTTTTAATGTTATACAATATATAAAAATGACTAATGCATTTACAATTTTATTGTTAACATTGTAAAGTTTTTTGATGAATAATTCGAGGTGAATTACACACATTATTCTTCACTTTTAATTTAGAATAGAAATAAATTTATTTCTGAAAAATAAGTTTTTTCATTGCTTATTAAGTGTTTGAATTGCAGCATATTGCGTAAATAAAACTAACTTCATTTAACATATTAGTTAAATCGAAAATTTGATACAATACTGATACTATGACAGTTATGTTTATTAATAATTAAACCTTGTCATTCTAGCGGATTTAATAAAGCGTTTTGATTTTCAATACATTATTTCATAATGGAAAAATGCAAATGATTTGCCATTTTTTTTTAAAGAAATAAATGCCCACTTTTGTCCGTTCAATTACAAGTCTTGAAAAATTTGGTGTTACAAAAAATGAATTCTGATTTTACAACTTTATGGGATAAATGTCTTGATATAATAAAAGACAATGTTCAGGAAGCCGCATTTAAAACGTGGTTTACTCCAATACAACCTTTATCCTTTAAAAATAAAGTCCTAACAATACAGGTACCTACTCCGTTCTTCTATGAGTATCTAGAAGAAAAGTATGTGAATCTGCTTCGTAAAACTCTTTTTAGAGTTTTCGGCGAAGGGACCCAGCTTATGTATAAAGTTGTTGTAGTCAACAAAAATCAAGATCAACCAAAATCTACAATTGAGATTGAAACATCAAAGAAATCAATTGTTGCGGAGAAAAAGGATTTTAGACCTTCACCTTTTACTCAAGTTCCGGTAAAAGCAAAAGAGCAAGCAGACATTGATTCTCAGCTGAATCCAAACTATAATTTCGAAAATTATTTTTGCAGCACTAGTAATAAACTAGCAAGAACAGCTGGTGAAACTATTGCTCAAAATCCAGGAACTACTGCCTTTAATCCACTTTTCCTTTATGGTGAATCAGGTGTTGGTAAAACTCATCTTGCTCATGCTATAGGTATTCAAATTAAGGAGCAACAACCTGATAAACGAGTACTTTATGTTACAGCTCATCAGTTTCAGGTACAATACACTGATGCTGTAAGAACAAATACCGTTAATGATTTTATAAATTTCTATCAAAGCATCGATATACTGTTGATTGACGATATACAGGAGTTTGCAGGAAAAACTCAAACTCAAAATACGTTTTTCCATATCTTCAACCATTTGCATCAAAACAGAAAGCAACTTGTCATGACTTCTGATAGACCTCCTGTTTCTCTTGATGGTATGGTTCCTCGTCTTTTGACAAGGTTTAAATGGGGATTAACAGCAGAACTTGAGCGACCTGATTATGATTTAAGAAAATCTATTCTTACAAATAAAATCAGACATGATGGTCTTTCTATTAAAAAGGAAGTTGTTGATTATATTGCTCGTAATGTAACAGAAAATGTTCGAGATCTTGAAGGTGTAATAATCTCCTTAATGGCTCATTCGACGATTTTCAATAGAGAAATCAGCATAGATTTGGCAGAAAGAGTTTTAAGTAAGAATATTCATGTTGAGAAAAAACAAATTTCTGTTGAATCAATTCAGGAAACTGTTTGTAAATATTTCAATATTGAAAATAAACAGATTCACTCTAAATCAAGAAAAAGAGAGATTGTTCTTGCAAGACAAGTTTCGATGTATCTTTCAAAAAAATATACAGATTTTTCTTTATCAAGAATTGGTGATATGATAGGAAAAAGAGATCACGCTACTGTTCTTCATGCTCTTAAAAACATCAATGGATTATTAGATATTGATAAATCATTTAAAAGCAATATGGATGAAATAGAAGAATTACTAAGACAGTAATTTTCTTCTTCAAGAAATAATAAAGAGTCGGTTATTAATATATCTAAAGAATGTTGGCTATAAACATTTATAGATTATATTAATAACCGACTTTTTATATATAAACTGAGATCTATTTTTAATTGATATTTATAGGATGAGACTGTTTGTCGTAATAATTATATGATTAAAATAATAGATTGTATTATACTATATATGTCATTGAAACTGAACTTTAAGAATCTGATTTTGGGTTTTAATCCGAATAAAAATTAATTTATATAGATTAATAATCACAGAATATATACTTTATCCAAATCATATATTATAAAAAATAATATTTTAAATTTAGAGGCTGAATATATTATTATCAATATTAGAATTGATACGTATTTAGTAAAATGAATAAGGATAAATAAGAAACAATATGTTTGAATCAGTAAAAAACAGAAGAACAATCAGATCATATAAATCTGAAAATATCAGTGATTCTCTATTAAATGAGCTTTTTGAGGCTGCAGCTAAAGCTCCGACTACGGGAAATATGCAGCTTTACAGTGTAATAGTTACACGCGATGAAGAAAATAAAAAGGCTTTAGCACCTTTACATTTCAATCAACCAATGGTAACAAAAGCTCCAGTCGTTTTAACTATTTGTGCAGATTTTAACCGTTTTTCGATATGGTGTAAAGAAAGAGATGCTGATCCCTGTTATGATAATTTTCAATCATTTATAGCAGCATTACTTGATGCAATGTGTTTTGCCGAAACATTTTGCGATTGTGCAGAGTCGGTTGGCTTAGGAACATGTTATCTTGGTACAACAACATACAATGCAGGTAAAATAATAGAAACACTATCTCTTCCGCAACTTGTGGTACCTATTATAACAATTACATTAGGTTATCCAGAATCAATACCTTCACAACAAGATAAACTTATAAATAAAGCATTCGTTCATAATGAGAAGTATATTGATTATTCTTCGGAAATGATTGATGAATTGTATCAACATAAAGAATCACTACAAGAAAATATTAAATTTATTGAGGAGAATGGAAAAACTACTCTTGCTCAAGTATTCACAGATATAAGATATCCCAGAAAAAACAATGAGTTTTTCTCTACAGAATTTATAGAAGTATTAAAACAACAGGGATTTCTTAAATGATAATAATATTTTCAATAAATAAATATTGCAAATAGTACTTTACAGAATAGATTAAAAAATCAACACAGACAACTTATATTAACTGTGATAAATATTAATATCTAAGATTATTTTCTTCATATAACAACAACACCTCTTTTAATATTCATATCAGAATAATAAATGTGGTGTTGTTTTATTTAAGAAATTAGTGATTAACAATATTATTTTTATTGCATTCTAAGACATATAAGAAATATTTTAGAAAGTAATATGCATTGAAACTCGTACACCGCTTTTATCAATATTGGGATGATTAAGATAAGAAAGACGCCAAACATAATCAACTCTTAAGAGTTTGAATATATTTTCAATACCTACCGAACACTCCATATATGGCTTCTTTCCCATTTTAAAAGATTCTTCAGGAAAAACAAAAAGACCATTATCGGCATTAGGAATATTTTTATCCGAAAGGGCTCCAATAAATCCCTTAAAAGTGGTTACTTCTCTCCACTTAAGTAGTTTCAAGAAAGGTATTCTATTAAATATTAACCCATTAGGAAAATAAGAAATATCCCAAGAAATATATTCATCATTAATAAACTCAACAGGATTCAATAAAGAATATGTTCCCGGCTGAATTGTATAAGAAAGATTGGCATTCATTATTGCAAGCATTGGAAAAGGTGCTTTATTCCATATTTTACTTGCTTGTAATTGCATATCCATATATCCCATAAAGGATAACCATTGTCTTTTATCGAAAGTGAAATTAGTTCGATTTATAGAGAAGTCAGAACCCAAAACATCCTTTTGCCCATAAATATGAGAAAGAGTAAAAATAGGGACCGTTGGTGCCAGATTTATCCTTCTTGCTTTCATTTGATAATACCTCTCCTTTGGAGCATATCTCAATTTAAGCTCAGCCATTGCCATATTATAATGAGGGACAAACTCTTTTTCTCCATTTTTATTTAATCGATCAAAAGGCACACAATAAGTTGAATAATTTGTCTGATAACGAGCTGCTAAAATATATGATAATCCTGACAAATGTTCTCTCCTATATACAATCTCTGCATTTCTAAGATAAGTCACACGATTGTCTGATTTACGTTTAAGTGACAAAACAATATTATCAGCATTAGTCATGTAAGATTGACCAAGTTGATCAATATCATATTTATATAAAGCTTTTATCGAATGAACCGGAAATTCATTTGAATGAGTATTCTTTTTAAGGAAAGAATATTCAACCTCTCCTGAATATTTAAATTTCTCATCTTTAGTTCCATAGGCACCGTATCCCCTAAAAAACCAATGCGGACTCATATTGGCAGTTGTAAATCCTCCTACTCTTATACGATTACCCTCAAATGTATTATAACTATACATTGTATTTATAGGTCCTATATCAAACTTACTTGAGTCATTAGCTGTCGGTATATATCCGTCAACAATCCATGATATCCCCTTCTCCGTATAATAAAAAATAGGAATGCTTCTTAATTCAGTAAGAAGATTGCTTACTGAATTTTCTTTTTCATTAATCTCTAAATGTCTTTCTCTTCTCCAATAATCCTCAGTGCGGAATCTTGCTTCAGGATTCACAATCACATCTTTAGATTGGTTGAAAATTGCCATATCTTCAGGTTTATCGAATCGATGATTACTGTAACTTGTTTGCTTTTTGCATAATAATCCTTCAACATTTTTGAACACACTAAATTCCGCGATTATATCATCTTTCATTTTCAATCTGATAGAATCTTCAGATCTGGTAAATTCCTGATTTATAATCAATGTATTTACAAAATTCAGATTAATATCTTGAGCAGTATTGAGAACTACTTTAGTTATAAAATAAGTAGAATCCAATGTTACATAAAGATGTCCTGTAAAGCCAAAAGACTCACTATTTTGAGGTACAAATCCAAGATCCTGATGTTTAACACCATCAATATATACTGTATCAAGAAGATAAAATTTATAGAAAGAGGGTGCGATATTAGATAATGGACTTATGAATTTATTTGTAAGCAAAAGAATCTCATTTTGAAAAATATCAATCTCTCCCATGAATTCTCCTAAAATTGCATTCATATTATCCTCCGGAATCATTTCATCAAGACCATCTCTTTTATATGCATCTACATATGTCTTCTTTAGATCCTTTTCCTTACTATAATAATTATTTTCTATAGACTCACGGGTTGATACAGTAAGAACAGGTTTATTTGTAACCTCTGATGTTTCAATATAATCTTTTAGAAAATTGAATTTTCGATAGAATTTCTTATTTAAACGAATTGAATCAAAATTGTTAAGAGAAAATGTCATTTTCTCATATTTCTGATATGAATAGAAATCCTTGTCATAAGGTATGCCTTGCTTCTTGCGAGCAATAATATTTTCAGCAAATTCAACAGCCGGATTATTTTTTCTTTTATACCTCTCTCTTTTAGGTTTTATCACCACTTCGTTTAATGCATAATCTTCATTTTCAAGTTCAAAAACAACTTTCGATGGAATATCTTTATCAACAAATAGCGTCTTAGTCTTATATCCTAAAAAAGAAACAGAGATAATATCTCCATATTTTACATTAAGTGTAAATTCTCCAAGCATATTAGTCGTCTCTCCTTGAGTTGTACCATAAATTATCACAGATGCATTGTCAATGACCTCTTTGGTAGATTTATCTTTGACAACTCCGCTTATTTTTATATATGGTCCATTTTGGTTGGAATAACACAATGAACTTACAAATACGATTAACAGAAAAACAAAATTTATCCTTTTAAACATTTGAAATGATTTAAGTGTGCAAAAATCACATATTTTTTTTCATAAACAAATGTTTAAATGACGGAAAGATTGTTCTATATTCTACTTTTCAATTAATCACCCAATTATATAAATAAATAGCTGTAAAATTCAGTATAAGAGTCAAAAAAAAGTTCATAGATTAAATCATGTATTTCATAAATAATTTCATGACTTTTATTTATTTACTCTATTTTATTTTTTACTTATTTAATTATTCTGAATAAAAGGAATAATTTTATGCTTCGAAAAGATAATTATTAATAATTAATGAATTAAATATATTATTATCCTATATAATTATGGAAAATATAAGTGCTAATGGAAACGCCTCTGATAAACTTGGTGTATTAATAGTTGGGTTAGGTGGCGCAGTTGCCTCAACTTTTGTAATCGGGTCATTAAGCGTTCGTAAAGGTTATTCTAAACCAATCGGTTCAATCTCTCAATTATCTGAAATCTCAATAAAAAAAGGATCTGAAATAACAGAACCTAAAATAAAAGATATCATTCCTATAACTTCTCTTAATGATCTTGTATTCGGAGGTTGGGACATCTTCCCTGAATCAGTATATGAAGCTGCTATTCATGCAGAAGTTCTTTCAAAAGAAGATATTGAAAAAGTAGCAGATGAAGCAAAAGCTATTAAGCCTATGCCCGGAGCCTTTGATCAGGAATTTGTAAAACGTCTTAATGGTACTCATGTAAAAGGTACAACCAACAAATGGGAATTGGTTCAGCTTATAATTGAAGATATCAGAAGCTTCAAAAAGGAAAATAATCTTGATAGAATTGTAATTCTTTGGGCTGCAAGTACTGAAATATATGTACCTATGAGTGAAGTACATATGGATATTGCATCTCTTGAAAAAGCAATGAAAGAAAATTCTCCTGAAATTGCTCCAAGTATGTGTTATGCTTATGCAGCTATAAATGAAGGTATTCCATTTATTAATGGAGCCCCTGCTTTAACAGTAGATATGCCTGCACTTATTGATTTTTCCTTAAAAAACAAAGTAGCAATTTGCGGAAAAGACTTTAAGACTGGACAAACTATGATGAAAACTGTACTTTCTCCAATGTTGAAAACAAGAATGCTTGGTCTTAACGGATGGTTTTCTACAAATATCTTAGGAAATAGAGATGGTGAAGTTCTTGACGATCCGGATTCATTTAAAACTAAAGAAGTAAGTAAACTTTCTGTTATTGATACCATTCTTGAACCTAAAAAATATCCGGAATTATACGGAGACATTTATCATAAAGTAAGAATCAACTACTATCCTCCTCGTAAAGACAATAAAGAAGGATGGGATAATATAGATCTTTTTGGTTGGATGGGATATCCTATGCAGCTTAAAGTTGATTTTCTATGTCGTGACTCAATTCTTGCTGCTCCACTTTGTCTTGATCTTGTGTTATTTACAGATCTTGCACAAAGATGCGGTTCTTATGGTATTCAAACTTGGTTATCTTTTTATTTCAAAAGTCCAATGCATGAGATGGGCAAAAACCCTGAACATGATTTATTTACTCAAAACGCCATTATGCGTAATAAGCTCCGTTCATTTATCGGAGCTGAGCCTCTTGATGCTCTTGTATAATAGATTAAACAGAAATATTAAACAGAAAATCATAAAAGGGGTACATATTATGTATCCCTTTTTTTATAATCCTACCATATGAAAAAAATAAAACATATACTTTTTTTTCTGACAATCATAATGTTTCATTCATGCGATATTTTAGATGTACATCCATATGATTGTAAAGTTACAGGCAGAAGGAATATAAATGAAAATAGCATTAGAGAGATAGAAGAAAAATGTCTTGCAAAAGACACTATACGTTATGTTTGGACAGGAGATTTTCAACGTTGGTATGACGATACCAACGATATGGTAAAACGTATAAATAGTTTGAAAAATATCGATTTTGTAATGTGTGGTGGAGATATATCTGACTTCGGAATGACAATGGAATTTGAGCTTATCGACAAAATAATGCAGAATCTTAATGTACCATACGTAAATATCATAGGTAATCATGATATCATCGGTAACGGATATAATACATATAAAACTATGTATGGCGATGTAAACTTTTCTTTTACAGCCGGCAATACAAGATTTATATGTCTTAATACCAACGCAATAGAATTCGATTACTCGACCTATGTCCCTGATTTTCAATTTATAAAAAATGAATTAGAGTTGTGTGGAGAAAATATATCAAGAACGATTGTTGCTATGCACGCAGAACCTTTCGGTGATCAATTCAACAATAATGTTGCAAACATCTTTCATTCCTACATAACTAATTTTCCAAATCTTGCTTTCTGTATGCATGCTCATGCCCACAACAGAAAAATATCTGATATTTTTAATGACGGTATTCTATATTATTGTTGTGATTCAGCCAAGAAAAGAAGTTTTTATGTTTTCACACTTACTCCTGACGGATATGACTGTGAACTGGTAATTTTTTAAAAACAAAGTCGATATTAATTTATTTGTCAATCAATTAAAAAACAAATAAGATAAAAATGAAACAATATTTTTGGAATCATATAAAGCAACTTCTATTCATTCTATTTATTTTTTTATTTGTTTCAGAAATTAAATCAGCTGAATTAGGTGGGAATTTAATAATATCTGATTCATTGGTTATAAATCGTACCCCTGATACATTGGTTTATAACAATACATTTTATATCAAAACAGATCAGATATACGATCAGAAAATTCATAAAAACAAATACGAAAAGCATCTTGACAAATATGAATCTTTTTGGGTAAAACTTATTCCTTCTTATCAAAAGATTCAAATGTACGGTTCTATAGGGCTTGTTTCTTTGGGTACAGGTTGGGATTATTGTAATAACAAGATGGAAACAGAAATTATGTTAGGTTTTATTCCTAAGTATGATGACAGAAGGGCTAAACTAACATTTACAATCCGTGAAAATTATATTCCCTTTACAATCAACATAAAAGACAATAGAATATCTTTCAACCCTCTTACAACAGGACTATATATTAATTCTATTCTTGATAACCGGTTTTGGAAAAAAGAACCGGAGCGTTATCCCGAAAATTATTATAAGTTTTCAACAAGAATAAGATTTCATCTTGCTTTAGGGCAACGTTTCAATTTTGATCTTGACGGAGATAAAAGTATACACAAATCAATAAGTGTTTTCTATGAAGTTGGGACATGTGATCTTTATATGATTAGTGCTGTAACTAACAAATATCTATCTCCTAAAGATTATCTTGGTTTATCATTCGGACTTAAATTACAAATATTTTAAAAGTGAATCTTCTATTTTTAGATAGAAAAAAGTATATCAAATATTGGTTTATATCAATATATAGATCTCATAATCTTAATTGATATTTCCTTTATATTTTTTGAATCTTAAAACTTTAAAGAAGTCATAATCTTTAGAAATAAAGATGCAATTGACTGAATAAATCATGTAGCAAACTTCCTAAATTCATTTTTTCATAAGATTATTCTTTAATAAATATTCAAAATGATTAATGATGCAAATTATGCTTAAATCCTTTTTATAAAAATTGTATATTAGTAGTTCAATTTTGAGGATTTAAGAAATGAGATATCGTTGTTTATTTTTAGTTGTTTTATTTATTCAGTCAGTTGTTAGCTTTGCCAAAAATATACCCCCACGTTCCTATCAAATTCCGGTAATATTAGAACCTCTTCTTGCCGGTAACTTTGGAGAATTAAGATCCAATCATTTCCATTCAGGAATAGATTTCAAAACTAAAGGTACGATCGGTCACCCTATATACAATTTTGATGACGGATGGGTTTCTCGAATCGTTGTTTCACCTCGCGGTTATGGTAGATGTCTTTATATCTCACATTACAACGGTCTTACCACGGTATATGCTCATCTTGATAAATTCTCAGAAAAAATAGCAAAATACACTGAGGATTATCAATATAGCAATGAAACTTTCGTTGTCGACACTCAGATACCTCAAGGAGTTTTACCTGTCAAACGAGGTGAGGTTATAGCTCTTAGCGGTAACTCGGGTAGCTCTCAGGGTCCTCATCTACATTTTGAAATAAGAGACACCAAGACTGAAGATGTTCTCGATCCTCTTCCCTTTTTTGTAGATAAAATTAAAGATACCACTAAGCCCGTGCTACGTATGATAAGATTTTATCCATTAGAAGGGACTATAAATAACTCCTCTACAAATTCCTACTCTACAAATCCAATTAAAAAACAGGATGGAACTTTTGCCCTAAAATCACCAATTTCAGCGTGGGGAGAGATTGGGCTTGGAATTAAAGCCACTGATCGAATGGATAGTGTTTACAATACTTTCGGTGTAAAATATATACGTCTTTTTCAAAACGATACATTAATATTTTCAATTCGCCAAGATCGATTCAGTTTTGCAAAAACAAGATACCTGAACTCTTTCATTGATTATAAAGATTGGTATAACAAACGATCTATGGTTACTAAGTTATTTCGTGATCCCGGAAATCATCTTGACAGTTACGGAAAAATGATAAATGACGGGAAAATAATTATTAACGAAGAGAAAACTTATAATTTCAGACTTGAGCTAGCTGATAATCATGGAAATACAACCGTTTTGCCTTTTCAGATTACAGGAAAAAAAACAGAATTGAAAAAGAAAAAAGAAAACGGTCCATTTTTCTGTAAACATGATACTACAAATATCATTACAAAAGATAATTTCTGGTTCAATATTCCCAAAGGAGCTCTTTATACAGATCTGGATATTAAATATAGAACAGTTCCATCTGAAAAATGGAACTCTGATATACATCATGTTCATACTCCTGATGTTCCAATACATACATTTTGTGAAATAACGATCCCTTTAAAAAAGGATAATCTTAAAGATAAAAGCAAATATTTTATTGCTACAAACAGATATGGAAATCCGGTTTACCATAGTACTGCTTACATAGACGGACAACTTATAGCTAAAGTGAGAAGTTTAGGTGAATTTTATGCAGTAGCTGATACTATTCCTCCTGTTGTTAGCCCTTTGGGGTCAACTTCATGGGGTAGATCAGGACATGTAAGATACAGAATTTCAGATAATCTTTCAGGGGTTAAGTCCTGGAAAGGAGAAATAGATGGAGAGTTTGCTCTTTTTGAATTTGATGAAAAAGTGGGATATATTTCCTATAAAATCGATAAAAAAAGAGTTAAACGAAATAAAAACCACACAATGAAGATGACCGTAATTGATAATTGTGGTAATGAGAGAGTTGACGAACGCTCTTTCTATTGGTAATAGTATCATTACAATAATTATCAATTTGGCTATTTGTTACATTATAAAATTAGTTTCCGGCTTTTAACCTATACCGGAATCTTAACTTGATATACTACGGTGTATTAATCAAACACTTCAATATGAAAAAAATTATCACATTAACAGCTTTATCAATTTCACTGATAAGTATGACTAATGATGCTGAAGCATGCACTTCATTGCTTGTAGGCAAAAAAGCATCAACCGACGGCTCTACATTTATAACTTATGCCGCTGATTCTCATGTTCTTTATGGAGAACTTTACCATTGGCCTGCAAAAAAATATCCCGCCGGAACTATGCTTGATGTATATGAATGGGACACTAATAAATATCTGGGTCAAATTCCTCAAGTTGAACAAACTTACAATGTTGTTGGGAATATGAATGAGTTTCAGCTTTCAATAACAGAATCTACATGGGGAGGAAGAGAGGAACTTTCTGACTCTACAGGAATAATAGACTACGGTTCTCTTATATATATTACTCTTCAAAGAGCAAAAAATGCCCGCGAAGCTATAAAAACAATGACAGATCTTGTTGCTCAACATGGCTATTATAGTAGTGGTGAATCATTTTCAATAGCCGATCCAAATGAAGTATGGGTGATGGAAATGATAGGAAAAGGAGTAGGTAATAAAGGTGCCGTATGGGTTGCTGTCAGAATACCTGACGATTGTATTTCCGCTCATGCCAACCACTCAAGAATTCATACATTCGACCAAAAAGATAAGGAAAACTGTTTATATTCTCATGACGTTATCTCATTTGCAAGGGAAAAAGGTTATTTCTCGGGAAAAGACAAAGACTTTAGTTTTTCAAGTGCATATGCTCCTGTTGATTTTAGCGCTCTTCGTGGCTGTGATGCTCGTGTATGGTCGTTCTTTAATAAATACTCAAAAGGTATGGATAAATATCTGCCTTATCTTGCCGGAGAATCTAAAAAACCTCTTCCATTATATATTAAACCTGACAAACTTCTTTCGACAAGAGATGTACAGGATATGATGCGTGATCATTTTGAAGATACACCTTTTGATATGACACAAGATATTGGGGCTGGTCCTTTCAAATCACCTTACAGATTCCGCCCTATGACTTTCAACGTGGAGGGTTGTAAATATACAAATGAAAGAGCTATTGCTACACAACAGACAGGATTCACACTTGTTTCTCAGATGCGTAGTTATCTTCCGGATGCAATTGGGGGTGTTCTTTGGTTTGGTGTGGACGATGCAAACACATGTGTTTACACTCCTATGTATTGTTCGATAACTGAAATACCGGAATGTTATAAAGTTGGCAATGGTGATATGTACAATTTCTCTTGGACCTCAGCATTCTGGATTCACAACTGGGTAGCAAATCAGGCCTATGCTCGTTATGAGCCGATGATAGGTGATATCAGAAAAGTACAAAACTCACTTGAAGATAAATTCAGCACTCTTCAACCATCAATAGAAAACGTTGCCCTTGAACTTTATAAGAAAGATCCTCAGAGCGCTCTGAACTTCCTTAATATTTATTCGGTAAATGAAGCTCAAAATTCTACATCTGAATGGAAGAAACTTGGAGAATACCTTATGGTTAAGTTCCTTGACGGAAATATTAAGAAAGAGGAAAACGGACAATTTCTTCGTACTCCGGAAGGAATACCTGCTTATCCTCATTTCCCCGGATATTCAGAAGAATATTACAAATCTATCGTAAAAGATGCGGGAGAAAAATTGAAAGTAACATTTTAATCTAAAAATAAGAACTGCACCACAGAAGTTAAAGAATGACTTTCGTGGTGCAGTTTTATTATAAATGACACAGCTTTTGATCAAAAGTTGATCAGAGATATACTATTCCATAAAACGGAGAAATTAGTTTATGAAAAGTTAGAAATTAAATGATAAAGTCGTTTTAAAATTTCTTCCCATCCCTTTCAAATATCCACCATAAGGTTGATAACATTTGTCAAGCATATTATTAACAGCAAAATCCAGATTAATACCATTTAAAATTTTTCTGAATTTTAATCCTGCTCCCGCATCCCAAAGAGGATATGCATCTCTTGCATTTTGTCCCCACGTATTAGTTACTGCTTCTTGCGGAAGTCTGTCATATGAAGCTATATAGCTGAAACGAGCTGATATATATGTTTCTACGGATTTAATTCCTAATGTATATTTTAGCCTTGAACTAATCCTTCCAGGAGGAATACCCTCAAGATAAGTTCCTTTTGAGAAAAACCCATCATTACTCACATCATCTCCATAAGCATAATGAGCAGTTATTAGCAAATCTGCTTTTCCCGTAGATTGTACTTTGCCACAAAAAAGATTCAAAGAACCCTCAAATCCGTAAAGGCGTGCTTTATCGATATTGACAAATGTGTATTTATTGGTAAAAATCTCCTTTTCATTTATTCTGTCAAAAAATAATGAACTCCAGATATTAGCTGTCATAATCATATATCGTCCGGAATAAGATAATTTATACTCTATATTATATGATGTCTCTGGATTAATATCAGGGTTCCCGACAAATGTTCCTCTTCCTCCATAAAATATACCTACTGCCTCCATTGGTATTGGGAAACGAAAATGACGACTTACACTAATTCGACTTATTAGATATTTTCTTATACTAAAGTCCCAGTCTATCCCCCCTGTAATATTTTTATACAGATCAGACGTTATACTGTCTTTATGAATTCTTCCAATATCACCTCGAAGACTCATTCCTACTTTATGTCTATCTTTATTATATTCCGAAAACAGATATAGACCATAAAGATTCTGACTTTGAACTGAAAAATCTTTATAGGCACTTTTAGTATCACGTATTATATCATGATACTCTTTGTCTTGATGCAATTCATCATAGAAAATATCTGCACCAATTTGTCCAGACCAGTCTTTACTCAAATTAAGAGTCATATCAGCTCGTGCTCCCGCACTATTTTTAAATGATTGTCTAAGCTCCCTAAAAGCAAGTTGTTTTGTTCCTGCATTATATTGATCCTGACTCTGATCCGTATTTAAAGTATTATACCAAACATTGCAATTAAACACAGAATTGGCACCATCAACTTTTATTTTGAGAGAAGTTTCAAAATTATACTTGTCATTAAAAGATCTGAAGTCATACGGATTATTCTGAAAACCCAAAGGCTTATCCCGTTTACCGCTATAATAGGAATTATCCCAATCCACTGTCATATTTAATGACGGAATTAAACGCACATATTTAGAAGAAAGATTTTTATATTCATAAGATGAATTTGTGGCCTTTTCCCTATCTGAATAATGTAGATCAGATGCTTTAGTATATCGTCCGGTTATATTAATCAGATCTCTTAAACCCGTATATCCAAGTCGCAGATTATAAGAATTTTCATTATTGTTTGTTGCATAAGAACTTTTAAGACGTGCGCGAAAACCTTTTTTATTGAACTCAGCTTTCTCATTTATAAGCAAAACTCCCCCTATACTACCACTGCCATAAAGAATATTTCTACTTCCATGGATAAGTCGTACCTCCGAAACATCTCCGGGATTTATATCTTCAAGAGAATAACCTGACTGAGTTATACCAGTCTTTATTATTCCATTCTTTTCAACATGAATCCGACTACCGTACATTCCTCTTATTAATAAAGGAAAAGTTGCTTCATGAATCTTCATTATTCCGGGCAATTGCTCTACCACATTAATAAAATTTTCTGTATTCACCTCCTCTATATCAGTTGCTCGTAACGTTATAGAATTTATCATTCGAAGAGATTCGGCACGTAAAGCTGAAACCATAACCTCATCAAGTTTTCTATTGAATAAAGAATCCGACTCTTTCTCAACATCAGACAATGACATTGAAAACGAAGTAGTTGAAATGATAAATACGGATAATATGATAAAAATGAACCTCATTGATTAATTGATTAATTTGTTAACCTTATAAACTTTTGTAAAAACCCGGCATATCAGCGAAAAAGGAATAATTAATTTAGTTTATCTCGTAACCTTTAAATCGGTACCATCTTATTGGCACATGTCCACCACCCTGTCGCTCTATATGTTGCCACTTAAAAAAATTGCCCTCAGCTGTCTTTATAAGCCAAACAGGAGAACTGCTTTCCGGCAAACGCACACCTTTATCTCCTATAACAAGCACTTGATATGCTTCTAAAAGTTCAGCCTCATCCAAAATGATATATCCATCTTTCCATGGATAAAGTTCTTCATTATTCGGATCCATTGGAAATACTCCATCTGCCTGCAATGCACTCTGCATAGCAAGAGTCACCTCTTTAAATTCAACAAATCCTTCTGCTCCAAGACCGATACCTGCATACTCTGACACATTAAGAGCCTTAGCTTTTCTATCTTTTGTTTCATCTCCCCATAAAAAGATTACCGGCCTGCCCCCATACGACCCTGTCTTTTCATCCATTATTCGCCATGCAAGCATCTTCATATCATATTCAAAATCCGGATATTCATCAAGCGACACTATCGAATCTGTTTCAAAATCTACGGCATACCCGGCAGGGTAATTCTGAGGTTTTGTCTCAAGAATACCTGTCGAAGGAATCTGTTCTGTAAAAAAATCATTCCGGTCAGATATTGGTGCACAACCAAGAAGTAAAAGGAATAAAAGGGAAACTTTATTTTTCATAAGTGATATAATGTTACAGTGAATAATCTGTGTATTACTGATTATGGACATTTTCTGATATGTAAATACTGTTATCCTAAATCCAAATAACGTTCCAAAAATCACTTTTACATTTAACACACTGATATCACGCAACTTAACCAAGCCTACTAATTACAAGAGATATACAAAGTAGTAATTGAATATCATAAATCTTACTTTATTGTAGGATTTTATTTAAATCTTATATGATTTGATTCATTCATTATTAATACAATTTGTTTTCATTCTTTGTTAATACTTGAAGTATATAGAACCCTAATCCTACAAAAATGTAGCTCAATTAACATTTTAACACATAAATGTTCAATATTAATAATCTATCAATCGAGCAATCTATTTATTCTTAATCAATTAAGAATTATGGCACATTTCTTGATGCATGGAATAATATAGAACTTCTCATTATTGACAAATTAAAAAGAGTAAATATCAATTTTGAAGAAGTTTTTTTGAGGATAGCGTTATCTAGTAAACAAATAAAGATTTTTTTTAATACTCGTTATCCGGTAAAAAATAACGTTACATAATTCACATTATATCATAAGATTAAATAGACTACATGTGCTAAAATAATGATGATGAATACTTTTAAACAGATAAACAATTTTTTATAGTACAAAATAAAGAGAATTAAGAACTGAAATTTCCAATCTATTTTCTTATATGACAATATTATTCAAACAAATAAATTATTAAAAACATGAGACAATTTTTTACTCTCTTAACTCTTGGAGCTACTCTTGGAATATCTGCACAAACAGGAACTGTTAAAGATATAGACGGTAATACTTATAAAACGAAAGTTTATGCCGGCACAGAATGGATGATAGAGAATCTAAAAGTTTCTCATTACAGTGACGGAAGTGAAATAATTAATGGTAATCTCGATGATAATAATACCGGATCTGTACCGGAGTATGTAGAATACATAGGTAGAACAATGCAGTTTAATAATAATCCTGAACTTACTAAAATTTACGGACGTCTATATAATCATGACGTAACTGAAGTAGAAGCCGGTATTTGTCCTGAAGGGTGGGAAGTTCCTTCATATAAAGATTTTCTTGAATTGGTCGATTTTATTATGGATACCAAATATGCTGAAGGTAATTACCTTGATTCAAACGGTGACTTCAATAAAAACTCAACATTTGAAAATGTTGCCAATAAATTAAAATCAAAAGATTTATGGGATTATAACCTTGGAGGTACGGATGAAGTGGAATTTAATATAATGCCTACAGGGTTTAGAAATCGTTATAATGCGTCTAATTTTAAAACAATAGAATATATTCAGATGCATGAGACAGCACGAATATGGTGTAAAGAGCAGATGCGTGTAAAACCGGGATACAATGGTCGTATGTCTATGGTTATAACTAACAGAATACAGCCATCTGATAAGGGGGATTATAGCACTGATAATATGGAGTATAATAGTTCTCTTCTATATCTTTCATCAAGTCACCATAGCGAAGGGCAAAACATAAGATGTATCAAAAAAAACGGAAATGTCCCTACTTCAATAAATAAAGAAGAATCGCTAAAACTTGCTATATATCCAAATCCGGCAACTTCATATATTCTTATAAGCGGAGCAGATACAGATAATGGCATTTTGAGAATTTACAATCTTTCAGGATCTCTTGTAAAAGAAGCAAGATTCACTTCTTCTGAAAATAAAATTGATATAGAAGAGATGGCTGCCGGCATATATGTTTGCAGTATTGAATCTGAAGGTAAAACCAAAGAAACAAGAAAGCTTATTGTTCAATAAACAATTGTCATGAAAAGATTCATCCGACTATTTATTTTTTTGTGTTGCTTAATCGGGTTTTCTGTAAAAGCAGAGAATTGCGTAGCCGAATATTGGTGTGGTTTTCAATTCTCTGGCAATCCCAAAGAGAATCCACAATTCAGAAATATGCTTAGAGATTATCTGCCTCTGATGGCTCAAAGTGATAGTGCAACACAAAAATTGTCGGTGATAAATCTTTTTAAAGAATCTGCTGTAGATAAAGATGCATTAGCAACTATAGCCAATATGCTTGATTTATTATACAATTATCCTAACTCGCCATACAGAAACAGTTATATAGCGGAAACAATATATGAAACAGTAATAAACTCACCGATAGTCTCTGAAACTGATAAAAAGAACTATAGCAATAAACTTCACACATTGCGACTTAACGCAAAAGGAAGAACTGCCAATGATTTTGAAACCAGAACACCTCAGGGAGATCCATTCTTTCTTCATGAAGTGGAGGCCGATTATACGGTTCTGTTTTTCTATAATCCTGACTGTGAATCTTGTCACGGAATTACAAATTCGCTAAATAAGAGTTTAGTGCTAACAGACATGATAAGTCGCGAAAAGCTTAAGATATTTGCCGTTTATCTTGAAAAAGAATATGAAAAATGGATAAGTTTTGCATCCGATACACCTCAATGGATTCATGGGTGGGACAGTAGAAACTACATTGAGCAATCAGGACTTTATCTTCTCGAAGCAATCCCAACAATATATCTTCTTGACAATAATAAAAATGTTATTATGAAAGATTGTTCTGTTATTCAACTTGAATCATGTCTATTAAAGATGAAAAGAGCCGGCATAGATTAAAAATCGATGTCGGCTCTTTCTATTTAATATATCTAACAATCCTATCTTTTACTCATATCATTATAAAGGATCTGCAAGAACGCCTTTCCCTGCTCCTCTATCTCCTGGTTTGCTCTATCAAAATATGCACCGTATCTTTTCTGGTCTGAAGTAATATCTTTCACTACAAAAGGTATTGATGCCTCACAATTATAAACCGCAATAACTGAATCATTCAAAATTCCGAACCCGTCTTTAAAAGTATAATACGCAAAATGATTAAAATCGTCCGACATAATATCCTTACTATATGTAAAATCTTTGGTATCAATATTCATCTGTGAAAGAAGAGTTGAAGCCAAATCGATTTGAGAACCAAAACGATCAATCTTTCGACCTCCGTTAATTGCACCTCCTGTCCATACCATAGGAATATGATATCTTCCGGGCTCTGCATTATTTATGTTTGAAGGATAAAGCATTGAGTGATCGGGAACAAGAATAATCAAAGTATTATCCCATAAAGCTGTCTTTTTAAATTCATCAATAAAAATCCCAAGACAACTATCTGTATAAGCCACCGAATTAAGATAAGGAGCATCAAACTTATTTGTTGGAACATCAAAAGGTTCATGTGAACTCAAAGTAAGAAACATCTTGAAGAATGGAGACTTTTGTTCCGTTTTCCTAATCGAATCTTCTTTTAAAATATCTTCTTTAAGATATTCGAAAGTCAAATCATCTCTTACCCCCCATTTTGTCATTCGCTGAGAGATAGGAAAGTTTTTGTCACATATTATCTCATCAAAGCCTGCACTCATAAAATAACCACGCATATTGGTAAAATCGGCATCTCCTCCATAAAGAAAAGACAAATCCTCATAGCCTGATTTTTTCAAGGATGAAGAAATCGAAGGTAAACTTTGTGCTTTTGCCGGATACTTCATTATTGACGTTGTTGGTTGTGCCGGAAAAGCACTTAATATAGAAACCAATCCTCTGTCTGTTCTAAAGCTGTTTGCATAGAAATTAGTGAAAGCTATGCCCTCATCAAAAAGGGTATTCATAGTAGGTGCAACACCCTTCTCTCCTCCTAATTGTTCAATAATTTTTCCGGAAAAACTCTCAAGTACTATTAAAAGAATATTAGGACGTTCACTCTTTAGTAAAGGTGTATTATCTTCCGTATCTGTATCCTCAGCAACGATTTTAGGATTATTGTTATACATAAGTTTTGAGAATCTCTCCTCTGCCACTTCGTTATCCATAAACCTATATTGACTGCCAAGATCAGAATCTTTAGAAATAGAGCTTACGAATGAAAACATCGGATTAATAGCAGCATGATTAAGCTCAAGTTTACTTGAATAATATGCCTTGCCAACATTCATTGTAGAAACAGTAAATCCACCTCTGATTGGTATAAAAAGCAGTCCTGCAAGAAGAACATATATCAACGTATACTTAGATTTGCCAACTATCGATAGAGACAGATTTTGATCTCTTCGACTCTGTTTTATAAACAGATATACGAGAAATGCACATACTAATACTGATATAGGAACAAGTATCATCTGCCAACCATTGATACTTGCCATAGCCTCTGAAGGCGTTCTCATATAAAAAAGAGGCGTTGAATCTAATCTGAAACCCCAAAAGGAGTAAAGTTCTAAATCCACTATGAAAATCACGGAAATAAATAATGAAGCAAATACATAGTATATCTTTCGAACAAGATAATACCAGCCACCTTTAATCCATACAGATATTATACGTAATAATACTGGTACTATCATTAAGTATCCCGCCATAGAAAAATCCATTGGTAATCCGTGCCAAATCACTTTAAACCATTCAGCAACCCCTACATCTTTATAAAGGTCCAAATGATAAAGCATGAACAACGGCTTTTGAATAACAAAAATCAATATAAACTTAAGATAAGTCTTTAGCAGGTTAAATATAATCTGTTTCATCTCCGATAGATTTGTTGCTTGCGAAATAATATTTTAAAAATCATCATCCTCTATATATCCGTTCATCATTGCATAAAAAGTCAATCCGCTAACTGTTTTTATTCCAAGTTTGGCTGTTATATTTTTCCTATGAGTCAACACGGTGTTGAGACTTATATATAACTCATCTGCAATCTCTTTGTTGATCCTTCCTTTAGTTATAAGTTTAAGTACATCTACTTCCCTTGTTGAGAGAGGTTCCTTATTATTATCTTTTACACTATTTGAATTTATATGCGAAATTATAGTTTGAAATGAATCGATAATATTATCGGTATTATCGTTTATATTAAGGTGAAAGAATTGATTATGTTTTCCTTCAGATTTGTTCAATAACACTGTCTTTTGCTTTCTAAGTAAGAAAAATTCATAATTCATTATTACAGATTCACTATCTGAAATAAACATGAAATAAGAATCTAAATTCTGTACATTCTTAAGCTCCTCCACTGTCGAAAACATATCGGCATGTGAAAGATCATAATATTCATCTAACAAATGTTTTATGGCATATCCTATTATCGGAACATTAATGACGATGGCAATTTTCTTTTCCTTATTCATTTTTATAACATCCGCTTTGTGATATATAATTATTGATTTGTACTGTTTTTCTTCAATGCTTCAACAAGAGGCATCAAAATTCTATTTCTGATTCTGTTATTCTGATGTATATCTTTTTCAAGATTACATATAGAAACCAATACCGCATAACAAAGATTTTGATCATATTCTCCATTCAAATGGATTATAATCAGATTCTTTATATCCCTCAATTTTTCCTCCATTGACTCATTTTCCTCAAAAACAGATCCTATATAGAGTTCATCACTATTATAATTTTCAAGCATTGCTTTTATAGAGGGAAAAAACTCCTTTTTATCACTATGGATTCTCTCAATAAGCTCTTTTTTAAATACCGAGAAAAACTTCCTTATAACTGAAAGACTTGCATTTGATGGATCGCTTCTTTCAATAAAAAAGTTTAAATGACTCTCTATATTAGGTATTAAAAAACGCTCGTAAGAATTATCTGTCTTTGTCAGATAATCCATCACCTGACCAATATTGAATGATCGAAATTTAGTTTCAGGAAAATAATCGTCATATCTAAATGTATTTATGATAGATGTGAAAAAATCGGGGTCAAGCGATTTCTCTTCACATATCTCCTTTATAGTCTTATCCCCTAGTCCAAGACGAATACCGAAACGATTGATAACCGGTATAAGGCTTGGTTCATCTATGATCACATCTGAAAGGATCAATTCCTGATTAATTAGTGCCATAATTTTTTTTTGATATAGTATAAAGAGTTTATATATAATTGTAAATCTCAAACAATCTGTGTTGGTAACGATAGTTCAGCATTATCATTACTTGTAAAAATCCACGATTCGCAAACCACTGCTGTCAAAGGTTCATCAAAAATCTCAGTCGGTACTGTTTCTATTATCTGAAAATCGAAACAAATACCAACTTTAGGAACGTCTATATTTTTTAATAACCTATCATAATAACCTTTTCCTCTGCCAATCCTGTTACAGGTTTTGTCAAATGCAACTCCCGGTACAATTACCAAGTCGATAGTTGAAAGCTCTTCCAGATCATCCCCCGTAGGTTCTAAAATTCCGTAAGCTCCTTTCTTTAGGTTATTTTTATTATACAATCTGAGCTTTAGGTCATCACCACAAACCACCGGCAAATATACACTCTTTGTCGCACTCCATTCATCTATTTTATGATTTGTTTCCACCTCATCGGGTAAAGAAGAGTAAAAAAGTATATTCCGGGATTTTTTAAAAAAAATCAGATTCTCTACGTTAGTGAGAATCTGATTTGATCTATATTGTTTTTCCTCCAATGAGAGCATCCTTTTTCTTTGGGCAATCTCATTCCTCAGATATATTTTTTGTTTACGAATATCATTAATTTCTTTATTATCCATAAATAACAAATATTTTAGTCTTATTCACCATATTCCGAGATCGAATCAACTTCAATTTTATCAGGCGTTTCTTTTTGCAATAGCACCTGACCATCTACGGAAACCGGTGTTACAATCTCTTTTACCTCTACAGCCCTTGGAAAAGCCTCTCCTCTTTTCAATACATCGATTGCTTTTTTAAGAGTCTTATCATCGCTGAAGAAATATTTATAAAAAGAATCGTCCCCCTGTATATTCCTTATTATATAGGATATTACCTGTCGATCTATAATTCCTTTCGAAATATTAATATAAACAGGTCGTCTGCGAACACCTTTATTGGCAGCAAACTGTACTACCTGCTCAACTAAATTTTGAGATTTAAGATATTTCAAAAGCTCATCATAAGTGGCATATTTCAATAATTCATCTCTGTGTTTATCTGAATATTCAAATGCAAACTGATATATCAGACCTTTATTTACCAATGTATTGAGATATGAAGTAATACCTGTTGTATCGCTTGGAACAAATATATCAGGCATCACACCTCCGCCTCCGTACACTGTACGTCCATTTGAGGTGAAATATATCAATGAATCATTCATCTTTATACTATCCTGATTATAAAACTCGCCATGATTGAAACGGTTTATAATATCCATTCCGTAATCTTCATCATGTCCCATCTTATATTCTTTCTGAATAGATCTTCCTGATGGAATATAATATCGAGCAACAGTCAATCGCATTGCTGAACCATCAACAAAAGGGATCTGCTGTTGAACTAGACCTTTTCCAAATGAACGACGACCAATCACCGTACCGCGATCATTATCTTGAATTGCTCCGGCAAAGATCTCACTTGCAGATGCCGACCATTCATCAATCAAGACCACAAGTGGGGCATTCTGAAACACTCCCCTTCCGTTACTTTTTGCCTCTGATCTCGCGCTATGTACTCCGTCGGTATAAACTATAAGCTGATCTTTTGGCAAAAACTCATTTATCATATTTATGGCAATATCAAGATAACCTCCCGAATTTCCACGTAAATCAATTATATATTGCTTTCCTCCCTGAGCTGCAAGTTTTGCAAGAGAAGAGATCATTTCATTATATGTAGAACGTCCGAATTTACTAATCTTTACATAACCTGTTTCTTGATCTATCATATATGAAGCATCAACACTGTTGACAGGTATATCTCCTCTTATTATATTAAAACTAAGAACATCTTTAGAGGTACTTCTCCTAACTCCTACTTTTACTTCTGTTCCTTTTGCTCCGCGAAGAGTTTTCATCACTTTTTCATTGGTTATATCTTTACCTGTAAAAACAGAATCGTTGATTTCCACTATTCTGTCACCGGGCATAATACCTATTTTTTCTGAAGGTCCTCCTGATATAACGCCAACAACCATTATTGTGTCGTTTTGTAATGAAAATTGCACTCCGATACCACTAAAGGAACCCTCGAGCTCCTCATTTGTTGATTCCAAATCCTTTGCAGGAATATAAACCGAGTGAGGATCAAGTTCATTTAGTATGGTAGGCATTGCATCTTCTATAAGCTTTTCAACATCAACTGAATCAACATACTGCGAATTGATGATATTCAATAGATATTCTATCTTATTAAAACGTGTATCTTTTTGTAGAGCTTTTTCTCCGCGAGTACTTACTGTACCCAGATAAATACCAATTATAACTAAAACAGCTCCAAGAAATGGGAACCATACATAATTCTTTTTGTTATCACTCATATTTTATTCATGATTTAATTCTATTAAACAAATTTCAATTCCCGCTTTTTCGAGCAAATCTATACCATCATTAAGACGATAATTTTCTGAAAAAACCAATCTTTTAATTCCCGACTGAATAATTAATTTCGAACATTCTATACAGGGTGATGTAGTTACATACATTGTCGCACCTTCACTACTGTTGTTTGATTTTGCAACTTTAGTAATAGCATTTGCCTCAGCATGAAGAACATAAGGAAACGTTTTACCAATTTCATCTTCGCAAATATTATCAAACCCGGCAGGTGTACCATTGTAACCATCAGATATTATCATCTTATCTTTGACAATCAGAGCACCAACTTTCCTTCGCTGACAATATGAGTTCTCTGCCCATATTTTTGCCATTCTAAGGTAACGCTTATCTAATTCGGATTGTTTTTTCATAACATTATTAAAAATGATCTGTTTTGCTTTAGGGTTTTATTATTAATCAATTTATCGATACCCTTATAAAGGGTTATATGTTCAATGTGAAGGTATCAAGTTATAAATAAATAAGCAAATATAAATTCACATCAATTACACAAGGATTATATAAATATAATAGATATATCCTAAAAATAAAATTACTCCTCCTATTCTGCCAAGTTTACCCTCGGCAAAAAACTCTCTATCAATACCTTTTTCTGCTACATCTAAAAAAAACAGTTGTTTATAAGGAAGAATAATAAGCATAAGAAGAACAGAAAATAAAATCATCACAACGAAATCTATTTCAAAACCTTCCCAATTTACGGGTATAGGTTTAACCAATGAGGTCAATCCTATGACACTCAATATATTAAAAATATTTGAGCCAACAATGTTACCAACTGCAATATCTGTTTCTTTTTTTAAAGCCGCAGAAATAGAAGCTGCAAGCTCAGGCAAACTTGTTCCGAAAGCTACTATTGTTACCCCTATTATTCGTTCGCTTACTCCCCATGAAAAAGCTATATTAGAAGCACCTTCAATTAAAAATCTTGCTCCCATTGCCAATCCGACTGATGAAAGAACTATAAATATAGCAGATACAAGAATACTATGTGTTTTTCCTTCGGGATCATCAACATGAACATGATTCTTTCGAGAAAAATAGATTTGACAGATTGTGAATATGATAAGAAATGCGAAACCTAATCCACCCTCCCATGAACTTATACGACCATCTGAAGCTGCCCATGTAAACAACAATGTTGAGACCATCATTACTGGCCAGTCAATTCTAATTGAATTACGAGATACAACAAGAGGATATATTATGGCTGTTACTCCCAGTATTAAGGCGATATTAGCAATATTTGATCCAACGACATTACCGATAGCGATCTCAGGATTTCCTTTAAAAGCAGCTTGCATACTGACAAGAAGCTCCGGTGCCGAGGTTCCGAAAGCAACTATTGTCATACCTATTACAAGTGGCGAAATTTTAAATTTAGAAGCTATAGATACAGCTCCCTTAACAAGATAATCACCGCTGAGAACCAACAAAATCAGTCCACCTACCAGTTTTATATAATCCACTATATCAATTATTAATTTTTACCGAGTATATTATTCAAAAGAATATCTTTTGAATGAGTTTTACGCACAAAAATAGGATAAAAAAACAACCGTATTAAAAAAAATGATATTCTTTTTTAATACGGTTGTAAATTAATTATGTTATAAAAATAAGGCAAGGATTATTTTTTGATCCCGTCTCTTTTCATCATAGCATCTATTGATGGTTCCTGACCTCTAAATCTTTTATAAAGAATCATAGGATCCTCAGTTCCCCCTTTTTCAAGTATATTTTTTCTGAAAGATTCTGCTGTTTCTTTATCAAACAAACCATTTTCCTGGAACTTAGCAAAAGCATCGGCATCAAGAACCTCTGCCCATTTGTAGCTATAATACCCGGCAGCATATCCGCCTGCGAATATATGGCTGAATGCTGATGCAATACTTGTATTTTCAACCGCAGGAAGAATAAGTGTCGATTCTGTAGCTTCTTGTTCGAAATCAAAAAGATTAGCTGTTATAGGTTCGGTGATGGTATGAAATTTCATATCTAGTTTCCCGAATGTCAGCTGACGCAGACAAGCATACCCTACATTATAGTTTGAAGAAGCCTTAATTTTCTCAACAAGTTCTACTGGTATTTTTTCTCCTGTTTCATAGTGTGCAGCAAACGTATCAAGGAAATCCTTTTCGCCAAGATAATTTTCAAGGATCTGAGAAGGTAACTCTACGAAATCTCTGTAAACACTTGTTCCCGACATTGATGCGTAAGTAACATTAGAAAGCATTCCGTGAAGTGCATGACCAAATTCATGAAGGAAAGTTTCAGCTTCATCATAGTTAAGAAGCGCAGGTTTGTCACCCGTAGGTCTTGTGAAATTCATCACGATTATGATATGTGGACGACTGTCTTTTTTTCCCTCTTTCCATTGTGGTTTGAAATCGTTTTTCCATGCTCCGGGACGTTTTCCGTCTCTTGGAAAGAAGTCTGTATAAAGTACAGCCAAATATTTTCCGTCTTTGTCAAATACTTCGTAAGCATCTACTTCTTCATTGTAGACCTGAATTTTTTTGTTTTTCTTAAATGTCAATCCATAAAGTTCAGTTGCAAGTCCGAATACACCCTTTTTCACACTCTCAAGTGGAAAATAAGGACGAAGAGCTTCATCATTAATACTATATCTTGCATCTTTAAGTTTATCAGAATAGTAAGCCCAATCCCAAGGCATAATATCTATATTCTTACCTTCCATTCCCACTGCGAAACCTTGCACGGCAGCCAATTCCTCTCTTGCAAATGGTTTATATGCAGTAGCAAGTTCATCAAGAAGATTATTTACATTTTCAGGATTTTCAGCCATTCTTCTCTTAAGAACTCTTGTAGCATAATTATCGAATCCAAAAAGTTTCGACATTTCAAGTCTTAACTCTGCTGTTCTTTTAATAACTTCCACATTACTGTATTCCCCTTCTAAAGCTCTTGAAGTATATGATTTATACATTTTCTCTCTTAAATCTCTTCTTGAAGAGTATTTCATGAAAGGCACATAACTCGGAGCCTGATGAGTAAACAAGTAACCCTCTTTCCCTTTATTGTTAGCAGTAATTTTAGCTGCTTCTTTCACTCCTTCAGGAAGTCCTGCAAGTTCCTCTTCCGATGTTAACAACATTTCGAAAGCATTAGTGGCTTTTTGAACGTTCTGTGCAAAAGTCAGAGAAAGTTGCGAAAGTTCATTTGATATCTCACGATATTTTTCTTTTTTCTCCTCGCTAAGAGTAGCTCCGCTATTCTCGAAACTTTCATATGTATTTGTTACAAGTTTTTTCTGTTCCGGATTAAGATTAAACTTATCCATATTATCGTAAACCGATTTTACTCTTTTGTAAAGTGCTTCATTTAGCGACACATTATTTGAGTGATCCGACAACATTGGCTGAACCTTCTGTGAAAGTTCCATCATTTCATCGTTTCCATCAGTATAAAGTACGTTGAAAAAACTTTTGATTGTTTTATCAAGAATTTCCCCCGAATTTTCAAGAGCTACAATAGTATTTTCAAACGTTGGCTCTGCCGGATTAGATGTAATTTTATCTACATCAGCCTGAGCTTGTTTGATACCCTGTTCAAAAGCGGGAAAATAATGTTCCATTTTAATCGAATTAAAAGGAATTGTCTCTCTCGGCGTACTATATTTCTTAAAGAAAGGATTTGTTGATGCTGATAAAGTCATACTTGTAATCAATAAAACTGATAATAATAATTTTTTCATATAAAGCTGTAATGTTTAGGCATTCTTCTACACAAAGATGCATAAATTTTAATTATAACACAAATAATTCAAATTAGAGTAGCAAAATGTCAACCATGAATCGCATATACCTACATATATGCCAGAATATTTTACAAAATGACCCCCGAAAAAAAGTTCCGGGGGTCTTATTTTTAAATCCACTATCGGTCTATAATACCATTTTCGTGGATATGATTTTTATACACCTAAAGACTCAAGCACTTTAAGCACTTTTGCATCGGCTGCTGCGTTTGCGGCATTAAAGTCTTCTCTTGTTTTAAGTTCTCCGCGTACTTCTACATAGAACTTAATCTTAGGTTCAGTTCCTGAAGGACGAACAGAAACTTTTGTTCCATCTTCTGTAAAATACTGAAGTACGTTTGATGTTGTCGGCATATCAAGAGTATAAGTCTCATTTTCCTGAACATCAAAAGCCTTAAGATTTGCATAATCCTTTATTAGGATAACTTTAGAACCGGCAATTTCAGCTGGTGGATTTTTACGGAAGTTTATCATCATTGCTTCAATCTCTTCTGCTCCACTCTTACCTTTCTTAACAACAGAAACTCCTTTTTCTTTACCAAAACCATAAGTCAGGTATATATCCTGGATCATTTCATACATTGTTTTACCGTTGTCTTTTGCCCAAGCAGCAATCTCTGCCATCAATGCACATGCTGATACAGCATCTTTATCACGACAAAATGCTTCAGCAAGGAATCCGTAGCTCTCTTCACCTCCACCGATATATTTTTTCTTTCCTTCGTTTTCACGGATAACTGCTGCAATCCATTTGAAACCTGTATAACAATCAAACATCTGAACATTGTTTCTGTCTGCTATTGTTTTTACAAGCTCTGTTGTAACGATAGTTTTAACAATATATTCGTTTCCGTTAATCCAACCAAGTTCTTTATAACGAGTGATAATATAATTAAGGAAGATCATCACAATCTGGTTACCGTTTACAAGTACCCATTCGCCATTGTTATCCTTAACTGCTATACCAAGACGGTCAGCATCAGGGTCAGAAGCCATCACGATATCAGCATCAGTAGCTTTTGCTGTTTCAACCGCCATACTAAGTGCAGCAGGCTCTTCCGGATTTGGAGAAACCACTGTAGGGAAATCACCACTAACCACGTTTTGAGCATCAACACTTATAATATTGTTGAATCCCCAACTGCGAAGTGCTGCAGGTATAATATGTACACCGGTTCCGTGGATTGGAGTATAAACAATCTTAAGATCCGAGTTACGTTGAATAGCATCGGATGAAAGAGATAAAGTCTTGATATTTGCAAGGAATTTCTCGTCAATCTCTTTTCCTATCGAAACAAGTAAATCATTATTTCCTTTGAAATTGATATCTTTTACAGAACGCACTTTATTCACCTCTGAAATAATATTTCTGTCGTGTGGTGCGATAACCTGTGCGCCGTCGTTCCAATATGCTTTGTAACCGTTATATTCTTTTGGGTTATGAGAAGCTGTAAGGATAATACCACTCTGACATCCAAGTTCGCGAATCGCGAATGAAACCTCAGGTGTAGGTCTTAAATCTTCAAAAAGATACGCTTTGATTCCGTTTGCAGTGAAAATATCTGCTGCTGTTTCTGCGAAGAAACGGCTATTGTTACGACAATCGTGCCCTATCACAACACTAATTTCCGGAAGTGATTCGAACTCTTTTTTCAAATAATTTGCCAAACCTTGTGTAGCTGCTCCGACAGTATATTTGTTCATGCGGTTAGAACCTACGCCCATAATACCACGCAAACCTCCTGTTCCGAACTCTAAATCCTTATAAAACGCTTCGATAAGATCTGTTTTATCTTCGTTTGCAAGCATTTGTTCTACTGTCGCTCTGGATTCAGCATCATAACTCTCATCAAGCCATGTTTTAGCTTTACCTGTTACTTCTTTTATTAAATCTTCGTTTGCCATTTTTATTTTTTTAATGAAGACAATTATTTAAGTGTATTTTATGCAAATATACAAAAAGGTCAATAAGTCAATCAACAATCTTAAAACATTCAACAAAAAAATATGTTTTAAATCGAATATTTATACTCTATATTCTATCAATTTTAATATTTTTTTTCGATTATTTCCTCTCTTTAATCTTACTTAAACAGATATCGACCAGACATATGTGATCTTTTTTCACATTTCCATTTAGAAATAATAAAATTCATCATCGTATCAATCACATATTATATTCATGTTATCAAGATTATATATCATGATTTTTATAGCCTAAACACCTTTTTTTATCCTTGCTTTCCTTTTTTTTACAACATAGCTTATTTCGTCGAACGTCTTTGTTATGGCCGGTAAACAAAGTAGCTAATACCGATTAGTATGTTAGCTAATAAACGAATCGGTATTAGCTATGAATTTTTTGACAATAGCTTAGGCGTTTGACAAAAGTAGTTATGCTCGTAAAAAAGGGTTGTGAGATTTAAAAAAAGGGGTTAAAGTGTCAAACAACGTATTTCTGAATAAACAAAACTTTAACTTGTTATGAAAAAATAAAGCTATTGAACAGGTATTGGTGATTTAGATCTGAAGAGAGTAAATAATCATTATTTCTAATTTTTTGTATATTATTTCTAACATCAATGCACTTATTAGGACGATTTTTGCATTATCATAAATAAACGTCATTGTCATATTAATCAATAATATTTATTTTAGCGATATTATTATTGACACAATATTCACTAAACAGATATCATGAGAAAGAAAGTTGTTTTATCTCTTCTTGCCGCATCGGTTATATCGTCAACTTATGCAGCAACAGAACCGGGATTCTATCCCATAACTCCTATCCAGTTTACTCAGGTTAAGGTAAAAGATGCCAGTTTTTGGGGCGATCGTATCAAAGCAAACAGAGAGGTTACTATCCCTTTGGCATTCAATAAATGTGAAACGGAGGGTCGTATAGAAAATTTCGTTAAGGCTGCTAATCCAAGTTGCGAATATAAAGTTGGTGGATTTTCATTTGATGACACAGATGTTTACAAAACAATTGAGGGAGCCAGCTATGCAATGCAAACCAAAGCTGACAAAAAACTAAGTAAATATATAGACTCTGTGCTGACTATAGTATCTAAGGCTCAAGAGCCTGACGGATATCTGTTTACATCAAGAACAATGAATCCTGAAAAACCACATGACTGGGCGGGAAGTGAAAGATGGTGTAAGGTTGAAGAGTTAAGCCACGAGTTCTATAATCTTGGTCATATGCTTGAAGGTGCTGTGGCTCATTACAGAGCTACCGGAAAAAGAAATTTTCTTGATATTGCTATAAAATATGCCGATTGTATAAATAATGAGATTGGCAATGCTCCGGGTAAACAAATAAAAGTTCCCGGTCATCAGATTGCTGAGATGGGTCTGGCAAAACTTTATACAGTAACGGGAGAGAAAAAATATCTTGACCTTGCAAAATTTTTCCTTGACCAACGTGGTTATACATCAAGAAAGGATCTTTACAGTCAGGCACATAAGCCTGTAATCGAACAAGATGAAGCTGTGGGACACGCTGTAAGAGCTGTGTATATGTATTCAGGAATGGCAGACATTGCTGCACTTACAGGTGATTCGGCTTATATTACCGCTATCGGAAAACTGTGGGACAATGTAGTGTCGAAAAAATATTATATCACAGGTGGTATCGGGGCAACACATCACGGAGAGGCTTTCGGTGCTAATTACGAGTTGCCTAATGCAACAGCATATTGCGAAACATGTGCTGCAATCGGAAATGTATATTGGAATCACCGTCTATTCCTTCTTCATGGAGATTCTAAATATTATGATGTACTTGAGAGAACTCTTTACAATGGTGTTATTTCAGGGGTCTCAATCGACGGCGGAGGATTCTTCTATCCTAATCCACTTGAAAGCAGTGGCAATTATGAGCGTAAGGCATGGTTTGGTTGCGCTTGTTGTCCATCAAATGTATCAAGATTTATCCCATCCTTACCGGGATATATCTATGCTGTAAAAGATGAATCACTTTATGTGAATCTTTTTGAATCGAATACTGCTGAGATGAAAGTAAACGGAAAGAAAGTGAAGATTACTCAAGAAACCGATTATCCATGGAATGGAGATATAAATATTACGATTTCGCCTGCCGGAAAACAAAAATTTGCTCTTAAAGTCAGAGTCCCGGGATGGGTTCAAGGGAGTGTAGTCCCAAGTGATCTATATACTTATATAGACAATAAATCTCTTTCTTATGATATTAAAGTCAACGGTTCTAAGATTGAGGGTGAAATGATAGACGGATATTTCACTATTTCTCGCGAATGGAAAAAGGGTGATAAAGTAAGTGTAAATTTCGAGATGCAGCCAAGAATGGTTAAAGCTCACGAAAAAGTTGAAGCTGACAAAGGTAGAGTGTCAATTGAGCGTGGCCCTCTTGTTTATTGTGCCGAATGGCCTGATAATAACATGAGTGTATTAAGCCTTCTTGTAAATAAGAATCCAGAGTTTACAGTTGAAAACAAACCGGAACTGCTTAACGGCGTAAATATTTTGAAAACTACTGTACAGTCGTTAGGTTATACTTCTGAGGGAAAACTTATGACACGCGACACTCAACTGACAATGATTCCTTACTATGCATGGGCTCATCGTGGTCAGGGAGAAATGATTGTTTGGTTGCCGGCTCAGGTAAATGCTGTTAAACCTATGAATAATGTTGAAAACATTAAGACTGAAACAGTTGGTACTAATGAGTTTTTCGGTGGAAGCAATTAAATATTAATCTTTTGAAATTTTCTATATATAAATAGGTATAAGAAGATTGTTGATTATATAAGAAAGGGTTGGAAGATCAAATTATGATCTTCCAACCTTTTTTTATGATATCTCTGTTTTTCATATTGCTTTAGAGGTTATTTTTGCATCCTATTCATCATATATATATTTCATGGCAAAGTTTACACAGGAAGAACTTCTATTTAGAAAGATTGAAAAAAAAATTCGTAAAGCGATGGTCGATTACAGACTTATTGAGGATGGAGATAAGATACTTGTAGGGCTTTCCGGCGGAAAAGATTCAATTGCTCTTATTGATTTGCTTGGTAGAAGAAAGAAAATATTAAAACCTCGTTTTGAGGTTGTGGCTGCCCATATCTCAATGACCAATATTGGATATGTCTCCGATCTTGAATATCTTAAAAATCATTGTGAAAAGAATGATATTGAATTTATTCATTATGAAACGAGCTTTGATGCTTCAACTGACATGAGAAAATCGCCATGTTTTCTTTGTTCATGGAACAGAAGAAAAGCTCTTTTTACAATTGCCAAAGATCAACAATGTAATAAAATAGCCTTGGGACATCACCAGGATGATATTCTTCAGACATTATTGATGAATATGACTTTTCAGGGCGCTTTCGGTACAATGCCTCCTATCTTAAAGATGCAAAAGTTTGATATGACAATCGTTAGACCTATGTGTCTTGTGGCTGAAAGCGATCTTATTGAACTATCTAAACTACTGGGTTATGTGAAACAAAAAAATCCGTGTCCTTATGAGTGCTCTTCAAGTCGTCCTGAGATGAAAAATGTCATAAAAATGTTAGAAGGAATGAATGAGATGGCACGATATAATCTATGGTCATCTATGACCAATATACAAAAAGAGTATCTTCCCACAAGTGCCGAATAAATTATGAAAACGACCGATTGTATTTTTTACACAATCGGTCGTTTTTTTGCATATTTTATTTATAATCATTACATATTGTATACATGTATTAATTTTATATATTCATTGAAAACATTTAACACCCTAATTAAATGTTTATTACCTATATTTGTAAATATTTCACAGCTATATTATTTACAATATTTACAATTAAGCTTGCATCATATAAGTTATCTGTATTTTGTTTTTGAAATTTAATAAATCAATAAGATTCACTATTACTATTTTGGGGATTTATAACAACTACAAATTTAGAATTTAGTATTTGATATTACACGTGAGACTCTATTTCAAAACCCGGATATTATTGAGGTAAAGCAGAATTTATGTCAATGATGAAAAAATATATTTTTCTTTTCTTATTATTCACTGCTTGCCAAGACTCTACTGATGAAGTTTTGCAAAATGTGGATATGCCTGTTTCTTTTGAAAGTGATCTTATCACCAGAGGAACATTTATAACTAATAATAATATATCGTCAATGGGTGTGATGGGCTATCATACTCAGCAATTATCATGGGATGAAAGCGTGTATCCTGTGGCAGATTATTTCATCAATACCTTTATCGAGAATATTGATGAATTATGGACCTACACACCTCTCACATTGTGGCCCTCAGATAAAACTTCAAAGATCTCATTTTTTGCTTATTCTCCTCATTCCTCTACTACAGAATCAGGGATAACTTCAGTCTTTGATACACCATCTCCCGGCTTAAATTTTGTTGTGGCAGATAAAGTTATTAAACATATCGACCTTTTAGTTGCCGAGCCACAGAAAGACAGAACAAAAGAGTTAGGAGTTGTAAACTTCTCTATGAAACATGCTTTATGTTGTGTTTCTTTTTGGGGAAGATATGACGGAGATAATTATAACTCAAAAATTAAAAATATAACTCTGAAGAATCTGAAAAATAAAGGAACTGTTTCTCTTGAAAGTAGAATGTGGAGCAATCTTGAAGGATTGAAAAACTATACAATCTCTACATCCGACGGAACTTTGAAAAATATAGAGTTAACAACTAAAGAGACTCAACTTAATAGCGAAAATGGATATATGATGCTTTTACCGCAAACATTAACGGATAATGATATTCTTTCGATTGAGGTGGAAAATAGTGTAAAGACCGAGGTTATTGATATCAATTTGTTTAAACGTGGTATTACACAACTTAACCAGGGATCAAGAATAAATATCGGTATCATTTATACTTTTAAAGGTATTGAACTCGATTTTACGGTAGAGGTAAAGGATTGGAACGCAGGTATTAGTATGGATCACGGTATAATATATTAAAGAATATGAATAAAAAAGAAAGATTTAAATATCAATTTTGCGCTCTCTTGTTTTCATTATCCTTTTCTTTATTATTTACAGGATGTGATAAACAGGATATTGAGTCTGAATTCAATAGTGATAGTGTAGCTTTATTCTTATCTCCATCAATTGTGACAAGTAGTGAATCACAGGTTACTAAAACAAATGGAGCAATAACAGGTACATCTTTTTCAAATGGCGATAAGGTGGGATTACATATTCTAAATAGTAATAATCAGGAATATTCTTCGGGTTATTCCAAAGTAGAGGGCACAGTGGTAAATAATAACAGATTATCATTGAAAGTAAATAATGAATCTGTCGATCATCTTTATCTGAAAAAATCTATTGGTAATGCAAAGATATATGGATATTACCCTTATGATAATAGTGTAACTGATATTACGAAAATCCCTTTTGATAATACTTCTATAAAGGATTTTATGTATGCTACTTATGAAGTAAGCAAAGATAATTACAAGTCTCCTTTAGAGCTTAATCCGAATAATGCTACTAATGGGGTGATGACCGGTAATCTGGTGTTTAAACATGCGATGTCACTCTTTACTTTTAGGATAAAATTAACAAAGGAATCGGCGGCACAGGTTAACTCGGTTAAGATATGGAGTGAAGTTTTGGGTGAAGTTTCGGTTGGGCTTGAAGGGAAAATACATGGAAAAGGAACATTTAATGCTAAAACAGGTGTAGTAACATCTGAAGCTGTTGATTTTATAAAAGTGGATTTTGATGATGGCGTTTTATCAACTGAATATAAAGATTTTCATGTTATAATTCCACCATTTAGTTACGAAAAACTTCCTTTTATAACATCTGTAAAATATAGAGTTCAGTTCGAAATAGACAGTATAAACACTTATTCTGAACCCTTAACTATAAATCTGAAAAAATATAAATTATCAGATAATAATTCGATTATTAATGTATATGGTTACGAAGCCGGCAAACAATATATCCACACAATTACATTAGACAATTATATAAAATTCGAAGATACACCTACAATAAGAGATTGGGGTGTAGGTAAAGACATAGAATTTGAGATTTGATTATGAGAAATACCATACTATACATATTAATTATATTATCATTCAGCTTTACGGGATGTGATAAAGAATCTGATGTTTTAGAAACTGAAACAGACAATTCATTAAAATTCATTTCTACAAAGGCGAATGGAAATTTCACGAATAATTCAACATTCAGATTTATCTCTTATAAAATTAATGATGATGAATCTCTAACTTATGCAGGGGAAGGAACTTATGCTTATAGGAGTAATTCTTTTTTTGCTCCCTGTCTTGTTAACAAAGATGGAGTTTTAACAAATGCGACTGTAAATAATCTACAGGGGCTATATCTTCCAAAAGGGAAATATAAGACAGCTATGATTTATCCGGCTGTAAAAGGAACGCTTGAAGGTGATGATTATGTTTATAACGTTAATCTTAAAAATATTAATAATACTCTTCTAATTGCAGGTAATATTGATATGGAGGTAACAGGATATGATAATATATTTAATCTTTCTCAATATGAGCTTTGTGAGCTTAGGTGTAAAATAAAGCTTAGAATCGAAGTGGATTCGAAATTGACAAATAATTTTGGAATAGATAATCTTCAAGTAAAGAATGTTGGAGTTGATGCTAATTTTAGTGTTAAGACAATGAGTATAGTAGACCTTAAAACGACAGAAGGAGTTCAGAATTTTGGGAATCTATCATCTGACAGTTCGGGAAAGATTGAAACTAAAGAATTTTATATTCTTGCCTCTGACTATTCTAAAGTAGATAAAGATTTGCAACCATATATCACTACACGTATGAACTTAAGAAATATTTTAGTTAACGGGTATAATAGGGATGTTTGGATTCCTGTTCAGGTTAATTTAAATAGAAATTTTGAGCCACAGAAGGCATATACTGTTATTATCAAAATAATAAATTTAAATGCAGAGAGTTATTTTACGCTGACAGTAGATGAATGGGAATTGGGATTTGACAATAGTGATGATCATTTGAATATGGGTAGTAAATGGATCAAAGATCACGGATTTAAAATCATGGAATAAGAAATAAGAATTATGAATAAGCGAAATATATTATATTTTTTAAATCTGTTTATTTTACTATCTATTATATCATGTGAGGATGATATACAGGAAGAGTACAATGATTCAATATTTTCGAGTGAATATATTGAAGTTCCCATAAGATTTACAATAGATGAAGAGAATACAGATGATTATGGAAGCGATTTGTCAGACAATAGTCGTCTTATAACAAGAACTCTATCGGGGGAGCAAGAAAGTATTATAAAGGATGTATGGGTAATAATGATCGAAGAAACAAGCGGAGATCAAAGACCCGTATTATATAAAGAATATTTTACACTTGAAGATAAGTGGTGGGTGAGTTTACCTATGGTATTGGATAGAAATCATAAAAACAGACTTTTATTTATTGCAAATACTCATGATCCATCAGCTTTTGATGATGTTAAATTAAATATCGATTGGGAATTCCCTAAAATTAGGGATAAACAATTATCAATTAATAGCAGTATTGACTGTCACAACGGTAATAACCGCGATTTAATAATGAGTCAAATAGGAGAACATACTATTGACAAAACATTAGGGTCAATCGGAATCGATGTAAAATTAAAAAGATCTGTTGCAAAAATTGAATTAAATCTTTCTCTTGATGATGCAGATAAGGATATATCTAAAAGAGTAAAACAGATAACTTCGGTACAATTAAGAGATGTGCCGGGTAATCTTGATTATTGTGATGCATTTAAATCTAATAATATTGTTGGATACCCTAATGCATCTTCGAAATTTATAGATTATGAACCGATTACAACAGGGCTACCTGTTTCAGGAGGTGAAGCTGTCTATTTTAAATGGTATGTTCCGCGAAATGCAAGAGGAACAATCGGAGGAACCAATTATAATAACAGAAGTAAGAATGCTCCTGAAAAATCGACATATATAGAGGTTACGGCTCTTGATTACAGTGATAATGTTATAAGATACAGAATTTATCCGGGTAGGAATCTTAGTGATAATTATGATATAATAGGGAATCATAGATATACCATGAGTGTGGATCTTAAAGGGACGGGAGATCCGTCTGTCGATTCGAATATTACTCATTTTGATGAAGTTGATATGAGAGGGAAAATATCTAATAGTTATATAATTAATCCCGGTGATATGACAAGGTTATACAAAATTCCAATCACACGTGTTAATGAATTCTGGGGAGATGCCCGTTATTGCGGAACAGTCGATAATAATAAAAAAATTGGGGATAATGATAGTTGGTGGGTTGAACTTGTTTGGATGGATGAACAAGGAATGCTGGTAAAGAAAAATGATAATAATAATATATATATTGAGAAATCATTCGGTACCGGCATAGATGATTGCTTCAATATCGTTGTTCCTCAGAATGCAAAACATGGAAATTTTGTTGTTGGTATTTATAGGGATTTAAATGGTGATGGAACAAGAAATATATCGGGGAATTATGGATCTTCCGGCTATGAACAATATTTATGGAGTTGGCATTTCTGGGTGACTGATTATAATCCTTATGGAGATATGACAAAAATGAATAATCTTCCTTATGAATATCAGTTTAAAGTGCCGGGAGGAGAATTACATCGATATGAGGGACAGATATGGAGAAGTGGAGAATATGCAGGAAAATATGCCATGGATAGAAACCTTGGAGCAAGAAGCGGAGGAACTACTAGTACGTTTGATGGTAAAGGTTCATTATATTTCCAGTATGGAAGAAAGGATCCCTTTCCGGGG
>CAMTOJ010000016.1 GCA_947074145.1 uncultured Bacteroidales bacterium
TAAAAATAGAATTTATCCTCATGAAGAATTAATCCATCATTCAGATAGAGGTGTATAGTCCTAATATAATATCAAGACAAATAAGTTAATTAACAATAGCTTCGCTTAATTTCAGACTCTGTTCAAGATAACTTAATCTCTTTAACTGATTATAGGCAGTGATATCTATAACGCAAGGAACAACAGATACAAATCCGCGACTCAAAGCCCATTCATCAGTATCTTCGGCATCCGGCTCAATGTTATGGAAATATCCTGTCAACCAATAAGCTTCGTTGCCACTTTCATCAGTTTTCAATTCATACTCTTTTGTCCAATATCCGGCAGCCTGACGACATATCTTAACTCCTTTTAATTCTTCTGTCTGAGGAATGTTGACATTAAGACAAACGCCCTTTTCAAGACCATTTTTCAGGATATTGTCAACAATTAATTTTATATAATTCTCTGCTCCTGCAAAATCAGTATCATGTTTTTCGCTACAAAATGAAAAACCTATAGAATCTATTTCGTTAATACATCCTTCCATAACAGCCCCCATTGTTCCGGAATATATTACACAGACAGCTGAATTAGATCCATGATTAACGCCCGAAACAATAAGATCGGGTTTTCTGTCAAGTAAAGTATTCATCGCAAGTTTTATGCAATCAACGGGAGTTCCGTTAGTTTTATATATCGAAAAATCATCTTCTTGATATACTTTCTCTATCTTCATAGCCTTGTTAGGAGTAATTGCGCTCGATTGACCTGAGCGCGCCGAATCGGGAGCCACAACAACAACTTCCCCAAATTCTCTAATAGCCTGACTCAAAACGTAAATACCTTTAGCATCAACCCCATCGTCATTAGTCACCAAAATCAAAGGTTTTTTATTACTCATATTTCTTTTATTCTTTGATTAAAAATTTATTCTATATACTCTATGATAGATATATACTTATATATTATTATAAAAAAAAGGATTGGATTTTGTTTATTAAATAAGCATGTATATACCTCTAAATCGTGTTTAATAATACAAATAACATATCCTACAAAGGTATAAACAGATTGATTACAAATAAGCTACAAAACGATAAAATTATAAAATCAATTATTAAATAAGTAATTAATTTTAAATACAAGTAAAGTGTTTCTTTCAAAAAAGCTTTTAGTCAATCATTCCGAAATAACGAAGAGCATTGGCTATACCGTTATCATCGACCGACGTTGTAACATAGTCTGCAATAGCTTTAACATTGTCTGCTGCATTTCCCATTGCCACACCAATTGAGGCAGCCTTAAGAATCGTAATATCGTTTCCGCCATCTCCAAATGCCATAGAGTTTTCTTCTTTAAGTCCGAAATGATTAAGTATCTTTTCCATTCCAAGACTTTTACTATTGCCGGCCTTTACAATGTCAGTAAAAACAGGGCTCCAACGTGCCAATTCGCTTCCTGTCAATACATTTTCTCTCATATGAGAATCGTAGTCTTCTCCGAAAAATCCCATAGTCTGAAATATTTCATAATTGCGAGCGTTTTCAACAGGAGATGGTGGTGGAATCTCAACATCAAGATGCCTACACAATTCTTTTACATCTTCGTTTATCGATGAAATAAACCATCCATTACTATGCATAAAAGCGAAAGGTACATCTTTGCCATTATTATTAGTCCAATCAATTATCTTCTCAATCTCTTGAGCATCGAAAGGTGACTTGAATATATCTTTATTATCATTAGTAAAACAATAGCTTCCGTTAAGAGTAAGGAATGCATCAAAAGGGATATGTTTCACCGTATCAAGAAGAAATAATGGTCTGCCGGTTGCAACTATTATTTTTATACCTCTTGAGCGAAGTTGATTGATTGCATCTAATGCTGAATCTGGTATTTTATGTGTCTTAAAAGATAGAAGAGTACCGTCAACATCGAAAAATACTGCTTTAATTCTTTCTCTTGCGCCTTTAAAATTTTCTTTCTTATTATCCATATTATTCTCTTCACCATTAATAATTTCTAAAACAAAAAGACATAACCGGCAACAAAGTCGATTATGTCTTCATGGTATATCTTATACAAATGTATATCACACTATTGAAAGGAACTGAATATTGAAATCCTGCACAATAATATTTTATACTTATTAATCGATATATTCAAAACCTGTATAAGGAACAAGAGCCGCAGGTATTTTCACTCTTCCGTCAGCCTGCTGATGGTTTTCAAGAAGAGCTGCCACTATACGCGGAAGAGCAAGTGCCGATCCGTTAAGAGTGTGGCAAAGCTGAGGTTTTTTCTCTTCTGATTTGAAACGACATTTAAGGCGATTAGCCTGATAGCTTTCAAAATTTGAAACAGAAGAAACTTCCAACCAACGTTTCTGAGCAGCAGAATATACTTCGAAGTCGAAAGTAAGAGCCGATGTGAAACTCATATCTCCACCACAAAGACGAAGTATGCGCCAAGGTAGTTCAAGCTTTTCTACAAGAGTCTGAACGTAACTTACCATTTCGTCAAGATCGTTGTAAGAAGTATCAGGATGAGCGATGCGAACGATCTCAACTTTATCGAATTGATGTAAACGGTTAAGACCGCGAACATCTTTTCCGTAAGAACCTGCTTCGCGACGGAAACATGCAGAATATGCAGTGTTTTTGATTGGTAACTCTTTTTCGTTAAGAATCACATCGCGATAGATGTTTGTAACAGGAACCTCCGCAGTAGGGATAAGATATAGCTTATCTTCCTGGCAGAAGTACATTTGTCCCTCTTTATCAGGTAGCTGACCTGTGCCGAACCCAGATGCTTCGTTTACAACATATGGAGGTTGCACCTCAAGATAACCTGCATCACGAGCATTGTCAAGGAAGAAATTGATAAGGGCGCGTTGTAAACGAGATCCTTTTCCTTTATAAACAGGGAATCCGGCACCGGTGATCTTAACACCAAGTTCGAAGTCTATAAGATCGAATTTTTTTGCAATATCCCAATGAGGAAGAGCGTCATCCATAAGATGAGGCATAGGACCACCCTCACGTTCTATTTTATTGTCTTCAGCACAACAGCCTTCCGGCACCGAGTCGTGAGGAAGATTAGGTATTGTATAAAGAATTGAAAGAATCTCCTCTTCTGAAGTTTTCATTTTTGCTTCAGCCGATTTGTTGGTTTCCTTTAGTTGTGAGACTTTAGCTTTTGAAGCTTCAGCTTCCTCTTTCTTTCCCTCTTTCATAAGTGCACCAATCGATTTGGAAAGTGCATTTACTTCAGCAAGGTTTTTATCAACTTCAGCCTGAGCCGCACGACGCTCTTTATCAAGTTCAAGAATCTTTTCAATAGATTCGCGAGCATCGAAATGTTTTTTTGCCAGACGACGAATAACCTCTTCGGTATTCTCTTTTATGTAATTAAGCGTTAGCATAAAAATTAATTATTTATATTTCGATTTTATTGTTTACTGCTTTGTGTAAAAAAATATTACGCGGCAAAGATACACAAAAAGAAAACTCCCGTTTTCATACCAAAGTATAAAAACGGGAGTTATTTCATTTTTATTGAATAAAAAACCAAAATAGATTAGCTATTCAATAAATAAATCTCTTAGTTAAGAGGTTCGATTGAAATGTAAGAGCGGTTTTCGCCTTTTTTACGGAAAGAAACTGTTCCGTCAACAAGTGCGAAAAGAGTATGGTCTTTACCAATACCTACATTTTCACCAGGATGATGAGTTGTACCTCTTTGGCGTACGATGATGTTACCAGCTTTAGCAAACTGTCCACCGAAGATTTTAACGCCTAATCTTTTGCTTTCGGATTCACGTCCGTTCTTAGAACTACCGACACCTTTTTTGTGAGCCATTTTCTTCTAAATTTTAATGATTAAGCAACTACTTCTTTAATTAACAATTGTGTAAACTGCTGACGGTGACCGTTGCGTTTTCTGTATCCTTTTCTTCTCTTTTTGTGAAAAATGATAAGTCTTTCACCTTTGATCATAGGAGCGATAACTTCGCAAACTACCTTAGCACCTTCGATTACCGGAGCACCAACTACAACTTCTCCGTCTTTGTCTGCAAGAAGAACTTTATCGAAAACTACTTCAGCTCCGTTAGTTGCTTCTGCAATGTGGTGAACATACAATTTACGACCAGCTTCAGCCTTAAACTGTTGTCCTTGAATCTCAACGATTGCGTACATCTGTTTAAATAATTTTTACAGGTTACCTCCGCAAGGCGTGTCATAATTTTATGATCATCTTTTTAGCCTTAATCGGAATCAGTGCGCAAAGATAATTTTTTTATTTCTAACACACAATATTACCGTGGTTTTTAATAGCTTAATTTGTAAATTTTGACAATTTGGGAATTAAAAGATATTTTTTCTCTTTTTAGTGATATAACCTTATGTTTTAGAGAAAAGTGCTAATGACTGTTTTATTATTTTATAATAATAGTTTCGTTGTTCATAAAAAAGTTTTTTCTTTGCAACTGTTTCGAATTACTGTTCGAAAAAATATAAAACTCTATATTCCAACGATTGAAGAGATGGTTTACACAATCTCTCGTTATGGACTGTTTTTATGAGGTGAAAAAATAATAAAGAAGAATAGCTGTATTGATAATGAGATACAGAAAAAATTTAAGGTAAATCAAAGAAAAAGACAAATGCGAAGAATGATCAAATTAATGTCGAGCTCTTTAATGATGGCAGCGACATGTTTTATTCTTTTCTCTTGTAGCGAGGAAAAAGCAAAAAGAGATGTGACTAGAACGGTGAAAGTGGCTAAGGTTGAGTCAAGCACCGAAATAAAAAAAGACTTTTCAGGAGTAGTAGAGGCTGTAGAATATGTTAAGCTTGCATTCAGAGTGAGCGGACAGATTGTGGAACTTCCGGTAATTGAAGGTCAGAAAGTAAAAAAAGGTGATCTTATCGCCAAAATAGATCCCCGCGAAATATCTATTCAGTATAGTGCGGATAAGGCTTCTTTTGAAACCGCATCTGCTCAGCTTGATCGTAATAAACGATTACTTGACAAGCAGGCTGTATCAAAACAAGATTATGAGGTATGTGTTGCTAACTTCGAAAGAGCAAAATCTGCATATGAACTCTCTACCAATAATATGAACGATACTTATCTGACAGCGCCGTTCAACGGATCGATTGAACGCCGTCTAGTAGAGAATTTTCAGCGAGTAAATGCAGGAGAGGGAATCGTACAACTAGTAAACACTAATAAGTTAAGAATTAAATTCGTAATGCCTGATTCTTATATGTATCTTTTAAAGAGTACAAAACAGAGTTTTAGTGTAGAATTTGACACATTTAAAGGACGAAAATTCAGTGCCCAGATTGAAGAATATCTTGATATTTCTACCAATCGTGCAGGTATCCCTGTTAGTGTTATTATTGATGATGAGAAATTTGACAGAAATGCATACGAAGTAAAACCTGGATTTACATGTAATATACATTTGAATTCAGATATTAGCAACTATATGAGCTACAATATGATGATGGTGCCTTTAAGTGCTGTTTTCGAAGAAGCCGAAGGTTCTCAAAAATATGTATGGATTGTATCTAATAATAAAGTTCAGAAAAGAAAGGTGAAAATGAATTCACCAACAGGTAAAGCTGAAGCTTATATTTCAGAGGGTATAAAAGTAGGAGAGACAGTAGTGACAGCCGGAGTATATCAATTGAAAGAGGGAGAAACGGTTAAAATCCTTTCAAAATAAAAATCATAAAAGGAGATTCTATTGAATCCTGCAGATGTGGAAATTTGATAGAATGATCATCAATAATAAAATTCCTGATAAAAATATATATTATGAATTTAGCGAAATATTCACTTGATAATTCCAAAGTGATATACTTCTTTCTTGCCCTAATGTTATTTGGCGGTATCATGTCATTTGATAAACTTGGGAAAAAAGAAGATGCACCTTTTGTTATCAAGACAGCGGCTATCGTAACCCGTTATCCCGGAGCCGAGCCAGCAGAAGTCGAACGACTAATCACAGAGCCTATTTCCCGTGAAATACAGAGTATGAACGGGGTATATAAGATAAAATCGGAGTCAATGTATGGAGTATCAAAAATTACTTTCGAACTTTTGCCTTCATTATCATCAGACGATATACCACAAAAATGGGATGAACTTCGCCGTAAGGTGCTAAATATTTCACCCTCACTTCCGGCCGGTGCTTCAGTACCTACGGTAGGAGATGATTTCGGTGATGTGTTTGGGATCTATTATGGTTTGACAATGGATGATGGATTCGATTATGCAGAATTAAGAGATTGGGCAGAGAAGATAAAAACAAAACTTGTGACAGCCGATGGGGTGATGAAAGTTGCTTTGTTTGGTACTCAAACCGAGGTTATCAATGTATTTGTTCCTGTCAACAAACTTGCAGGTATGGGTATAGATCCGAATGTGATCTCTCAGTTGTTACAATCACAAAATCAGATTATCAATACGGGTGAGGTGAGAGCCGGAGAACAGCAGATTAAAATGCTTGCTAACGGTATGTATACATCTATAGAGGATTTGAAAAATCAAACACTTAATACTTCATCCGGGTTATTGAAACTTGGAGATATAGCTACTATTGAAAAAGGGTATATGGATCCTCCCGGCACAATAATGCGTGTAAACGGTAAAAAAGCTATCGGAATAGGTGTTTCTACCGACCCAAAGAGAGATGTGGTAAAAACGGGAGATCTTGTACGTGGGAAACTCGATGAGATATTACCACTTATGCCAGTTGGGCTTACACTTGAGAATTTATATCCTGAAGATATTATTGCTCGTGAAGCAAACAATGGTTTTATCATCAATCTTATAGAATCGGTTGGTATTGTTGTGATTATCATTATGCTTGTGATGGGATTCCGTGCAGGTATCTTGATTGGTTCATCTCTTGTATTTTCTATTGGTGGTACGCTTCTTATCATGTCAATGATTGGAGTGGGACTAAATCGTACATCATTGGCAGGATTTATCATTGCAATGGGTATGCTTGTGGATAATGCTATCGTTGTAACTGATAATGCACAAATAGCGATTGCCAGAGGACAGAAAAAACGTAAAGCACTTATTAATGGAGCAACAGGGCCACAATGGGGACTTCTTGGAGCTACATTTATAGCGATTTGTTCGTTCCTTCCACTTTATCTTGCTCCTTCGGCAGTTGCAGAGATGGTAAAACCTTTATTTATCGTACTTGCTATTTCCTTGGGTCTTAGTTGGGTTCTTGCACTTACTCAGACACCTCTTTTTGGTAATTTTATACTAAAAGAATCGGATGGCGGAGAAGCAAAAGATCCTTATGATAAACCGTTTTACAAGAAATTTGATAAAATTATTCGTTTTCTAATAAGCAAAAAGATTTTTACACTCACTGCGATGATTGGTTTCCTTTTCGGATCACTTATCCTGATGGGTATGCTTCCGCAGAATTTCTTCCCTTCACTTGATAAGCCTTACTACAAAGCAGACGTATTTTTCCCTGACGGATACTCTATCAGACAGGTTGAAGAGGAACTTGTTGAAGTTGAAGAATATTTACTTGCAAAACCTGAGGTTAAAAGTGTATCGGTAACATTCGGTAGTTCACCTTTACGTTATTATCTGGCTTCTACATCTTTTGGCCCTAAGTCTAATTTTGCCAATATTTTGGTAGAACTTCATGACGGTAAATATACAAATTCATGTGAAGAGGATTTTTACTATTTCATGAAAGACAATTTCCCGGATGCTATCACAAGATCGATGTTATTTAAACTCTCTCCGGCTGTTGAAGCGGCTATAGAGATCGGATTTATAGGTGAGAATGTAGATACACTTGTCGCCCTAACAAATCGTGCAATAGATATCATGAACGAACATCCTGAACTCATCAATGTGAGAAATTCATGGGGAAACAAGGTTCCGGTTTGGAATCCTGTTTATAGTCAGGAGAAAGCACAAGCAATAGGTGTAAGTCGTCAGAATATGGCACAAAGTATACAGCTTGGAACTAACGGAGCTACACTTGGTGTATATCGTGAAAATGATCTTTCTATGCCTATTCTTTTAAAAGGAAATATCGGCGATGATATAAAATTAAATGATATCAGAACTCTTCCTGTGTTTGGAAATACTAATGGTATCACTACTCTGGATCAGATAGTGGAAGATTTTGATTTCAGTTATAAATTTTGCAATTATAAAGTTTTCAATCGTGAAAAAGTTATGATGGCACAAGCAGATCCTGATAGAGGTGTTAATGCTATTGCTGCATTTAATACTATCTGGAAAGAGATGCAGGAAAGAATCGATGTACCTGACGGATATACAATGAAATATTTCGGAGAGCAAGAGAGTCAGGTTGAGAGTAATGAGGCACTTGCGGCAAACATGCCGTTAACATTCTTTCTTATGTTTGTGACTTTGCTTTTCCTTTTCAAAACATATCGTAAACCTACTATAATTTTGCTTATGCTTCCGTTGATTTTCATCGGAGTGGTGTTTGGTCTTGTGGTTTTAGGAAAGCAGTTTGACTTCTTCGCAATGCTTGGTCTTTTGGGATTGATAGGTATGAATATTAAAAATGCAATTGTTCTTGTTGATCAGATTGAGATAGAAGAGAGTGAAGGTAAAGAGCCACTTGATGCAGTAGTTCAGGCTACCATTAGTCGTATCGTACCGGTTGCCATGGCATCAGGTACAACTATACTTGGTATGCTTCCGTTACTTTTCGATGCTATGTTCGGGGGAATGGCGGCTACTATCATGGGAGGATTATTGCTTGCTTCAATATTGACATTGTTCATTTTGCCTGTGGCATATAGTGCAATACATAAAATCAAAGTGAATTAATAGTATGAAAAAGAGTATATCATTAATTATATTTTCAATGCTTGTTACCGGAGTAATGAGCATTGAAGCTCAAGAGCAGCTTACAAGACAAAGATATAGAGAGCTTGTTGTAGACTACAGTCAAGTTCTTCGTCAGGCTCGCGAAAAAACAGTGGGAACAAGAGCAGCAGAAAAGATTGCTTTCAAAGGTTATCTGCCAAAACTTGATATTCAAGGTGACGGTAACATGAATCTAAAGTATCTTGATTCGTTTAAGGGTGACGGACCTGGTATCTATAATGTGGGAACGGCTGAAAATCCATCAATAACATATCTTCCAGGTACATATCATAATTATACATTTTCGGCTAACGCAGTGCTTTCTCAAGCTATTTATGTAGGGGGAGCAATTTCTGCAAATAATAAGATTGCTAAGGCTGATAATCGTCTATCGGAGCTGAGCGAGGAGATGACTCTTGACCAGATCAACTATCAGGCAGATGCAATATATTGGAATGCTTCAGCCGCAAGAGGTATGCTTGATGCTGCAATCGAATATAGAGAAATCATTAAAAAACAATATGATGTCATTGAGGAGCGCTTTAATGACGGGATGATAAGCCGATCAGATTTTCTTATGATTGCAACACGTTTGCAAGAATCGGAATTGCAATATATTAAGGCTGATCAGAATTATCAGATAGCTTTTCAGCAATTGAATATATTGTGTGGCAATGATCCTAAGACTATGCCTGAAAAACTTTGTCCTATAGGTGCTGTATGTGAAGGTATTATCAGATTAGATCTTGATCAGGTTCTTGAAAGACGTGCAGATTTTAAGATTACAGATGTGAATATTGAAAAAGCGAGAGCCGCAAAAACAGCTTCTTTAAGTAAATATAATCCACAGTTGAGTGCTTATCTTGCCGCAGGATGGGGTACTGCGACACCACATATGGGTGCAAAAGTATCATTTAACCCCATTGTGGGTGTAAACCTTAATGTTCCTATACTAAGATGGGGAGAGCGTTTTCAGGTTTCGCGTCAACAAAGATCTTATGAAACTATTCAAACATTGCAGAAATCTTATATTAAGGATAATATTAATCAGGAACTTACGGGAGCATTGACAAAGGTGAATGAATCGGAAAAGATGATTGTTGCTGCTAAAAAGAATATGGAATTTGCTCAGGAAAGTCTTGATCTGATAACTTTTTCTTATAATGAAGGAAAGGCAAATATCGTAGATGTTTTGTCAGCTCAACTTTCTTGGACTCAGGCAAACAATAATATGATTAATGCTTTTCTTGCCAATAAGATGTCTGTAGCAGAATACAGAAAAACTATCTCAGAATAAACATATTTTTATTAATTATTTATGATTCAAAATGTGAAATATTAGAATCATTGCCAATCGGGAACAAATTTATTAAAACCGATATTATTACTATTTATGAAAACGCCATTGATGTAGTCTGTCTTTAGATTATATGATGGCGTTTTTTTATCTATATGTGTGGTCTTAATTAACAATTTATGCGAAGATTAGAACAATAAATAAAAAGATTAAGGTTTTTAAGACCAATGCTTAGAAATATCTTTGTATCTCAAATATTAGGGATGTGTTAAGGGGTTAATTATACGATGTAATAAAAAAATAAAAAATAAACATTAAAGAGCTCTTGATTAATTGATACAATCCTTTTCATTTGATAGATTTACATAACATAAGGATATTTAAATAAAATAATAAAAATGAATAAGATTATCTGTAGTTTATTGTTTGTTATTTTTTCTTTTTCTCTTTCTCTTTCTGCGCAGTCAGTATATTCCCTTGATTCATGTAGAAGTATGGCGCTTGAGAATAATAAAAGTCTCAAAATGGCAGAGCAAGAGATTGAAGCAGCGAATTATAATAAAAAGTCAGCTTTCGCTAATTATCTGCCCTCATTGGGTGTTTCCGGAACATATTTGCATAATACAAAAGACATAGCTCTTGTCAGTGAGAGTCAACTTGCCGGAATAGGTAATTCATTAAGTTCAATGGGTAATACTATTGGTAGTTTGGTCGGTTCAATAAGCCCAACGTTGGGAGGGGCGCTAGCTCCTGCATTGCAAGGATTAAATGAAATTCCGGATGCATTAAGAGAAGCAACCACACTTGATATTCATAATATGTTTATAGGAACGGTTACTATCACTCAGCCAATATATATGGGTGGGAAGATTGTGGCATATAACAACATAACAAAATATGCATCGGAGATTGCTGTTCAAATGAAGGAAAGTGAGGTAAAAGATATTCTTTATAAGATAGACCAGGCTTATTGGCAAGTTGTTTCATTAGTTGCTAAAAAAGAGATGGCAGAAAGTTACGTTGAACTTCTTCAAAACCTAAGTCGTGATGTCAACGATATGTTTGAAGTCGGCGTAGCCACAAAATCGGATGAATTGACAGTTGCAGTTAAGCTAAATGAGTCTCAAATAGCACTTACAAAGGTGACTGACGGATTAACTCTTTCAAAAATGCTTCTTGCTCAGCTTTGTGGCTTACCAATTGAATCTCAGTTTTCACTTGAAGATGAAAGTAAACAGATCACTTTATCGGGCAAACATAATGAAATAGATATCGAAACAGTTTTCAAAATGCGTCCTGAAATACGTTCACTTGAGCTTGCGACAGGAATTTATAAAAATAAAGAGAAGGTTGCTTTGGCAGAGATGTTGCCGCACGCTGCTTTTATTGCCAATTATGCAGTGACAAATCCGCATGTTTTTGACGGCTTTCAGAAGAAATTTTCAGGAATGTGTTCTTTTGGTGTAAATCTTTCTATTCCGGTATGGAATTGGGGAAAAGATTATTATAAAGTAAAAGCAGCAAAAGCTGAATTCAAACGCGCTAACTTCAAACTTGATGAGGCAAAAGAGATGGTAGAGTTACAAGTTAATCAAGCTTCTTTCAAAGTAAAAGAAGCAAATAAAACACTTATGATGACTGTTGCAAATCTTGATAAAGCTCAAGAAAATCTAAACAATGCCAAAGAGGGATATAAAGAGGGAGTTCTGACTACACAGAATGTTCTTGAGGCACAGACAGCATGGCTGAAGGCCGAATCAGAAAAAATTGATGCAGAAATAGGAGTCAAACTTACAGAAGTATATCTGAATAAAGTGACAGGTAATAAAAATTAATCACATTATCAATTTGAAGAGCAACTAATCGAAAAAACTAAAAATATTAAATATATGGATTCTATTAATCAGGTTACAAAATCGAATAAAAACCTTATTCTGGTTTTCATTACACTCATTGGAGTTATTGTCGCTGTAATAATTGTGGGGCTGTTTTTATTAAAACCGGCACCGGAGATTATACAGGGACAAGCAGAAGCTAATGAAACAAGAATTTCAGGTAAACTAATGGGACGTATTGCTCATTTCTATGTTAAAGAGGGGCAAAACGTGAAAAAGGGCGATACTCTTGTTTCAATATTCTCGGCTGATGCAGAGGCGAAACTAATGCAGGTTGAAGCACAACGTCAGGCTGCTATAGCTCAAAATAAGAAGGTTGATTCAGGAGCCAGAAAACAGGTGAAACAACAAGCTTTTGAGATGTGGCAAAAGGCTCAGGCCGGACTTGAAATAGCCAAAAAGAGTCTTGACAGAATTGAAGCTCTTTATGAAAAAGGGGTTGTTACAGCTCAGAAAAGAGATGAAGTAGAGGCTAATTATAAGGCTATGGTTGCTACTGAAAAAGCAGCTAAGGCACAATATGATATGGCACTTGACGGAGCTCAGAAAGAAGATAAGGAGATGGCTGCCGCTATGGTTGAGAAAGCTAATGCCGGAATAGATGAGGTAGAATCATATTTGGCTGACGGACATCTTATAGCTCCTATTAATGGGCAAATTTCCAATATTTATCCTCAATATGGAGAGCTTGTTGGAGCGGGAGCACCGATAATGAGTCTTCTTGATCTAAAAGATATGTGGGTGTCATTTAATGTAAGAGAAGATCTTCTTAATGATATGAAAATGGGAGATGTGTTGGATGTTGAAATTCCTGCACTTGGGAATCAGAAAGCTAAAATGAAAATCTATTATATAAAAGATATGGGTACTTATGCAATATGGAGAGCAACAAAAGCAACCGGTACCTATGACTCTAAAACTTTTGAAGTAAGATGTCGTCCGGCTGCTCCAATAGAGAATTTCCGTCCGGGTATGACTGTTTTATGGAAAAGAAAAGGGTAATTATCTGCCGGTTGAGTTAACCGGAAAAATATAGATTTTTATATGAGTAAAAAAGATTATGGCATTTGGCTGATCTTTAAAAGAGAATGTGCCAGATTTGCATCGCGACCGGTTTATCTGCTCTGCATAATAGGGATACCTTTGTTTTGTATCACCTTCTTTTCCACATTAATGTGGAACGGAGTTCCTGAGCAACTACCTGTGGGAATCGTTGACAATGATCATTCTAATGTGTCGAGAAGTCTTATCAGGACTCTTAATTCAATGAATGCCGTTGACGTGAAAGAGGTCTTTGAAAGTTATTCCGATGCTCGGGAATCGATGCAGAGGAATAATATTTATGCTTTTATGATTATTCCAGAAGGATTTGAAAATAAATCCATGTCGGGAAAACAGCCGGAATTAGCAATTTTTACAAATGATTCTTATTTTGTTGCCGGGATGTTTTCTTATAAAGCATTAAAGATGACTGCTGCTCTTGCTAATGGAGCAATTCTTAAAGGAGTGATGCAGGGGAAGGGTGCTTACGAATATCAAATGGCAGCAAAACTTCAACCGGTAATTCTTAATGCTAATCCTCTTGGAAATCCTTGGGTTAGTTATTCCGTGTTTTTAAATAATATTATTTTACCATGTCTTTTACAGTTAATGATAATGTTAATGACTGTATTTGCCATCGGATCTGAAATAAAAGAGGGTAATTCCAGACGTCTATTGGTGTTGAGTAACAAGTCTGTATTTCGTCTTATTTTAGGGAAACTTCTTCCTCAAACCATATTATTTGTAATGATGGGACTTCTTATTCAGGTTTATCTTTACGGGTATCTTCAGTTTCCTCTTGCCAATGGAATATGGCCTATGATTGGTGCTATGATTCTTATGGTTGTATCAAGTCAGGCGATTGGAGTATTTATGATAGGTCTTTTACCTATACTTCGATTAGGTTTGAGTGCAGCGGCCTTAATGGGTGTAATAGGTTTCTCTCTTGTCGGTTTTTCTTTTCCAGTACAAACAATGTATGCACCATTTCAGATACTTGCGAATCTTTTTCCTGCCCGACATTATTTTATGATCTACAGAGAACAAGCGTTGAATAGTTTTTCAATATGGTATTCACTTGGTAATTATCTATGGATGTTAGGTTTTGTTTTACTTCCTTTTTTCTTGTTGCCAAGATTGAAAAAGGCACTGTTTATACAACATTATAAAGCATAAATGACATATGAACAATAATGAAAATCTGAGACAAACAATTATTCACGGCATATATGATGTCGCTTACATCTGGATAGAAGAGTTTAAAACAATCTTCAAAGATAAAGGAGCAATGATATTCTTATTTTTTCTCCCTTTAGGTTATCCTCTGCTTTATAGTCTGATTTACAATCCGGAGGTTCCGAGAGAGATACCTATTGCTGTTATCGATAATTCTCGTACAACACTAAGCCGTCAGTATTGTCGTATGCTCGATGGAACACCTCAGGTGAATATAGTATCGTATGCTGCGAATATGGATGAAGCCAAAGCGCTTCAGGCTTCGCAACAGATTTTTGGTATCATAGAACTTAATAAAGATTTTGAAAAAGATATAGTTCGATCAAAACCTGTCAATGTAGAACTTTATTGTGAGATGTTCTCTCTATTGTATTATAGAAACATATTGATGGCAACCACAGACGTAACTGGTGCATTCAATCAATATATACAAGAACAAGGAATTCCGGGTGCAACAGAAAAGCAACTGTCAATGTCTGTTTCTCCGGTAAAATCTGCAACAATCTCAATGTTTAATCCTGCCGGTGGATTTGCTACCTTCATTATGCCGGGAGTTTTGGTTTTAGTAATTCAACAATCTTTGTTATTAGCAATCGGACTTCTTGCCGGTACACAACGTGAAAAGAATAAAAATCATCATCTAATACCTTTAAACCGAAGGTATTTGGGAACTTTAAGGATAATCTTTGGGAAAACTCTTTGTTTCTTTCCAATAGCGGTAATTGCTTCATTTTGGACAATGGTTATTGTGCCTCAAATTTTTAATTTTATAAGTTTAGCGCACATTATTGATATTGCAGTATTTATGCTACCTTTTATTTTATCATCTATATTTTTAGGTATGACATTATCTTGTCTAATAAGAGGGCGAGAACTGCCAATGTTATTCTATGTATTTATGTCTATTCCTCTGATCTTCTTATCCGGAATAAGTTGGCCATGGAGTGCAATCCCTCCGTTTTGGCAATGGTTTGCGAATTTGTTTCCATCTACAGCTGCAATTCAGGGATTCATACAGTTGAATTCTTGTGGGGCTACATTAGAAGAGGTAACACCGTACCTGACATCATTATGGACACTTACATTTATATATTTTATCACAACATTTATCGTATATAGATATCAAGTTAAAAAAGTAACAGATGAGATTGACGTAATGCTAAAAGATCATCATAATCATTAATTAAGGTCTATGGGCGTTTCTTTCTAAAATATATTTATTTAGTTTGCATTAATAAATCAAAATAGGCAGGTATTTATATACTAAGTCTCGTATAAAACTATTTAATCAATTGCTTATATATGCTTATAATCATAGTAGTACTATTAATCATTCAAAAATTGAATAAAAGAAAAGCGTAAACCTATTTTATATATCAGATTATTAATATCGTAAGATTTTTAAAATATAAAAACAGCCGCTATTTAGAATTATATATTCTCAAATAGCGGCTGTTTTTGTATTTTATAATTTGTTTAATTCCAACATGATTTTAGCACATCCCCTCGCATCACTTAAAGCCTCATGATGATCAAGTTCAATATCGAAATGATCGCATACGGTATTTAGTTTATGATTGAACAGAAATGGTAGTTTTTGTCTTGACATTTTTACCGTGCAATAATGTTGAGGAATAGTAGTCCGAATTGACTCCATTGCGATACAAGCTCTTAAAACGCTTATATCAAATGCTGCATTATGTGCAATTATGGCATCAGTTTCCTCAATCATACCTCTTATATCCGACCATATTTCTCCAAAAAACGGAGCATCTTTAACCATCTCGGGTGTTATATTATGAATATTGATGAAAGAGCTTATGAAATAATTAGGTTGTGGTTTTATAAGGAAAGATTTTTCTTCTGTAATAATCCCTTTTTCTACTTTAACAAGACCTATTGCGCAGGCGCTCGACCTTTTATAATTGGCTGTTTCAAAATCAAATGCTGTAAAACTGTCGATAAGCATAATATTATAAATAATTTAAGTCCAAAAAAATAAAAAACCATTTACCACAAAAGTAGAGGTAAATGGTTGGTTTTTATTATAAAAAGTTTTAAAACTATCTATTAAATCTCTTTTATTGCATTCTCATAATTGAGAACCGTATTTGAATACATTTCGAAGATTTTCCCTGAAAGGAATTCATCATCTCTGTTTTCCAAATCAACTTTGGCTAACTGACGGTTAACGTAATCTAAAAATGCTTTTTTCTGATCTTCGTTATACTTATCCTGATATTTATTTGTTTTATAAACAATATCATATGCAATATAATTGCAAGGATAAATAGTCATGTTTGAATGGATTTGGTTATCTATTATTTTAGCAATTGCAATAACCTTTTCAGATTTATCAAGATCAGACTGAATTTTATCTATCTTCTCATTTATTGTCGGAGTTATTTGAAACATAATATTTCCTTTGAATCCGAGAAGACCTGTCTGCATATTAATCAAATCATCATGCATACTCTTTTTATGTTCAGGATTATCTCGTTTCATTTGAAACTCTTTCGCTTTAAGATAATCGCACGGATCATATTCGTAAGATATTGCTACAGGAGTGATATTCATAGATCTAAGACTAGAAACAATATCTTTACCTCCACCCATAGCTAACATTTTAAGCATACTTTCTTGTGTCTTATCAGTCCAATCTTTAGAACGCCCCTCTCTTTGAGCAATCCAAACAGATTCACCTTTTATTTTAAGAGCAAAATGAATATAATAAGAAAGACGTCTTGATATTTCTAACATCTGTCGAATAGGTACATTACGCTTTACGATGAAGCTTTTATTAAGACGAACAAGTTCTTTTATCCATGGATAAATTAGAAGATTATCACCTATGGCTACTTCACAAGTTTCAAATCCTTCTCGATGAAGCTGAATATTAAGGAAAGAAGCATCAAGAATTATATCTCTATGATTGGATACATAAGTATAGCTTTTATCTTTTGAAACAAGTTCAGTCCCTTTCAGATTAAGAGAAGTTGCAGTATTCTCTGCAAGTTTGAACAGAGAAGGTGCGCTTATCTTAGTCTGAAATTCTTTTTTTGATTTAATCCCTAATAATTCCTCCTTGATAGCCTCTTCCGAAAGATCGGTATCGATATATTTCAGAAATGGCTGAAAAGCCGGATTATTAACAATAGAAGGCAAAATATCCTGAATCTCTTCATCGTATAAAGGTCTGATCTCTTCAAAGTCGAATCTTTGCTGCATATAGTCTTTTTTTGTAAAACTAATTAGTAATCTTTTATCCTTAATAGTAAAGGTTATAATTTGCTTCAGTACATTATCTTATAACAAATAATAAAACAAATGTTCACTGAAAAATGATTACTAAAATATATAAAAATGTTATTAATGATTTAGTTCATTTTCAATAATTTCAGTCAGAACATCTTTAATGTCAAGTCCTGCTGCTCTTACTTGTTGTGGAATAAAGCTTGTTGCCGTCATTCCCGGAGTGGTATTAACTTCTAAAAGGTAAGGTTGTTCATCAATAATGATAAAATCAGCCCTTATAATCCCTTTACAACCTACCACATCATATATCATAGAGGTAAGTTCTCTCACCTTTTCTGCTTTCTTTTCAGATATTCTTGCCGGAGTAATTTCTTCAACACAAGCGGCATTATATTTTGCTTCGAAATCGAAAAATTCATTTTTGGAAACAACTTCGGTTATAGGGAAGATAACCTCTTTACCTTTTACTCTGTAGCAACCGCACGTAACTTCAGTTCCTTTCATAAAAGCCTCAATTATAACTTCCTCACCCTCATTAAATGAATCTTCAATAGCTTTCTGAATTTGAGAACTCTCTTTTACTTTAGTTGTTCCAAAGCTTGATCCCCCAACGTTTGGTTTTATGAAGCATGGTAGTCCAATCTCTGAAATAACTTTTTCGTCAGTGATCTTTTCTCCTGATTTCAATCTTAGAGATTTGGCAACCGGAATCCCGAAACTTTTAAGATATTGATTACATACATATTTATTAAAAGTCAGGGATGCTGCAAGAACATCACAACAAGAGTAAGGAATCTTCATAAGTTCGAAATAACCCTGAAGTATTCCGTTTTCACCTGGTGTCCCATGTATTGTGATATAAGCAAAATCAAAAAATAGTTTTTCACCGTTTATTAAAACACTGAAATCATTTTTATCAATAAATATTTTTTCTCCCTCTATACTTTCATAACACCACTCTTTACCCACAATGGTTATTATGTATATATTATATTTTTCTTTATCAAGAAAGGAGTTGATTCCTTGTGCACTTTTTAATGAGATTACAATCTCTGAAGAATCACCTCCGGCGATTATGGCAATATTCTTTTTCATTTTCTTTGTTATGTTTATCAGAACGACATTCTAAAAACTTATATATAAATTGAATATTTAAATTCTTTATTATTCATTCTCGGTATTTCGGTTGGATATATAACCTCTCCATTTATCTATTAATTCGGTCATATCTTCGGGTAGAGGCGCCTCAAAAAACATCTCTTCTTTGGTTGCTGGGTGAATGAATCCCAATGTCTGTGCATGAAGAGCCTGACGAGGACAAATTTCAAAACAATTATTTACAAATTGTTTATATTTTGCAAATGTTGTTCCTTTCAAAATCTCATGACCACCGTATCTTGCATCATTGAAAAGAGTATGTCCTATATGTTTCATATGAACACGAATTTGATGTGTTCTTCCCGTTTCAAGTCTACATTCCACTACTGAGACATATCCGAGTCTTTCCTTAACAGAATAATGTGTTACAGCATGCTTACCTATTTGAGGATCTTCAAAGACTGTCATTTGCAATCTGTCTTTTTGTGATCTTCCAATATTACCCTCTATTCTGCCATGGTCATTTTCAACATTACCCCAAACGACAGCAGTGTATTTTCTTTTTGTTGTCTTATTAAAAAATTGCAATCCCAGACTTGTCTTTGCATCAGGTGTCTTTGCTATCACAAGAAGCCCGGATGTATCCTTATCTATTCGATGTACAAGACCCATTCTTGGATCTGAAATATCATAATTCGGATTATCTTTAAAATGCCATGCAAGAGCATTTACAAGCGTACTATGATAATTCCCGTGACCGGGATGAACTACAAGACCTGCAGGTTTATTAACCACTAAAAGATATTCGTCTTCATAGACAATATCGATAGGTATATCCTGAGCTATTATTTTCAACTCATGACGGGGTCTATCCATCATAATTGTGATAATATCAAGAGGTTTAACCTTGTAATTGGATTTTACAGCTTTATCATTGACAAAGATATAACCCGCGTCAGCAGCATTTTGAATTCTGTTTCTTGATGCTCCTTCAATTCTATCGGTTAGATATTTATCAATGCGAAGCATTTTCTGACCTTTGTCTACAATGAATCTATAATGTTCATATAGACCATTTTCAGAAATTTCAGCGGAAGATGAATCTGAAAGTGATATATCCTGAGAGTATTCATCATCATCAAAAAGATCGTCATCTGTTTCCTCATCTGGGGGAATGATATTATTATCGAATATCTCTTCCGGATTATCAAATATGTGATTATTCATTGGGTTGGAAAATAAATGTATCCTTAAACTATATTATTCAAACCAAGCGATATCTTTATCCTCAGTTGCTAATGAATCTACTTCAGGTTTAGGTTCAAAACCATCACCTACCTGAAGCCACAATATAGAGCCAATAGGTAGTCTTGTTCCTGCTTCAATAAGCATACCGTTGTTCACAACACCGATAACAAGACCTTTGTATTTATAAGGAACCGATTCTATGGAATCTATCACAAATCCAAGTGATTTAAGTGTAGCTTCGGCCTGACGTTGAGAGATCTCATACATATCAGGAAGTTCTACTGTCTGAGATGTTTTAGCATTTATTGTTAGGAATACAATTCTGTTTTGTTTCACTTTAGAACCAGCAGGAGGAATCATCTCAACAACAGCTCCCGGAGATACCGTCTTTGAGTAAACGGAGTCAGTTACCTGAAGTCTTAAATCTCTTTTCTTTAGTACAATCTCTGCTTCTTCAGGTTGAAGACCTCGCAAATCAGGAACTTCAATAGCCTGATTATGGTGAGTATAAATATCTATCCAATATAAAGAACCATATAAAACAGCTCCTCCGGCAATAATCATCAGCCAGATATTCATAGATATAACATTCGTAAAAAGAATATGGATTAACTTCTTAAATGACATATAATTGTATTTCTTCGAATCATTAAAAAACAATTCTATTTTATTAAAGTGCAAATATATTAATTTACAAGATTGTAAAATAGCTTTTTCATGCCGATTATGAGCTCAATATTCAAATTATATTAGGAAATACATCTTGTATAATAAAAATACACAAAACAGAGTCGGTTTTCTGACTCTGTTTTGTGTAAATGTATATCCCTGATAAAAGTAAGATTTTCTCAACTCTCAATAAACCAAATCATAAGTTCTGTAAAAAATCTATCTCAATTATTCTTAATTCATTTCCTGTTTTTTCAGCATTCTCCACCTTGAACAAATCAAGTTCATTGGCTACCGGAGCTACAACCTCAACAATCTGACCGAATGCATCATCTTCATTAACAGATCCCTTCAATCTTATTGTATATCTATCAGATTTTACCTTCTTAAGGGGTAAATAAAGATAACCGAGACATTTTTCGGTTTCTCCCGAATAAACAAGTTCATTTCCGGCATATATATCTATAGGATAACTTCTCATTCTCCAACCTGTGAATTTTATAGATATTTCATCTATTGCAACGCTATCTTTAAGCATATAAGTGATCCATCCGGTTGAAAGTCTGCCATCATTTTTCCATTCACTCAGTTCGTTATCATCAAATGAATGAGATGCATTTTCACTATTATATCCCGCCGTAGCTGAAACTATTTCAATACTCTTTTTTATATCCTTGTAGGCTGGGGTAGAGGGAGTAACACCTCTGTCAAGGATAGGTTTCAGATCTTCTGAAGCAATATATTGGGATAATCCTTTTTTAGTGTCTGTTTTAATTGCATCCCATTCCACAGAACACTGCTCAAAACCTTCGGCATTGGCTCTAAGTCTTATCTTACCTGCTTTTGTTGTACTTCTTACCAAAACTCTGTTAATACCACATTCGACCGGTAGAGACTTGCTGAGAATATAATTCTCCTTCCCCGCAGCAGTTCCGCCTCGCCACTCAGCAGGTCCATCCAGTTCGAAATTGATTAATGTGTTATCAAGAGGACATCTTTGTCCGTTTTCATCAGTAATTTCAACATCTATCAAAGCCAAATCGGCTCCGTCTGCTTTAAATCCTGATTTATCTGTTATTAGTGTTAATTTAATTGTTTTCGGAGCTCCCGCCGTTGTAACGATATATTCGGATTCAATAGTTCCGTCCATACCACAACCAATAGCCTTGAGTGTCCCTTTTTCAAAATTTACATCTTCAAAAGTGTGTAGGAAATCATATTCTCTTACACCTTTTCCTAATGATTTGTTATTAATAAATAATTCCACTACCGGAGATGTTGACACAACATAAACCGGTTTTTTAGTTCCCGAAGGGTAGTTCCAATGGCCTATTATATATGTATTATTCTCTTCAATATCAACCCATCCGTTCCACATTACCTGATGAGCGAAATATGAATCTTTAGGCAATCTCATTGCATCAACAATACCGCTTGTGCGATAATTTGTTTCTCCTCTGAAATGAGTATTAGTATCTGAAAATATAATCTTTACACCTCCCGAACTAACTCTTTTCCCCATACCGGGACGTACAACCCAGTAATCATACCAACGTCTTATATGTTCTATTGCAAACATATCCTGATTCATATTATATGCAGTAGCATCTTTTCCCTTATAAAGAGGACCATCACCGTTTTTATGATAAGGGAAACTATAATCATCCCAATATCTTCTGCAAGCCTCATCTCTGCAATACTCCATAGCCCACATAGGATGTTTCCCACTCTTATTGATGTAAAGCATTTCGCCTCCATATTCAGCCTCATCAATATCAAGCATCTCTCTGCTTCCTATTGCACGACCACCGAAAGGATCATATTTATCGCGGATCTCTTTCATCTCAACCATGTGTTCTCTTGAAATAGATTCATTTCCACACTCATAAAATATGATACTTGGATTATTTCTATTATAGATTATGGCATCACGCATAAGCTCCACCCTTTGTTCCCATTGTCTGCCCGAAGCATCTTTTTCGGCATCTCCGGCCGGCATTGCCTGAATAAGACCAACACGGTCGCACGATTCAATATCTTGTTTCCATGGCGTAACATGCATCCATCTGACTATATTAGCGTTTGATTTCACCATCATATCATTTGAAAAATCACTTACCCATGCAGGAACAGACATTCCTACAGCAGGCCATTCGTTACTTGTACGTTGAGCATAACCCTTTAACATTATTACTCTGTCGTTTAACCACACTTTACCCTCTGCAAAAGCAGTTTTTCTGAATCCAGTCTTTGTATTAACCTCATCAATACATTTACCGTTCTCGATTATTCGTGTCTTTACATCATACAGGTATCCGTAACCCCAACTCCAGAAATTAAGATCTGAAACAATTTTCGACGTTTTTACCGAGCCTTTATCCCCTGATTTAATATTCTTTTGAGAGGAAGAGAATTTAGAAATGCTTTTACCGTCTATATCATAGATTTCAACTTCAAGTATTACATTTTTATCTTTATCCGATTCATTCTTAATCTCGGATTCAACACATATTTCAGCTTTACGGGCATTTACATCATGATCTTTGGCATAAACATACACACCTGTTGTTTCAAGATTAGAGAAAAGGGGCAATGTCTGATATACTTGTTCAGTAATATGCAAATAGACATTTTTAGGAATACCTCCGTAATTAGCATTAAAGTTTTTGCTATTCCATTGATATCTGGAAGGATAGGAGCTATTTTGTTCTCTGTAATTCCAGCTATTATCAACCATCACAGCAATCTCATTTTCACCTTTATATTTTATGTAAGGTGTCAAATCAAATCCGAATGCCATCACCCCGTCTTGATGAATCCCCATTTTATGTCCGTTTACATAAACGGTAGCAGCTTGTCGCACACCTTCAAACTCTATAAATATTTTCTTTCCCCTGGATTTAGCCGGAAGTGAGAATTTCTTAAAATACCAACAGATGGTATCTGTCAACTCATGAATTGCTACTTTAAAAGCTTCATCTTCATTAAAAGCTCTGGGTAATGTAACAGACACAGCATCACTCTTTTTTTCAAAAGGAGTAGAAAAGAAACTTGCAGAATCTTGACCGGAGATAATATATCTCCAGTCAGAATTGAAATTGTATTTTTCTCTTTGAGCATTTACGTTCGAAAGAAAGATAAAAGAGAAAAATGATATTATTATTAAAAGCTTAATCCTCATGACATTACTCTACAATTTGTTTCTTATTATTAATTATATATATCCCTTTCTTAGCCTTTTCGACTTTTCTTCCTAAAAGATCATAAATCACATCAGGACCATTATCTGCTTTGATTTCATCAATTGAAGTAGAAACTTTGACTTTTATAGTTCCATTCTCTTTAAGATCGGAATAATCCCATTCCATTCCTTCTGCCGGTATTGCCGGAATCATAGTTGGTTCACCACTCAATGTTATTGAACCTTCAACATTAAAAATCCCAAATTCATCACCTACACTCCAACTTCCGCTCAACAAAGACATCTCTATAATAGGGGATACAAGAGTAAGATTCCCTGACACATTGAAATAATCATTAGTTGATGATTTACATCTAACTGATATTATCCCGTCTTTTTTAATATTGCAATTTCCTTCGATAGACAAATTTGCAAAAGAATAAGCATTTATACCCGCACTTATAATACCACCTTCATTTATTATCACATTTGAAACTTTTCCTCTTCCTGATAATTTTCCACCTTTTGATACAGTTATAGATCCTGTTGTAATAGCAGAAGTTGTATTTTTAGTCATAAGAGTACCTTCATATACCGTAAGTGCTGAAGCACTTGTTCCGGTTAAAGTTAATGTCCCTTCTCCATATTTATGAACAGTAGCAGAAGATCCAAACTTTCCTGCAAAAGAATCATCATTTCCAAGATAACCGATTTTATAAATTCCGGTTCCTATACTACATGTTGTAGAAGTTCCTGTTATACCTCCAATCTTTGTTGTTCCTGAAAATTCGTTGCCACTTCCTGCATTAAAATGAGCCATATATACATTTCCTGATAATTCAAGAGTTGCTTTTGACATATCTGTCGATTGATTTAATCTGAATTGACTTCCGGAAGCAATAATTTTACCCTCGAAATTCTTCATATCCGATTGGAAATCAGCTCTAACGTAAGGGAAATTGATTTTAAATGTTCCTCCTCCTGTTATACTTCCCTGAATATTACATCTTGAACCGGAATTTAATTGAACTGTTTTTCCATCTTCAACTTCCACATTGTATTTAAATGTAGGCACTGCAGAAGTTGAATTGTTATCAAATATCTGAATTGTCCCACCTTGAGCTAATATTTTAGAACCCACAGTACCGAATGTCGAACGCCATGTTCCCATTGCAAGTATCCCGGATTTCAATATCGTTCCTCCGCTCCATGTGTTAGTTCCATCATAAGTTATATTAAGCTGTCCTGAACCCGATTTTACAAGAGTTCCGCTCCCCTTAACAATACCCTTTATAGAAGTGATTCCCGTAGGCACATTAATAGTTGCTTCGTTGCTGATTGTCAATCCTCTGTTAGTGGCAGCATTCGAATTATTTACAGTTAATGTTGCATTATCAATTTGTAAGTTCGACGCATCACTCGAAGAGGCTCCAATAGAACTAACTAATCCACCATCGGCAAGTTCGCTAACAGTTACAGATCCACCATTTATTATGGTAGCTCCTGTATAGCTATTTTTTGTTGTCTTTAATATCAAAGCTCCGTTACCCTCTTTGGTCAATTGAGCACTACCCGAGAATGCTCCATCTCCTGAGATCGTATAATTTTTAGTGTTATTAATGAATTTGATTCCTGCAGATGGTAAATCTTCATTTATTAAAACTGAAAATTTCTCAGCTTCATCTGTGAATATCAATATATCATCAGAAACAAAAGATGTAGCATTTTCCCCTACGAGAAGATTTTCTGTCTGGAAATCAAGAGTTGTATTAACACCACCTATCCAGTATGCATTATCGGATGGAGCACGTTGTGCATTAATAACCAAAAATATTTGTTTATCCTCATTGACTATATCATAAGATACCCCTGAAAGACCCATTACAGAAATTTTACTTATATCTCCCGTAAACTCATTCTTATACTCTATTAATTTATATTTTCCGGGTTCCGGTTTTGCTTCATTGCATTTGAAATTCAATTTTAAAGAACCTGAAATATTAAGATCACCATTAACAAGAATATTATCGCACATTGCGTCTTCTCCTGTTTTAAGGTCTACTTCCAGATAAACTTCTTTGTCAATATTAAGAGATTTACCAAACTCTATTTTTCCAAATGGTGAAGATTCTGTACCTGGCATAATACGGCAACCTTCATAATTTAAAGCACCCTCAAATGTGATACTTTCTTTTAATATACCATTTCCCGAAAGTGTTCCTTTAGCCCTTATCTCAAGAGGTCCTGCAAGAGTGTTATTGATCTCCAAAATCCCTTCCGAAATATATGTTTTACCCTTATGATTAAGCGGAACATTAACGCTAAGTGTTCCGTTCTGACTTTTCCAAAGTTCCATATCTCCCGAAAGAGAACCATCTCCTGTCCATGTATATTTTTTCCCCTTAGGAGGCATGGCATAAACTACCTCTGGTTTAAGTTCTCCGGAGATTTTTACACTATTATTACCGGCAAGATCAAATAAAACAGATTTTCCGTCCTTATAAATAGCAGTTTCATTTCTTTGGAAATTAGTAAAGTTTTGAGAATTATCTCTCCAATCATCTCCATTACCCCACACAATATCTGTTACCATGCATGCAGGGAGAGGCGGACGTGGCATATCGTATCCAAGATAAAATCCGGGTATTGCACTCTGATAATAACCTTTTGTCGTGCATTGCATTCTATAATTGCCATCCTGTTGAAGACAATAAATATTATTTACTTTTGTAGTAAAGTCGGTAGTAAAACCTACTATACCGGTACATGAACTTGTATTTCCTCTTCTGAGTATAACTTCTTCGCGCCAGTCTCCGATAATATCACCCCAATACATCGCTCTTTTACCATATTCGGAACTTACAGTGTAACCACTTAGTTTTGCCATCTCTATAAGACGAGTTCCGGCACTTCCTCCGTCATATTTTCTAATATCGGCATTATATCCGTTTCCGTCAGCCGAAGCTACATATTCACGGTCAAGTTCTCCGTCCCACCAAACACCTTCAGTAGGGAAGGGTAGTTCGCTGTTGATAGCACCTGTTTTTATCAGTTCCCCTTTACTATTATACAAGTTTCCCATTGTGCTCCACATCTCATATCCTTTATGATTAGGATCAATATCCATACATTCTCCTCTGCCTACATCTCCGACAGATCCCATATACCATTTTTTGATAGGTTCTCCTGTCGCAGCATCATAAAGTATCTGACCTAGCATATCTCCGGCATTCTGTTGAATTGCAAATGTTTCAAGTCCCGGACGATCAGGATCTATATCTCCGATTCTGAATCTGTCGCCATGGGATATACCTGCGCTGAAAAGCATTGTTCCGTCATGTTTTACGGCAAAACCACCATCAAGTATTTCATCGCGTCCGTCAAGTGTAACATCTGCAATTCTTATATGATGAAATTCGGCAGGCCAAGGCGATTTATCGTTTCGGCTCCATGTGAAATGCTCTTTCCAACTTCCTGCATTACCACTTGCAAAATCATATCCCCAAGCAGAAACATAATAGTGGTGAGTTCCTCCAGATGTTCTGACCATATATTCCATACTGACAGAAGGGTGTATACCATCAAGATAACAAATACCCATATGTCCGTTAAGTTTGGAATATTCGGTATTCATATAATCCGCTTTATTATTTCTTTTGTAGGTGTTCATTCCGTCACTTGGAAGAGTCATCTCTACAGTAGAAACCTCTTTTCCTGTCATACCGTCGATAACAGTTATATATTGAGGCGGATTTTTTACATTTTGATTATCATAATTTATTATTCCGTCTGTATCAGTGTCCTCTTTTCCAAGTAAGAATTCTCCCCATTGATTATTATCGGCATCCCAGAAACGAGTGCCGTCTGAACTTTTTATTATAACTTCTGATTTACCATCACAATTCATGTCATAAGCAATAACCATGTCATTATGACCCTGACTTATTCTTACATTAGGACCAAGGTCGACAGTCCAGAGATGTTTTCCATCTCTGGTATACCCTTCTATTTTATCTGTCAATCCTTCAGCTGTTGCCAGCCTGTCAACCACAAAATCATATTCCCCATCCCCCGTAAGGTCGGCAGGCCATACATATTTTGTAGTATATTTATCTGATGGTAAAATGGTAGTGTTGTATTTAACTTCAAAAAATACACCTCTTAAATCATGGTTCTTAAAGCTGAATGGAGCACTCATTTCCTGCTCCACACCATTGATTACTGTAGCCACAGCAACTTCACTATTAACGGGCAACTTTGAAGTTGTCGTACTAATATTGGTTACTGTCAGAGGTGTTGTGTTTAATTTTGTGTACTGATCTCCTCCGATCGTTCTGTAATAAACATTATAATTGGCATTTTCAGCTTCTTGTGCAAGTTTTCGCCATGAAACAAGAACACTGCTTCCATTTTTTACGGCTACTACACCTCTACCCAAAGGTTGCTGAATTCTTTGCCCTTTAATATCATTACAAAATAGTGTTAATGATATTAGACCTAAGGTTAAAAATTTGTTCATAATTTACTTTTTGTGTTTCTGTGTGTCTCTTTAAAATAATCGCTTAAAATTTTAATTATCTGTGTTTCTTTTAAGTTTCTAATCTTCTCAGATTTTATGGTATTATGTGTATCCGTAATTGTATACTGCAAAGAAATATTCCAAAAAATAAAATGTTGAGGATATATTATTCAATCAATGAGGATAAACGCGTTGATTTTATAAATGCGACAATTGTACACATCTATGATCAAAAAATCCACATTAATAATCAGGAGTTTAAGCCTAAGTGTGTGTTTTTTTCTATCTTTGTTAAATAACACATACATTATGCGACATATTTTTTTACGTACATTAATCACTATTATATACTCATTTATCACACTAAACTTCTTTCCTGTTTATGCGCTTACATTTTCTTTTCCCAAACAGTCGGATAAAACTATAGAAAATGAGATAAATATTTATCCTATACTAAAACCTGATCAATTACCATCAACCTCAGTAAAGTATATCTATCAGGATAAAGAGGGTTTTCTTTGGATAGCAACTGACAATGGCCTTTGTTTTTATGACGGATATAATACCCGCATTTTTCGTTATGACAGTGATGGTAATATCCTTCGTAATAATAAGATTTCCCTTATTACAGAAGATTCAAAAGGTCGCATCTGGGTAAGTTCTGTCAATGGATGTTTTATTGTAGATAAAAATAATGGATTTAATGTTTTTATTCCCGAATCGCTTGATCTAAAAAGACATGTTACATGGATCACACCTCTTTCGAATGGAGATATTCTAATCTCTCTGAGAGATAAAATTCATAGAATAGACTCTGATCTTAATATAATATCGACGAGTTCTATTATAAATCGTTCCGATGAATATATAAATCAGATTATTGAGACCAAAAACGGAAAGATTTTTATTCTACTCAGTAAAAGCGGAGTAATACTTTTTGATTATTTAAATGATAAAAAAGAGAAGTTTCCTAACACCTTAAATATTTCAAAATACAATCGTATGATTGAAGATCCAGATAATAATTATTTCTGGATTACAACAGCAAATAAAGGTATCGTTCGCTTTGATCCTGATGCTTCTGTAGAGGACCAATTTACTCTACAACCTTCAACTCAGGAAAGGATTATTGATTCCGATTCTTATCTTTTCATAAATATTGATACAGTACATGGGGATCTTTGGTCTATTTCCCGATCACGTCTTTGTCGCTTTAAACGCCTTGATAATGATATGCTTGAATATAAACCTATAATTAATACCTCAATAGAGGGTAAATTATGGGAAGATATTTCTGTGATGAATAATGGTAATTTGATTATTGCTTCCCAAAGTGACAATTCATATATTGTTGATTTTAGAGAAACCACCAATAAAATATTTTCTCTTGATCCAATATTTGATAAATTTTCTTTAGCTCCTGCTATTTCAGGATTGGCGAAACTTAATAATAATCGCTTTCTTCTTCTCCAGGAAAGATATGGTCTTATACTCTATGATAAGATAAAAGATTCTTTTGTCTCAAAGATCAATTTTGCGCCAGATATAGATAAAAATGATTTCGATATTGTTCAACTCTGGTCTTATTCTGAAAATAAAAATATAGTATGGGCAGCTCATCGAACCAAACCGTTTTTATATCTAATCAGAATAAATGGTGATGAAATATATGTTGAAAATGCAATAAAGTTCGGGACTCGCTGGCGTCGATGCTATATGGTAGAGGGGCGTAACGGAAATATATTTGTCAATAATGGTAAAGATCTTTATCGGTATAATACAAGAAATAATGTTATGACTCTTATGTCTTGCAATATTGTTGTTGCTCGCAGTATGAAGATAGATGATAAAGATAATTTGTGGATCAATGATCCTACATACGGTATTTTTACAATTTCAGATATATATTCAGATAATTATCAGGTAGATTTCTTTGAATATAAAGATAATGTCATAATGGATATTGAAATTATTGATAGTGGAATATACTTCTGTACAGAGGACGGACGACTTTTTTTCAAAGGTAAAGATTGTTATTCACCCAAAGACATCACTGAAAATATAGTGTGGGACGGGAATAAATTTTACAATATAGAGAACGATGTGAATTCAAACTTATGGATCTTCTCCGATCAACGAGTAATAGAATATTCCCCAACTGAAAATATCAGTAAAGAGTATTCTACGTTAGACTATAACATTCCGATAAAACGTTTCATTCCGGGAGCAATATCAGTTCATGAGCATGGGGAAATACTATATGGTGGATATGGTGGTTTTGTAAGTTTTAAATCAGAATCACAGAAAGAATCTGGTAAAACTCCTGATTTTTCAGCAATTACAACTACTACACCGATTTTTATAACTGATGTCACCGATGACGGACATTCTCTTATGTTTGGGGCTGATTCTCTAAAATGCAGCAAATCACAAGTTATACTTGAAGCTAAACAATCTGATATAATTATATCAGTTTCCAATCTTGATATGCTTAACAGTCGTCAGGCAAAATATGCTTATAAATTTGAGGGGGAACAAGAATGGAAATATCTTCCAAAAGGAGAAAATAAGATATTTCTTCACCTTAACAAGGGAACTCATAAACTACTTGTTAAAAACAGACGAAGCAACGGCAAATGGAGTAGCAATACCCTTGAATATACTATTATCAAGAAAGCTGCTTTCTATGAATCTAATACTGCATATTTTATTTATATATGTATATTTTTGGTCTTACTTTCCTCTTTTACAGTGTTTTATAAAAGGATTCTTGAAAAAAGAAATGAGAAAAGACTTGAGGCTAATCTTGTAAAAATCAAACTTGATTATTTCTCTAATATAAGTCATGATCTGCTTACACCATTGACAATCATATCATGTGCAACCGAAGATATTGTTCCTTTCTCTGATTCTGATAAAGAGAATCTTGGTATAATACGTTCAAATATTTTACGTCTTAAACAATTATTTCAAGAGATCTTAGATTTCCGCAAAGTTGAAAGCGGGAACATGCAACTTAATATTAAATATGGACAACTTGATACTTTTATTTATAATATAATTGATTGTTTCAGAGGGGTAATAAGCAAAAATTCAATTACTCTAACAGTAGATTTACAAGATAATTTAACCGGTTATTTCGATCCGGATAAACTTGAAAAGATTCTTTTTAATCTATTGTCAAATGCTGTAAAATATACCAATTATGGCGATTCAATTTCGATTAATCTATATAATGAGGAGACAGAGAAAGCAAATTATGCTATAATCGAGGTTTATGATACCGGAGTAGGTATCGCGCATGAGGAACAAGAAAAAATATTTTCTCCATATTATAATAATCCGGATGCTAAACCCGGAACATCAAATGGAATTGGGCTCTCTCTTTGTAAACAGATTGCTCAACTTCATAAAGGTGATATCACACTAGTAAGTGAGAAAGATGTTGAGTCTTTATTTATAATTAAAATTCCTATAGATGCTTATTCTTATGGTCTTACTCATCAGGATCAATCTGATGAAGTGTTAATTCCAGAATCCAGATCACAATCAATAGAAAGTTACTCCAAAAAGACTCTACTTATAGTCGAAGATGATATGGATCTTCAAAACATGATAAAGAAAATATTTATCAACGAATATGTTGTGTTTGTTGCTAACAATGGTCTTGAAGCATTGTCGATTGTGGCATCTAAAGACATTAATATTGTTATTAGTGATATTTCAATGCCCGGTATGGATGGTATTACCCTTTGTAAGAGAATAAAAAGTGATATTAATACAAGTCATATACCAATACTTCTTCTAACTGCCGGAGTAAATTCGGATACAAGAATTGATGCCTATAAAGCAGGTGCTGATGCATATCTCGAAAAACCTTTTGAAAATAATCTGCTTATTGCCCGAATCGACAATTTGATAAATAAATATGAGAATGCGGCAGAAAATTTCAAGAGCAGTAATCAGATAAATATTCAGGAATTTGAGATGTGTTCTATTGATGAAGAGTTTTTGAATAAAGTGATATCAATTATTCAGACTCGTCTTTCTGATTCAGGATTTGATATAAATCGTCTATCTTCAGAACTTTGTATGTCTCGATCTACTTTATCGAGAAAACTGAAAACTATTACCGGTCAGACTCCTATTGATTTTGTGCATAACATAAAAATGAAAAATGCTTGCAAATTGCTAAAAGAAACAGATAAGACAATAACAGAGATTGCTTATGACCTGGGTATTGATGATAGTCGCTATTTTGCACGTCGTTTTAAAGAAACTTTTAAAATGACTCCAACTCAGTTCCGAGAGTCTGATAATTAGTGCGTTATGTCTTGAATTGAATAGTGGATATATGTTGTAAAACAGAAATATGTTTGATTAATTCGTAAAAAAGTAATCAAACATATTTTTTTTTGGCACAAAAGGTTTAATTTTGTGCGGATTTTCAAATCCTTCCGTTGTTTTTAATCAAATGACTCTCAATTATGTTATTATTAAATTGATACGGATACAAAATAATTATAAGAATAAACCAAACAAAAAATAAGTATGGCTTACAATTTATTAAAAGGAAAAAGAGGTATTATTTTCGGAGCTCTAAACGATATGTCTATCGCCTGGAGAGTTGCTGAAAAAGCTGTTGAAGAGGGCGCACAGATTGTTCTTACCAACACACCCGTTGCAGTAAGAATGGGGACTGTGAATGAACTAAGTGAAAAGCTTAATGCTCCTGTAATCGCTGCTGATGCTACAAACATTGCCGATCTTGAAGCTCTGTTCACTCAAGCCCAGGAGATCCTTGGTGGAAAAATTGATTTTGTTCTACACTCAATAGGTATGTCGCCAAATGTTCGTAAGAAACGTACTTACGATGATCTTGATTATTCTCTTCTTGAAAAGACTCTTGATATTTCAGCTGTTTCATTTCATAAAATGATCCAGGTTGCGAAGAAACAGGATGCTATCGCAAACGGAGGATCAATCCTTGCTTTATCTTATGTTGCAGCTCAACGCACCTTCTTCGGATATAACGATATGGCTGATGCTAAATCTCTTCTTGAATCAATAGCACGTAGCTTTGGATACATTTACGGACGTGAAAAAGGTGTTCGTGTAAACACTATCTCTCAGTCTCCAACTATGACAACTGCCGGAAGTGGTGTTAAAGGATTCGACGGTCTGTTTGATTTTTCTGATCGTATGTCGCCTCTTGGTAATGCTTCTGCAGATGAATGTGCCGACTATTGTATCGTAATGTTTTCTGATCTTACTAAAAAGGTTACAATGCAAAACCTTTTCCACGATGGAGGATTCTCTTCAATGGGAATGTCTCTAAGAGGTATGACTCAGTATAACAAAAGCTTCGTATCTGATAATACAGATGAAGAAGGACATATTATTTACGGATAATATTATCATTAATAATATATTGAAGCACGTCTTATGGCGTGCTTTTTTTATATAAATAAATTAACTTTGCCTATAAATAATATTTATACAATAAAAATTCGGAATGAACATAATACTTTTTGATCCCAAAGAGATCCGCGATGAACTCCTTCCTCTATGTTTTACAAGACCGGTGGGAGATATCCGTTTTGGCATTATGACTATAAAAGAGAAATGGGAGAGAGCTCTTCCCGGCAATTATTCATGGCTAACGGTAGATTATCTTCAAAAGAAATATAAATTCAAAAAAGAAGAAGATAATATATTTATAGCGGCTAATGTATGTCCTTCTCTTATGCTGGCAGCAGAAGTTGCCTCACTCGAGCTATACGAAGCTCTGATACTTAATGATAAAGTCATAGCATATCGCGGATCATATGATACATTCAGTACAATGCGTATAAAGAAAAAGACTGAATCTCAAAGTGAAGCTGTCACCATAGAACATGTTTGGGATATATTTATGAAAAATAATATCGCTCTTGAACATGATTTTCGTATCATCACAGAGAATCGAGAGTCCCAACCGGTGAGTGATACTGTTAATATAATAGGTGAAAGATATTTCCCTGACGGCACACCAAAGCTTTTTATAGAGGAAGGTGTAACGATGGAATATGTAAATATAAACCTGAAAAATGGACCTGTTTATATAGGTAAAGATGTTGAAATACAAGAAGGATCATCAATAAGAGCACCCTTTGCTGCTTGCGAACACTCTGTGGTAAATCTAAATACAAAAATTTACGGAGCTACAACATTAGGTCCTTATTGCAAAGTGGGAGGGGAATTAAACAATGTCATTATGTTTGGTTATTCCAATAAAGCTCATGACGGGTTTCTTGGTAATGCAGTGATCGGAGAGTGGTGTAATTTGGGTGCAGGAACAAATATGTCAAACCTTAAAAACGATTATTCAGAAATTAAATTGTGGAATTACAGACAATATAGGTTTGTAAAGACCGGACTTCAGTTTTGTGGTCTTATTATGGGAGATCATTCGAAAGCAGGAATTAATACAATGTTTAATACCGCTACTCTTGTAGGAGTGGGATGTAATATTTTCGGTGCAGGGTTCCCCAGAACATTTATAGCTTCTTTCTCAGAAGGAGGAAATGCCGGTTTCACTGATGTTATACCTTCAAAGTTTTTTCAGGCAGCACAGCGAATGATGTCACGACGGAATATCGAATTGACTGATATAGATAAGGAGGTACTTGAAACTATTTTCCATAATACTATAGATAATAGAATGCATTGATAAATGCACAATAATATTTTGTAAAACTTTTCATTCCCTTCCAAGAGGATAGATTTGAAATCTACATTTAAATAATAACTCCGGATTACAGTTGAATACTCACTGTTAATCCGGAGTTTTTTATTCTCATATTTTATAAAAATACCACATATTCGTTTAAATGGTTATTTGGACAAGTGTCCGATCAAAAGAATTGGTGTTCTTTTCATAAGATGACATAGCATTTTTGTAATTTTAAGTTGCTTTACATCAACTCAAATTCTTAATCTAAAGTGTAAATTCCTTTTACATCATCTCTCATTAATACGTAACTAAGTCTTGAAGCATTTTCCCAAAATGCTTTATCACACATTGAATTTATATTTGTATTACCTTCATTGAAATCATAATCATACCATGGCATAAAATATAGCCATCGACACCCTTTATTCCATTGTTCCACTATTATGGCCTGAGATGTAACTTTCCCATTTTCAACTTTATTTCCACACTCTGTTAAAGCTATCATCTTGTGAGAATAAATTTTATTTACATTCAACCATTCCGAATATGTATTTACGGTTGATTGCCCATACAAGTCACGTCCTATTATATCCACATATTCATCTCCCGGATAAAAATCGGCATCCTTGCCCTCTGTTGTCCATGCCCATATAAGATTATGAATACCTTTTGATTGGAAATATTTAAATGTTGTTTTCCAAAGTTCAACATAAACATCACCACCATTAGCACCCCACCAAAACCACGCAGTACCATTATTATAGTTGTATATATTTCCGGCAGCTTCATGAAAGGGTCGCCATATTGCAGGAATTCCTGCATCCTGAAGTTTTAATATAGATTCACAAACTTTATCTAATTGTACATAGAAGAATTCATTTTCCCATGTTCCCTCAATAAGAATATTTTTGCATTGAAATGTAGTTTCGCTTGTTGTACAAGTATAATTGAAAGGATCTTTATTATTTTCACTTTTAGGCACATTTGCATGCCACATCAATGAAACAAGACCACCTTCTTTTGCCCAGTTCTCAACCGGTTCGATATTGGAATAATCAATCCAACTTCCCGGAGACGAGTGAGATATATGTATATAATCGAAACAGTTCATAGCGGGATATCTTCCATTTGTAATTGATTTTGCCACATATTCTGCTTCAGTTGTATTCCAGCTCACATTCGCCATTGTGGAAGCTAATGTCTTTTCTCCATATATTGATTTTAGAAATGTAAATAGTTTTTTCGTGTTTTCTGTTGCTTGTATATCGCAGGGTGTAAGTAGTGTAACGGGATTGGATATCTCTGGATCAATCTCATCATCTTTATCTTCATCTGGAGTAACCGGAACATCGATGTCTGGTTTTGGCTCAACATTATCATCATCTTTGGAACAAGAGAAAAAAGTTCCCACCGTAAGCAATGTAGCTAACAGCATAAATGGGTTAATTAATTTCATAAAAATCGTTTTAAAGAAAAAAGGAAAAAGAGGTTGCAAATCTGTATTTGCAGAATGCAACCTCTTATAATTATAATTTATTTGAAAGTGTCTGTATTAAGACTTGCATCAAGTGGAGTAGTTGTAATCACAAAATAATCCAAATTTAACTCATAAGTGCCGGTTTCCCAGTTACCTGTTGTTGCACCTACTTTGAAATAGAATGGAGATGCAATATCCAGTTTTTCATCACTAAGACGAACAGAGCGCCATACCCATTCATTATTTGTAGATTCAAATTTGTAATCATCACCATATCCCTGATCAGGAGTGAAGTTAAACCAGCCTAAGCCACCGCCATTCTGTCCATATTCAAGTTGGAAGTAAGCATAATTATTACCTGTGTTCATAAGGAAATTAATCCATATACCATTTGAATAAGAATCATCAAGACCATCGATCTCTTGAGTGAAGTCTGTCATCCAGTTCCATCCTTCTTTGATAGTTTTTGTGAAACTTGCGAATTTGTTACCTTCATTTATTCCTTTTAATCCACCGTCACCTGATGTTTTTACAACGAAATCTCCTAAGCTTAAACCCGATTCTTCGAAGTCCCAAACAACTTTTGGATTAAGTGGTCCATCTGTAATCATTACTTTATTTACAGCGATATCAAATTCAAGATCATTAGAATTACCAATGTTACCACCTCTGAATTGAACACCCATCTTATCTATGAATCCTGTTGAAACATTGAATCCTAAATCACTTAATGAATAAGAACGCCATTCCCATCCGTCAGTTACACTATAGTAATCATCATTGTATTTATTACCATATAGATGAACGTCTTGTTCGTTTCCGTTAGCAATCTGCATTGGTTGCATATATCCATGTTTACCATAAGTATTGATAAGCATTGTAATATGCGGATCATTGTAATTGGATAGATCATAACCTTCTCCATTATTATCACCATAAATCTTTAGGTAAGTTCCGTTCCATCCGTTACCGGTTGTGGCAGATACGCGAAGAGCTTTACCGAACATACCTTCTTCTGCTTTATTTACAATAGCAGTACCATAGTCATTACCCTCTTCAATAACATACTCTCCATTTGTGTCAAAAATTAACAGAGAACTTTTAGGAACATATGTATTTACAGGAGCTATAACTTTTGCACTTCCTTCAATATTTGAACCTCCATCTTTAGGAGTGATGGTTATTTTTACTTCAGAACCGATCACCAGATTAAGATCTCTTGTCGCATATGTTGCTAATTCTGGAGATGGTGCACCTGCAGATGAAACTGTTACATTGTCAATTTTTACCTCTTTGATAAGATCCATATTTTCTCCCTCAAGCATAAATGCTTTTCCTGATTGTATTTCGGAAGGGAAAACCACATTTTTTACAGGATAGAATGATGGATTAATATGAATGTCTGATTCGAAAGCTCTATCATATTTATTTGTTAGCGTAATAGTACCTGTCTCAATAAGACGAGGAACTTTAATAGTCGCTGATTTCTCATCTTTTGCAACTTCCAATGTTGATACATCAAAGCGATATGTTGAAACAGCAACAGTTTTTACTGTAGAAAGATTTTCTCCGTATAGAGTGATTACATCTTCTATGTAAGGATTGTTTTTACTAATTGAACTCAGTGTTGCAACCGGAAATTCAATATCATAATCCTTTGAGAAGTCATTCTCTGTACAGCTGGTCCATAATAGACCGGCTGTAGAGAATAAGACTGTATATAATATATTATTTTTCATATGAAATTTCATTTAATGGTTGATTTAATAACCGTCATTTTGTTTGACTCCGTAAGCCTGAACTTCTGATTGAGGAATAGGTAATACAAAAATTCTGTTTGAACCGGCTCCTTTATAAGAGCAATTACTTAAGTTCGTTGAAATGTTTCGATAGTACATATTAACGTTCTCGGAATAGAATCCATCATAAGAGCCTCCTGACTGACGTGCGGTTTCTTTTTCATAACCCATATTTTCTATCAATTTACCCCAACGAATAAGATCGAAGAAACGAAGACTTTCCATTGCAAGTTCAACGCGACGTTCATGGCAAATAGCCTCAAACAGTTCATTACCACTTGTTGTTACATCAGGAAGTAGAGTAGGGTTATTTTCAGGAGCTGCACTGTAATCATTTTTACCTTCAGTATAACCTTTACAATAAGTACTCTTGCGTGCTCTTGCACGAACCTCATTTACCTTTTCACGAGCTACATCTTCATTACCAAGATGATAAGCCGCTTCAGCATGCATAAGTAGTACATCTGCGTAACGAATAACCTTGATATTTTTATTACCCGCACGAGCAGGAGACGGTATTGCCGGAAGAGCTAACTTACGACAAAGCCAATTAGATCCCATCTGATCTCTTGAAAGTGTTTTTCTTTCTCCGTAAAGTATTCCTTCATTAAATTCGGGACCATATACAGTAGATGAAAGACGTGGATCACCCTCTTCAAATGCATCGAAAAGATTTTTTGTAGGATTGTTATGTCCCCAAAGTCCTTCATCACGATTACCACAATATTGATAAAGATTTGATCCTATTGATCCCGGTGCATACTCTTCTGCTCCTTCTCCTGTCTGGATCTCAAATACTCCTTCAATAGAATTATCGTTTTCTGTTTCCCAAAGCATTGCATAATTATCCAGAAGTTTGTATTGTCCTGAAGATATTACTTTATTTGTCGCATCATATACATCACTCCATTTCACTGTTGTATTTAGTTCATCAGTTCCAATTTGAAACATATATACTCTTGCAAGAAGTGCATTTGCAGCTCCTTTTGTAGCTCTTCCCATATCTGTTACAGCATATTCACTTCTTTCAGGAAGAAGCTCTGCCGCCTCTTTAAGGTCTTTTGCTATCTGAGCATATACTACACCTACCGGTTGACGTTGCACTTTACCAAAATCTGATGGTTGAACTGATTCTGTAAATACCATAATCGGTCCGAACATACGTACAAGATACCAATGGTAATAAGCTCTTAAGAAAAGTGCTTCACCACGAATGCGATCTCTCATAGAAGGTGACCAAGTTACATTTTCAAGACCTTCAAGGACGAAATTTGCTCTTGATATACCCCAGTAACCATGAATCCAGAAAGCTGTAACCTTTTCATTTGTAGTTTCAATCTGACCACCTGCAAATTTAAGCAGATCCGTATTCTCTCCATCGTGACTACCACGTTCCGCATCATCAGAGATAATATCACCGACCATGAAATCGAAGTGACCTGCTCTCCATTGACCATCTGCATCTGATCCTTCATCAAATGCAAGGATATCATAAACACCATTTACCGCAGCAATAGCATTATTAATTTGATTAAAATAGTTTTCACTATTTTCAGTACCCTGTTGCTTCAAATCAAGGAAATCATCGCAGGAAGCAAGAGAAAAACTCATAGCCAAGGGTAATATATAATTAAATATCTTTTTCATATTTCTTTAGGATTAGAATGTTACATTAAGACCAAAAGAGAATGTACGTGGTTGTGGATAATTAACCATATCTATTCCATAACAAAGCGGGTTGCTGTTGAAAGAATATATTTCAGGATCAAGACCTGTATATTTTGTAAATGTATACAAGTTGTCAACTGAAGCAAATACACGTAAACTTTTGATACAAGCTTTTTGAGATATACGCTCAGGTAATGTATAACCTAACTGAATCTGTTTGATACGAAGATAAGAGCCATCTTCTACCATACGATCACTGAACAGCAATGCGTTTTTATTTGAGTCTGTGGCTCCCAAACGAGGAAGATTAGAATCAGGATTTTCTGCACTCCAATGGTTTAGTGCCATATCACGACTTATATTTGATTCAAACATATCCGTACTATAAAGTGACTGGTACATTGAGTTTACAATCTCATTGCCGTAAGAATAAGTCATAAACATTGTAAAGTCTAAGTTTTTATATCCAAGATTAAGATTGATACCTCCTGTTACTGTAGGAGTTCCGCTTCCAAGATAAGTCATGTCATCTTCGGTTATCTGTCCGTCATTATTACGGTCTAAGAAAATTACATCTCCTAATTGAGGTGTACCTCCGGGACCCTGAATAGGTGTTCCGTCTTTTGTTACATAATTGTCAATATCAGCCTGAGATTTGAAAATACCTGCTGTTTGATAACCATAGAAGTATGCAATCTCACGACCTACCTCAGTTTTTGTTGTATATCCTACACGTCCTATAGCCCCATCACGGATTGGTTCTCCATTTGATAAACTTGTTATCTCATTTTTGATCCATGTAGCATTTACTCCAAGACCATAAGAGAAGTCTCCGATTTTATCATTCCAGTTTAAAGACACTTCGACCCCTTTATTTTCCATTGTTCCGGCATTTACTTTAGGCCTTTTTTTACCTGCATAAAGAGGAACTGGTTGATCAATGATCATATCTTTTGTTTTACGGATAAAGTAATCAAGACTACCGTTTAATCTATTGTCAAAGAATCCGTAATCGATACCGATATTCATTTGTTCTGCTGATTCCCATGTTAACTCTTTGTTTGAAAGCTGTTCCTGCACTGCACCATCAACCGGTTTCTTATTAAATGCGTAATAATATCCTTTATTAACACTTGAAAGATAACCGAAGTCATCAGCACTATCCTGATTACCAACAAGACCCCAACCTGCTCTTACTTTGAAGATTGGAAGAATTTCCTCTATTGGTTCCATGAAAGATTCATTTGCAACATTCCAACCGGCGGAGAATGAAGGAAAGTAACCCCAACGCTGCTCTTCATAGAATCTTGAAGATCCGTCAGCACGTACTGTTCCTGTTAATAAATATTTATTATTCCATGATAAATTAGCTCTGAAGAATCCCGATGCAAGTCTGTTTGTGATTTGAGCTCCTTCTTTTGAAAATAATTCAGTATTAGTTGAGGCATCCATATATCTAAGATCTGAGTCGGCAGGTACACCGTAAGCTGTCATTCCAAGGTTGGACCAGGTGTTGGATAATAACTCCATCCCTAATGTTGCTCCGATATTTAATTTGCTTACTGTACGATTGTATGAGAAATAGTTTGTATTAGACCAAGTGTCACCCTGATTTCTCAATTGATATAGAGATGAAAGATCATTTTTCTGACTTGGTGTAATATAATATTCAGGAGAATAATTTTTCTGTTCATTAAAAGTCAGAATCTTTCCATATTGAGCACGGAATGACAAACCTTTTACTAAAAGATCATCAATTTGTAAGAAGAAATTTCCAATAAATCTGTCTTCAGTCTGATTTGAATATTTATTTTTCCATATACTCAATGCAGGATTATCATTTGCCGTTGCATAATACATCTGTCCGTAGAAATCTGTATAGCTGTCAATAGCTGCTGAAATCGGATCTGCTCTAAAAACTCCGGGAAGAGTACTGTCATAGAAACTACCGCTGTCAAATCCTGGTTTCTTATAAGTTACATAATTCATATTCAAACCTAATTTCACTTTCTTAGTTATTGAATATTGATTGTTACTGATAAACATGAATTTCTGCATTTCAGTACCCTTAATTATACCTTGTTCATCTGAATAAGTAACACCATGATTATAGCTATATCCGTTTCCAGACCCCTGAACACTTACATTATATCTTTGAGTAAATGATTGACGCGTTACTTCGTCTTGCCAGTTTGTTCCTCTCAGATAATTACCATTATTAGATTGATTAATGATATATTGAAGTTTGTCATCAGAATAACCTGTTTTAGTCTTAGCAATTGCAAACTGAGTTGCATCAGCAAGATCAAGTTGATTAATCATTTGAGAAACTCCCATATAAACATTTGCTTGTAGCTCAACTTTATTGTCTCTTGTTCCTGATTTTGTTTTAACAAGAATAACTCCATTAGCACCTCGAGCACCATAGATAGCTGTAGCGGAAGCATCCTTTAATACTTCCATACTTTCTATATCAGTAGGAGCAATATGACTTATGTCAGAAGATGGGAATCCATCAACTACATACAAAGGATCCGAATTATTGATGGTTCCAACACCACGTACTCGGATTGTTGTTCCTGCACCGGGATTTCCTGAATTTGATATTACATTAACTCCGGCAAGACGTCCCTGCATTGCTTGTGCAGCGTCTACTGTAGAAACTTTTTTAATTTCGTTTACATCAATTTTTGCCACACTCCCTGTAAGGTCGCTTTTTCTCATCACACCATAACCTACTACTACGACTTCGTCAAGATTTTTGGCGTCTTCTTTTAATATGATTCTTAAAGTTGACTGACCGGTATAATTTACCGATTGAGGAATATATCCTATGAACGATATGTTCAGGATACAATTTTCAGGTAATGAGAGTTCAAACTCTCCATCAAAATTAGTTGTTGTTCCATTAGTAGTTCCTTTCTGCATGATGTTGGCTCCGATAACCGGATCTCCCAATTCATCAATAACCATCCCTTTCAGATTCTTATTTTGAGAATAAGTAAAAAGAGAGATCAGAAAAAACATTTGAACCAATAGTAACCGTCGATCGCAAAACAGACGTTTACCAATACTCATGTAGTTTTCCATTTTTACAGGTATTAAATGATTAATAATTTAGATTATAAGTATATTGTTGTTTTCTTTTTTCGCATACTATTTGAATGTTATAATAGAAATTCACTTCTGCCTTATTTATCAGAATAAGGCAGATGAATTTCAAAATACCTCATGTACACATACCTACACATATTCACATAAAAATGCTATATTATTCGCCTTAATCTTTGATAGTAATATATTCCGTGACTTAATTGTATTTTTCATATTTTCTAATAGTGTTTTAGATTCTATTGCTTATCTCAATATTTTACTCAATGAAAATTTGTCTTTTTAATGTTGCCCTTTTTTAAGAAAGGAATGACAACAATCTCTTTTTCCCATTTTATGAAAGAAATAATCCGTGTTATCAATAATTGTATCATCTATGATACCGATAAAATAATCCTTTTCTACCCCTCTCTTATTAAATAAAGAAGTTGTAACAATAATGGGATTATCATAATCGAAATCTTCTGCTGTTTTCATCTTATTGTATGTTTAAGGATTTGTATTTTTTTCGTTACGTCAAAATTATTTAAGGTTAAACAAAAAAATATTCCATAATGAGTTTTATTATCTCTCATTTGTATTGACTCCCGTTTGAATCCATATATAATACATTATGATATGTATATTTTTATATTTACCCCCTTTGGAGTGCCGTTGTAGGGGTATTGTGGTATTTTTTTAACTAAAAAACTAATACGTGATAACCCGGTTGGATACATAATGAATACATTACGGATAAGTCTTAAATTAAAGAATGTCTATTTTTATGTCAAAATAGATATTGCGCATGAAACAAATTTTAATTATCAGCTTATTGTTATTATGTAACATTTCATCTTATTCGTTTAATGATAATATTTTTAATGTACTTGATGTTAAATCTGGAATTTCCGATAATTATATACAGGGTATTTTAAAAGATAAATATGGTTTTATGTGGTTCGCTACAAAAAACGGACTTAATAGATATGATGGTTATTATTTTAAAAAGTATACAACAATTCATCTGGGTTCTTATAATAATAGTATAGATTGGATTAAAGAAGATGGATCTGGTAATGTTTGGATAAAAACTCCCGTTAATTATTGCTATTATGATAGAGAATCTGATCGTTTTGAAAATGATTTATCATCTATTATGTCTCACTTTGGTGTTCAGGACACTCTTAGACATTTATTTATTGATAAAGATCAGAACATCTGGTTTGTTACAGATTCGCTTATCTATTATTACAATTTTATCAAAAAAGAAAAATTATTAATCGAAAGAATTGATAAAAGAGAGATATATGATCTTGCATGTAATAATGGGAATGCATATCTTCTTTTTGATGATGGTACAATCTCTTATTTCAATAAAGAGAAAAATCTATTTGAAGACCTTATAAATATTGAACTTTCAACTAATATGAAACATAATCTATTTCTTGATTCGGAACAATATTTATGGATCTATTCGACTCATGGAGAAGATTTAGATTGTTATTCTACTCAAGAAAAAAAGTGGATTGATTATAAAGGGAAATCTGACATAACTAATGAAAATGCAATAATCACAAATGTTGAAGAAGATAAAAATGGTAATATCTGGATAGGTACAGATAACAACGGAATATATATAACTAATATATTCAACAAATCTTTTTCTCATATATATAAAAGTCCAAAACTTTATTCATTACCAAATAATCATATAACATGTTTTTTTAAGGATAATAGTGGTATTATGTGGGTTGGAACCAGTAAACAAGGGGTAATATATACAATCCTTAATAATAACATTTTTGATAATCATATATTGGGAGATAAAGAGGATATTAGTTGTATAACAGAAGATAATGATGGAACCCTTTGGTTTGGTTTTGATGGAGAAGGGGTTGCAAAATTTGATAATGCCACCGGGAAACTGAAACATTTTAAAGCAAAAACCGGAGATATACCTTCCGATCTTATTGTATGTTCTTTCAAAGATTCTCAAAACCGAATTTGGTGGGGTAGTTTCGGCTATGGTGCATTTTATTATAAAGATGGAAAATTCAATAATTTAACATTCAATTTAAATAGAGAAGAAGAACCTATATATATTAGACGTATAACTGAAGATAACATAGGTAATATATGGTTTGCTACCTTTACCCAAGGAATATTGTGTCTCAAAAAGGATGGACAAATAGAACAATTCAATCAATCCAATTCAACCCTTACTACTAATTATATAGCTGATATGTCTTGTAATGACGGACGAAATCTATATATAGGCACAAGTTCAGGGCTTTTTTGCATGGACTTACATTCAAAAGAAATAACTGAATTGATAGAAAATAAACAGGGACAAAAATTTGCTCTTGATAATTTTGTTAATTGTTTGTTTCATGATTCAAACGGACTTTTATGGACAGGAGGAAGAGATGGTTTGATTATTTATAACAAAAATGATGACAAAATATATTCACTAACCACAGCCGACGGACTTTCAAATAACACAATCCGTGCTATTTATGAAGATGGAAATAACAATATCTGGGTATCTACCGATCACGGTATAAGTCATATTAAAATATCAAAAGATCATATATCAAATCTATATAATTTTTATTGCTTTCCATATTATGAAAAAGATGGTATTGGAGATTATACCTTCAATAATTTTTCCATCACAAAAGATAAAACCGACAATATTATTATAGGTGGATCGGGAGGATATCTGAAGATTAAGAGAAAAATTATTGATAAACATCATGTTCCCGATAATATTATGTTTACAGGATTTTTTATAGGGAATGACAGAATTGAGGTTGGTGATAAATTATCTGACGGACGTATTCTATTTGATAAAAATATACAACTATTGAAAGAGATATCCCTTAAACATTCGGATATTAACTTTTCAATCGAATTCTCATCTATGAATTATGAAAATCTTCATAAAATTCAATAAGTATATCGTCTGTCGAATAGTGACGAATGGATAAATATTGAAGGTAACAGGATCTATTTCAATAAACTCCCGTCAGGAAAATATAATTTGCAGGTTAAAGTTCTTGAAACAAATAGTAATATAGAAAACAAACCTTCATATTTTAATATAAATGTGGAACCTCCATTATGGAGATCTTCAAAAGCCTTTTTATTATATGTGTTTATTTTGATTGTGATGATTATTTTAATCATTATAATAGTCAAAAGGTATCATAAGAAAAATCTGGAAAAGCAAAAATTAGAGATGGAATTCAACAGGGAACGTGAGATGAATGAGTCTAAGATGAAGTTCTTTACAAACGTAAGTCATGATTTGAAAACTCCATTATCTCTTATTATAAGTCCTGTTGAACGACTTATTTCAGAGAAGTCACATTCAAAAAAAGATGATCTTAAACTTATTCACAGAAATGCTATAATATTAATGGATGAGATTAATCAATTGCTGGATTTTCGGAAAATGGATCAGAATAAAATCTCATTTAATCCCTCCTTTAATAATTTCGCTGTTTTCGTAAGTGAAATATGTAATTCATACAATGATATGAGCTCTATATCTAATGGTGTTACAATAGAGACTTGTATAAAAGAATCTGATATTGAAACTTATTTTGATAAGATGAAAATGAAACGTGTAATAAATAACATTTTATCGAATGCCATAAAGTTTAATACAAGAAACGGTTCTGTGAAAGTTACTCTTGAAAAAATAAAAATTACACCGGGTCCCGATCTGATCTCTCTTACAATAGCAGATACCGGAATTGGAATAAAAAATAAAGAAAGAATCTTTGATAGATTTTACCAGGAACATAATAATAGTTCTACTTATATAGGTAGTGGTATTGGTCTTAATATTGTGAAGGAATATGTTGAAATTCATGATGGAAAAGTTAGTGTAAGTGATAATGAACCACAAGGATCCATATTCACGATAACTATTCCCGTAAAAGAACATATTGAAAAAACTGATAAAAATTATGATGATGAACAAAGAGCTATTGATATACCGGATTCTTTTAATGAGAAGGATTTGGAATCTTCAAAAAAGACAACTCTATTGATTGTTGAGGATAATGATGATTTCAGAGGTTTTATAAAATCTTGTCTTTGCGATAAATATAATATAATAGAGGCTTGTGATGGTTGTAATGCCCTGGAAATGCTTTCATTAAACAATAATATAAAGATTATTATAAGTGACGTAATGATGCCAAATATGGACGGAATAGAACTATGTCAAAATGTAAAACAAAATATTAATTATTCTCATATTCCTATTATTTTGCTTACTGCACGTACTGCTGATGAGCATGTTCTTGATGCACTTCGCGAAGGTGCTGATGATTATATTACTAAGCCGTTTAATGTTGATATACTGCTATTGAGAATTGAAAAGATTTTGAACTGGACATCCGGTAATCATGATAAATTCGGAAAGATTGAGATTTCTCCTTTTGAAATTACGGTCAGTCGTCTTGATGAGCAGTTAATAGAAAAGGCTATTTTAGCTGTTGAAAAGAATATTGATAAATCAGAGTTTTCAGTAGAAGATCTTAGTGCTGCCGTCGGAATGACAAGAGGACATTTATATAAGAAACTTATTTTAATAACAGGGAAATCGCCGATTGAATTTATAAGAATATTACGTCTTAAAAGAGGAAAACAACTTCTCGAACAAAGTCAGTATACGATTTCTGAGATATCATATCAAGTAGGTCTATCGCCAAAACAATTTGCAAAATATTTCAAAGAGCAATTCGGGGTATCTCCGTCAGTTTATAAAAAAGACAATAAAGAGGAGTAAATAGAATAAAATAAATTTTTTAACACTGTTTTTTAATTTATCTATAAACAACTTAATTTATTTTTCGGTTATAGTAACATCACAAATAAATCGGGCGCGCTCCATATGATTAATTCATATAGAGCGCGCACTAATTTAGATTTTACTATATATGGAGAAGATTTCACTTAAATATCCCGTACTACTTGTACATGGTCTTGCTGCTGTCGATAATGCATTCTTTTGGGGTAGAATACCTGAAAAACTTGAAGAGGTCGGAGTAAAGGTTTATCATGGAGAGGCAGAAGCGTGGGGAACTATTGAGAATAATGCAGCCCTTCTTGCTGAAAAAGTAGATGAGATTTTACAAAACAATAAATGTCAAAAAGTTAATATAATTGCTCATTCTAAAGGAGGCCTCGATTCCCGATACTTGATTAGTTCTTTAGGATATGGTGATAAAGTTGCAAGCCTGACCACCCTTTCCACTCCACATCGTGGTTCAAAAATAGCAGATTATATATTATCGAATGAGATATTTTTTAAACCTCTTGTAAAAGATTTCGTAAAGATAATGGTCAAACTTTATGGGGATGAATCCCCCGAACCATATGGGATTTTAAATGAACTATCGACTAAAAGTGTAAAAGAGTTTAATAAAAACAATCCTGATTATCCCGGAATATATTACAGCAGCTATTTCTCCGTTATGAAAAAATGGTCAGATAATGTTACTTTTTTTCCCTCATATAAATATCTGAAAAGAAATTGCGGCATAAATGATGGAGTAGTTTGTCTTGAATCAGCTAAATGGGGAGAGGATTTTACATTAATAGAAGGACAAGATGAAGATGACGGAATTTGTCATACCGATATGATAGATGTAACTCGTCATAAGGTAAGTGGGGTAGAGATACCTGACATATATATTAATATTGTTAAAAAGTTAAGTGATAAAGGGTTTTAATAAAAAAGAAAGGAGAATATACATATAGTATATTCTCCTTTAGAACCTCAATTACCATAAAAATTACAATTCGATACACTAAAAAAAATGAGGTTACTCTTTTATTATCTGATAACGATCAGGTTTATTTCCTTTTTTTATAGTTACAAAATATATTCCTTTTGGGAAATCCTGCATATCTATTTCTGTAACAGTTTCATTAATTTGGGATCTTAGATTTTTTACTTTCGCTCCGCTAACATTGAAAACATCTATATCAAGTATTTCAAAACTGTCATTATAAACGAAACAACTATTACGAACCACTGTAGGATACAATTTTACACTTTCATTATTTACATCTTTAATTCCATTTACTTCTGCCGATTCTACAATCGCTATTATCCCTTCGTTTATTCGTGAGACATCCCATTTTAGCCCTTGAGCCGGAACTGCAGGTATTATTTCAGAAAATTCTCCTGTAATTTTATCATCAGTTGACAGAATTATAAATTCCATTCCTGCAGCGATTTTTGTATAAGCCATCTCTTTCATTTCGAGTTTACCTGCGAGCTTTATCCCTTTTTTCGCTATTATCTTATCTGCAACAATTGTTTTGAATTTTATTGATAATATACCATCCTTTTCAATATTAAGATCTGAATTAATCGTCAGATTAGATATTGTTTTATCATCTTTCCCCGGTTGTATAATTCCTCCGGATTGAATTGATACAGTCCCTCCAATAATTCCGCTACCCTTTAAGATTCCATTTCCTTTCACAACAACCGATGATGTTCCCGTTGCAGATCCTTGAGTGTTTGATATTATAAGTGTACCGTTCTCCACAACTGTTCCACCGGTATAATTATTTGATCCTGATAAAGTAAGAGTCGCTTCTCCACGTTTGGTTAACTTTCCGCTTCCGGAGCTTATACTACCGGAGTAAGTTGAATTTATATTCTTATCACCTATTATTAGTGAGTTTCGTCCAGAGATTGAACCTTCTCCAGATAGGGCTCCCAGTGTGAATGTATTACTTGTTGATACTTCAGCACCATTATCAGATGCAACATGCAGATAAGTTCCGGCTTTTAAAATAACTTCTGCTTTCGAAAGATTTCTTGAATTTGCACTGTTTATTCGTATATCTCTTCCTGAGAAAGCCACGCTTCCATTAAACTCACGCCAGTCACCGTTAATATCACCACGGATATATGGACTATAAAATTCAAGATCACCAGAACCAGTAACCTTCGATGTTATGTTCCATCTGCTTGGTATTTCTATTCTGCCTTTACATCCTTCAGGGATATTCAATTCATTCGCAAACGGACCCCTGAAACTTGACGAATTGATATCAAACAACTTTAATGTTCCTCCTTTTAAATATACTTTTGCTGATCCCAAAGAATTGCTATTTGCTTCAGGTGTTGATAAAAACAACATTCCCCCGCTTACCGTCACTTCACTGAATCCATTTGTTCCCTGAAGCGACAAAGTTCCGCTCCCTTTTTGCTCAAGTGATATATTATTACTATCAAATTTTGATATGTTACCACTGATCATCACACTATTTCCGGAGCTGTTATTAACAGTCAGTTTGCCCTGCACCTTCATATTCCTGTCAGTCGCCATTTGACCTTTTGCAATAAAAGTAGCATTTCTCATTATCCAGTTGTTGGAACTATTTGACGACATACCAATTGAACTGGCAAGTCCACCGTTTTTAAGAGATGTCACTTCAAGAATACCGTCAGTAATATCCACTCCACCCGAGAATGTATTATTTTCAAGTTCTATTGTAAGTTTACCTGTTCCGGTTTTTTTCAAACTACCATTACCGTCAACTATACCATTTCCTTTCAATATATAATTGGTATTATTGTCGAAAGTCATATCCGAAACATATACATTCTCTTCAATAACTATATTCTTATTTTCAGAATCATCATTGAAACGTACCGCATCACCGGGAACAAAATTATCTGACACTGTATTATTTTTAAAATTCAATGTTTTATAATCCCAGATAGAATTAACTTCTCCGGACCAGAAGATCTCAGTAGCACTTCGAGAATCTCTTATTTCGATTTTTATCTCTTTCTCTCCTATAATTATGTTATAAGGTGTTCCGTCAATCCCTTTTATTTTAAAGTTATCTGCAGTCGCATTTGTAACCCCCGTAAAACTTATCGGAATTATTTCGCCTGCTTTCAAGTCTGATTTTGCATTTATTATGATACTGTTATTTTGTCCCGAAACAATAAAATCTCCTTCGATTATCACTTTATCACATACAGCAGTTGTACTCTGATTAACCTTTATGGCAATATTATTTCTGTCAGGGAAAACAAGATCTCCTTTTATCGTGATTATTCCCATTTCAGTATCGGTCCCGGGTTCAAGACGTCCACCTTCTATATTAAGACCTTTTTCCATTATCACTCCACCTTCAAGAATAGCGTTCCCTCCAAGTACACCTCTTGCATCAACCCTCACTTTGCCCGGCACTTTACCATTTAGGATAAGTTTTCCTTCCGATATTCGGGTGATACCGGTATAATTATGATTACCTCTAAATGTTACTGTACCCTGCATCGATTTAAGAAGTGACATTGTGCCTGTCATTTTTCCTGATCCTGAAAATATATAATTTTTATCTTTCGGATTCATCAATAGAACCGAAGATGGTGCTATATCACTATTCAATACATATTCAGACTGAGATGCCCCTTGGCAACCTCTTAAATCAAACATTATCGTTTTTCCGTCAGAATAAGATGCTTGATTATCATTATAGTCAATCCATGTACCGTTTCCTGAATAATAAATATCCGCTTTTAAAACAGGAGCAACAGGAGGCTTAGGCATATCATGTGCCATATAATAATCGACATCGGAAGTCTGATAATATCCCTTAGCTGTTACCTGACATCTGTAAGCCTGATTTTGCATCAATGTATATAATCGAACATCTGTTACATCCCACGTTGATAGTATAACGAATCCCGAATCATCTCTTCTGCAACATATAAGCTCTTCTCTCCAGTCTCCAAACAAATCTCCCCAGAATGCAGCTCTTCCTCCATAGGCCCCTTTGAAATAGTATGACCCTTTTCCGTTATTTTCATTATATATCGAATATGCTCGACCAAAAGATTTTGAACTTGTATTATAATTCTCAATAGTAAGATTATACCCGTTACCGTCTGATCTTGCGCAATGATATCTTGACAATCCGGGACCCCACCAAAGAGGTTCGCTAGGATAAGCCCCGGTACCACCGGTAGGTTTCCCAAAAGCATCATACATTTTAAAACCGTTCATCATCGACCAAAACTGCATCCCGCGTAATGTGGTGTCGGCTGCAGCACATACACCACGTCCAACATCATAAACACTTGATTGGTACAATCCCGTAATAAGCTTACCAGTTTTAGCATCTGCAATACCCATTCCCAACGTGGTAGGATTTTCCTGTTGTATAAAGAAATGTTCAAGTCCCGGATTATCGGGATCGATATCAGCTAATGTATGACGGTCGCCGTGTATTACTCCTTCATGACGATTTAATACGGTTCCATCATTATTAAGAACAAATCCACCCTCTACAAATTCATCACATCCGTCACCATCTACATCACCAACTCTTACCTGATGAAACTCTGCTGTATTAGATGGAGCTTTTGTACTCCATTTGACACTCAATTTGCCATTTTTATAATCGAAAGCTGAATAAGCTCCGTAAAACCATCCGTTATTATGACGCGTCTTATACTGATATATCAATGAGGGTGTTATCCCATCGAGATAGGCAATGATGAAATGACCGTTCATATTTTTCCATTTATCCGTTCTATCACCTTTAAGTTCATCAAAATATGGAAGTTCTATCCTGTCCATCTCAACACCGGTTTCACCATTAACCACAGATATCCACTGAGGTGCGCAGCCAACTCTTGTACTATAATTATTTACATTCCCTTTTGAATCGGTTACTACTTTACCGTCGGCAAAAGTTGTACCCTCACTCACCGCCATCAGCACTTCCGCTTTTCCGTCACCATCCATATCGAACGCAGTTACCATATCATTATGACCATTACATATCATAATATTGTATCCCATATCTACACGCCACATAAACTTTCCTTCGCTGCTATATGCCTCTATCTTTGGAGATGTATAACTTGCCGAGATATCAGCTTCTTCATCAGTTTCACCGTAATTTTGACGATCAAGCACAAAATCATAAACTCCGTCACCATTAAGATCGACAGGCCAACAAAATTTCATTATCATTGAAGGGTGTCCGGCCGGAAGAGGTTCGAAATCGAAATCTTTTACTATTCTGGATGCAATGGTTGATTTAGGCAAAATAAATTCGCCCGGTTCATCCTTTTCTACTCCGTTAAGTATACTTTTTATAGAAAAATAATAGGTGTTACTATTTGTTTTGAGTTTTGAAAGATAATTTGTAGAGTTAGCTATAGGTTCATTATTTAGTTTAGTCGACTCTCCTTGAGCTGACGTTTTATAGTATATATTATACATTGTCTCATCAGGATCATCTGTAAAATGACGCCAGGAAATATAAATTTCAGATGAAGATTTAGGCATTGCAATTATACCTCTGTCGAGTAATTCTGTTTTCCTTTGCGCCTTTGTTACAATAGGAAAAATTAAGAAAATAAACAGAAATATGAGTCTGTTTAAATGTTTGATGTGTTTCATTTGGTAGATTTTTTTATGCATGAATGTGTTACATATATGATACCAAGAGCAAAATAACCTGTTTTTAAAGTGATTATATGTTACATTTGTAACCTTTGATATAATAAATGTCACAAAGTTTATATCACTGTTACTATTTTGCTAAATTCTGTTTACTTTAGTTTGAGAAGGATATAACCTTTTATTTTAACACATGAATACTACAATAAGAATAATAATCATTTCATTTCTTTTCTCTTTTTGTCTTACGAATCTGATGGCTCGTGAAGTATTAATAAAAGAACTTCCACACCAAAACATACTGCCCGAAAGCCGGATAAATTGTTTCTTTCAAGATCATTTCGGAAACATTTGGTACGGCTCAGAAAATGGTCTTTTCAAAGATGACGGATTCAATATTCAAATATTTAGAAGTGATTTCAATAATTCATATCCATTATCAAGTAATAATATTACCTGTATTACTGAGAATAAAAATGGTGATATAATTTTTGGAACACTAAGGGGTGCTTATATTTTAAAACAATCAGATAATACTATTCATCATATATATAACGATTTTATTGATAGATCCGTGATTAAAAATATCACTATAACATCCGACAATAATATATGGATAGCTACCGAATCTAATTTTATCAGATTCAATTCAGATGCGGAATTTGTGAAAAATTATTCTATGATGTGGGGGGACGGATCCAGACAAGTTAATGCATTACTGGAAGATCATTACGGACAAATCTGGCTTATGCTATGGAAAGGCGGAATATTGAAATATGATGAGGATAATGATAAATTTACTCCATATCATTGGCCTTTTGAATCATCTCCATCATGTTTCCTTAAAGATGAAGATGACAAAAATTACTGGATCGGAACATGGAAAGATGGTATAGTGAAATTCAATCCCAATCCTCAACTCGCTTCAGAAGATAAGCGATTTTCATTGGTTTTGTCAGATTCTTTTTCTAAAGATAAACCATCGAAAATCATGTACATCGTATCTGATAGTATAATGAAATATCTTTGGGTCATAACCAATAATAATCTTATTGTATACTCTAAAGATGATAAAGGGTTATTGACAAAAATAGATATTTCTGAACTTTCCGATTTTCAATATAGAAGGATAAATAATATGATTTGTGATAATAACGGGAATCTATGGATCGCCGATAAATACAATAATTCATATATTATCACTTTCCCTGATTTGATTTCAACATATTATTCTGATGAAGAGATAAAGAAAAATTTAGGTTTCTCTTTTACTCCAAGTCATATTTCTTCCGATTCTTCCTATTTCTGGTTCAGACAAAGACAGTTGGGCTTGTTCCTTTTAAATAAGAAAACGGGAAATCTTACAAGTAGTCGTAATAAAAGATTGTCATCAACCTTTATACCTAAAAATGATGATAGAGGGATTTATACAATGATGAATAATACTGAACTTATGTTAATTCAAAATGAAGGAGATAGGATAATAGAAAAAAAATTAGCTTCAATTCCGTTGGATGTCAATGAGAGAGTAAGAACAATTTATGAATCAAATGATGGTATTTTTTGGTTGGGAACAAATCATAATCTATATAGATATAACATCAATATAGGTACAATAAGAGATCTATTTGTTGGCCCGATGATTATAACAAAAATAGTATCATCTGATAATGGTGACATTTTTGTGTCTACCGAGCAAAATGGAGTTTTCAGAATAAATACCGAATCGGAAATAAATAAAATTGCTGAAAATGAAAATTGTATATCTCTTCATTGTGATAAATCAGGTAGGATATGGCTCGGGTCAATAAGTGGAAATTTATTTTGTTACGATAAAAATAAACTGACAAAACTTACTTCAGATCTTAATCTTAACGGTGATGCCATTCTTGAGATTACATCAGATGCTGATAATAATATATGGATACTAACAAGATATAATCTTTATATTTATGATTATGATAATGAAAGATACCGAATTCTATCTGTAAAACATGATTTCTCACAATTAGAGTATTTCACCACTCTTTCTCGTTCATCAGATAATACAATAACATTAGCAGGAGCAGGGGGGATATACAGAATCTCAACTCCTTATTCATTTCCAACTTTAAACGACCAATTAACATTATCTACTGTAAGAGTCAACAACAAAAATATTTTTAATTTCGGAGATACTATTTTTCTAAATCCGAATGAAATCAATATCGAATTGTATTTTTCATCATTCGATTTTCTTAATTCCGATAATACACGTTTTTCATTCAGACTTAATAATGATACGGTAAAAACATATCTCAAACAGGGTGATAATCACATTTATCTTTCATCTTTAAATAAGGGTATTTATAATGTTGAAGTCACTCTTTCGGGTAACGGAAGTAGAAAATCAGATATGATGAAGAATATCATTATAATAAAGAAGCCATATTGGTGGGAAACAATAACTGCCATTATTTCTTATTTTATTATTATGATATTAATAATAGGAGTAATAATAAAAAAATATCTCAATTATCATACCACACTTCAGAAAATGAAGGCTGATATTCATATATCGGAAATGAAATCAAAGTTTCTTACCAATATAAGCCATGAATTCAGAACTCCATTATCATTGATATCTATGCCACTGGAGAAAATGATAAAGGAGACAGAGGATGAAGGGGTAAAACAGCAGCTTATAGCAATGAATAAGAATACCTCCAATCTGCTTAGTTTGGTAAACGAGTTACTTGATTTGAAAAATATAGTAACCGACAATGAAATACTTATTCCCGGTAAAACCGATATTATATCTCTTGTAAATTCCGTATGTCATGATTTTAAACCACTTGCCAATACTAAGAATATAAATATCGAATACCCTGAAAACGAAGGTCAGTTATTTGTTTTTGTCGATAGTAATAAAATCACAAAATCTCTCAATAATCTGATCTCAAATGCTATTAAGTTTACACCACAAAACGGCGCCATTACGGTATCTGTAAGAATTGCAAAGGATAAAAATCCGAACAAACTTCTCATCAGTGTCAAGGATAACGGTATTGGTATTTCGGAAAATGAAAAAGAAAAAATATTTGATAGATTCTATAGAGCCGAAAAAAATAATAATCAACCGGGCAATGGGATCGGATTACATATTGTAAAAGAGTATATTTCCCTTCACCGAGGGGATATTAGCGTGTTTTCTGAAAATGGAAGAGGGTCGGAATTCATAATTTCCATACCAATCACTGAACCTATTAATGAAAACATCACATTAACATCTTTGACAAATATAAAAGAAGACATAAGATTGGATACATCCAGTGCTAAAAAGACCATTCTTCTGATAGAAGATAATACTGAATTTAGAGATTATATGAGATCCGAATTGAGTCTTATATATGATGTTTATGATACCGATACAGGTGAAACAGGTGTTGAATTAGCCAGGGAGATGAATCCGGATGTTATAATCTCTGATGTAATGTTACCGGGAATAAGTGGAATTGAAGTTTGTTGTATTGTGAAAAATGATATAGCAATATCTCACATACCGGTGATTTTAATGACTGCCGATTGTAGTATTGCTACAATGGCCAAAGGGTATAAAGAGGGAGCGGATCATTATATAACAAAACCTTTTGTATTTGATATATTGCTTTCCAACATCCGTAATCTGATGATTCAGAATAATAACCGTCATCGTAACTTTGCAGATGAACAGATTATATCACCTGAGAAACTCACAATCTCATTAAGAGATGAAAAATTTATAGAAAAGGTGATAGAATTAATTGAGGCCAATATGTCAAATTCAGAATATAGTATAGAGAAGATGAGTGGTGATATGGCTATGAGTAGAATGAATTTTTTCAGAAAGATGAGAGCTCTTACCGGTATGTCGCCTGTTGAATTTGTTTCTAATATGCGTTTGAAAAAGGCGGCATCACTTCTTCTTGAGAGTGATATGACAATTGTTGAAATAGGTTACGCCGTTGGATTCAACAGCCCAAGTTATTTCACAAAATCGTTTAAGAAAGCTTACGGGGTAATTCCTACAATGTTTAAGACACAAAGTATACGGGATAAGATATAAATCTAATAAACAGATAAAAAAAAGAGCTGCTTCTGTACAGAAGTAGCTCTTTTAATATTTTCTCTTTTAGATATTTAAAACTAATTAGATCTCTTATTTATCAAGTTTGAAATCTTTCTTACCGATAATATTACCGTCGGCAAATATATCTATTCTGTATATTCCCGGAGAAAGAAACTCTTCTATGTTCCAGTACATAACTACAGGTTGCTCTTCGCCGGTATATTCAACCATTTTTTTAACAGAATAATTTATCTCGCTGTCTTCGAATCTAAAAAGGTTATTTCTGTCTTTGATAAGAACCTCTTCGTCAGGACGAACTATTCTGATAAAAATATCTTTTTCTCCTACCTCAGCAGTTATATTTTTAGAAAGAGTGAAACTAATCTTAAGCATTTCGGCGCGACTTATTTTGTCGGTCGATTTATTACGTTTTGTAAGACCCTCTGTTATAATACCTACGGCATCAAGTTTGGAAGCAAGTGTAACTTGTTTTTCAAGAACCTCTTTTTGAGTCTTTAATTCAGTCGCATTACGGGATATTTCCTGATATTTACGTGTTACTTCCTCATTCTTTTTCTGAAGTCGGGCATTTTCCTGATTAAGCGAATCTACTTGTTCTATATAAGAACGAAGAACGGTTCTCACTACACCAAGTTCTTTCTTTAATTCATTTATTCGTTTTGAATTTGTTGCTTTTGTAGTTTTGAGCTCCTCTACAAGACGTTGTACTTTAAGACGTTCATTCTCAAGTTTGTCTAATAGCGAATCATTGTTCACATTTAGCTGATAACCCTCGTATTGGATAGCAAGCTGTGAATATTCATCGGCAAGTTGTTCCTTCTCAATTTCATATTGCTGAGTCATCTCTTTGATTTGCTCATTATTCTTATGAATCATAAATACAAGAACGGCAACAATCAGAGTTCCCAAAACTGCAGAAATACTTATAATGATTTTTGATTTAGCTGTCATAATTAGATGTGATGATTAGCAATGCAAAGGTATTAAATTAACAAGTATATTCAATCTTCTTTTTAGTTATCTTAATTTACTATTGTTCGTTTTAAGATATGTTTAACTTAAATCGCTATAAATTGTGGCATTTTGACAAATTATTAGTCTTTTCTTTCCCTTTTTTCTCTCTTTTATAGGTTGATACAATCTTATTTTTTTTCTCTTTTTCTTGTTAAAATACATAACACGAAAAATATTTAAAAAAAAACACCCATTTATAATTATTTATCAAAAAAAATATTTAAATTTAGTAAAGCAAGTTTCGCTGCTCCCAGTTAGTTATCAACTGATAACTAGCGTGGATTAGACTGATAACTCGCCAGTTATCAGTTGATAATTAGCAAGGAGCATCAAAACAACCTTTGAGTAATTAAATTATTTATTAACTTTTTAAAACACAAAAGCCATGAAAACAATACGAGGTTCGATATTTGGATTAATAATAGCTTTATTATCTATATATGTATGTAAAACGGAAGCTGCTATAACAAGCGATTCATTAGTATTAATAGTGTATCCTGCCGAATTTGAAGATAAAATACAGATTGAATTGTTGGCAAAAGAATTAAATGCATGTAACAGAAATACTATGCTTTATGAGATAGACAATAATGATAAAACATCTACAATCGGGATGTTGGCAGATAATCTTAATGCCGATATAAAAAAGATACGAGATAAGAATCCTAAAATTTCTTTAGGTGTGGTTTGTTATAATGAAGCATCATTCCCGGTTCTTGAAGCATCTTTACAAAATGAAGCAATAAGCTATTTAATAGCTGTTTCTGGATGTTTTATAAATGGAGACGATTATTATTATGAGCAATTTTCATTAAAAGAACATTTAATGGAAAATCAAGATAAAGGTAAAAGACTAAAAGATAAATATAACATTATCAAAGGTTTGAAACATGGTCGAAAACTACCTCAAAATTTGACTAGTGAATCTGAAAATGCTTATTTAGTTGATACTTTGTCGAATTCTTATTGTATATCAGTAATGAATTTTGATGCAAGCAAGATATTGGCAAATATTGAAATTCCAATCTATTCCTTGTTTATTGAAGATGTTGAGGGTATATATGCTCTTACAAATTCTGAAAAGATTCAAACTGAATTTAGTAAAAGAGACTATGTGGATTATACAACACGTATAGTTCCAAACTCTAAAAATAAACAGATAATGAAAACTAAAATAAGAAGTTTGGTTTTATTCAGAGTTTTAAATCTGGAAGACGAAGAATAAACCAAAATTTAGGATAATGACATTCTTGTCATTATCCTAATATGTTTATAGACTAATAGTAAATTAATAATATACTTATTGCTGTGTCTTGATTATTAATCAGAGCCTAAATAATAAAAGATAAACTATTTTTTAAGAAATCTTCTATGTCTAAATGAAAAGGAGTGTTTTCAGAAATTTAAAGCTCTGATAATTGACTGAATAATAAGTAAAATGATAGACAAAAAAAATGTTTTCGATAGAACTCCTTAAAATCAATATCTTATAATCATATCATTTATGGAAGTAAAATATGTAGTATTAAATTCATCGTTTAAAGAGGGTAGTGCGGCTGGTTCGAAATTTATCAGGGTCGTAAGAAATGAAACTGTTACAAATGAAACTATGGCACGCATTATAAGCGATCAGTGTAGCGTTACGGAAGCCGATATTTTGGCTGTTCTTCAAGCTTATGAAACAAATCTAAAATTACAATTTTCAATAGGAAACAGTGTCCAGATGTTTAATCTGGGAACTTTAAAACCATGCTTCAAAGCTAAGTTTGATATGAATGGAAATGTTGTCAAGAACTCTGTTAGAATGTCGAAAATACAATTGATAGCAAATAGTAGTTTTCTTGAACAATCGAAATCATATAGGTTTAAAAACATGGGAGAAATAAAAGAACTTGGGGGAACTTTTGAGAAAAGAGTGGAGGGTTTGCTACGATATTTTGAAAAAGGAAATACCGATATCACATCATCATGCTATTCTGATATAAATGATTGTTCAAGAATAACAGCAAACAGAGATCTTAAATTGTTGTATGATAATGAGATTTTGTCGAGAAAATATTTTGCACAAGTTCCGGTTTATAATCTTGCAAATCAGGATATTCTGACAAGTCTAAGGCAAATGCAGGATAATGGTAGTTTTGCAGCTGAAGATAATGCAATCAGACAAATAGCAAAAAAATCACGCCGTGGGGAATTGAAAACTTCAAGTTCGCAAAATATACCGTCGGTTATAATAAATGAAATACCTGAGTATCTGACACAAGAGGAGATTGATAACTGGGAATAAATGATGTTATTTCCATATTTTACGTCCCCAGTATATCTGCATGACACCTCGGAAAAACAGATAAGAACAGAAGGCAAGCCACAATGCGTTGTTGTGTATAAAGTGATTGAGTGAAAAAAATACCACAAAAAAACTTGCAGAAGCTACAAACATAGCTTTAAGCATGACACGTGTTGCGGTTGCGCCTATTATTATTCCATCCATCAAAAAGGCAAGGAATCCTGAGATTGGAATAATTACAAGCCACAGATAAAATTGCATAGATGCTTCTATTACACCTTTGTCGTTGGTAAGAAGAGAAAGAAACAGTTTTCCGCCAAAACCGTAAACCAAAGCAAAGATTATAGCAAGAGCTATACCCCAACCGAATAGTTGACGTATAGTGGTCTGTAAAGCAATTTTATTGCCCGAACCTACATAACGTCCCACAAGAGCTTCGCCTGCATAAGCGAATCCATCCATTACATAAGAGAACATAATAAAAAATTGCATCATTAGGGTATTTACTGCCAGAATGATCTCGCCTTGTCGCGCCCCGGCCGATGTGAAAAACACAGTTACAGCAACAAGACAAAGGGTACGTAAAAAAATATCTCTGTTGACTTGAAAAAATCTCTTCATAGCACCACGATCGAGAAAGCATCGAAAATCTATTCTTGGTTTTAGTTTGCCATAATATTGGTTCCAAAGAATAACAGACATGATTATTCCGGCATATTGAGCCACAAGAGTTCCGAGTGCAACGCCTTCAATTTTCATTCCGAAACCATAGACAAGAATAAGGCTCACTGCAATATTAACAAGATTCTGTGTGATGGCTACATACATAGGAAAACGAGTGTTCTGCATACCGATAAACCATCCTGAAATGCTCCAAAGACCTAGAACAGCAGGAGCACCCCATATACAGATGCGAAAATAAAGTGATGCCAACTGCCTCACTTCTTCGGTTGTATCGACTAATGCAAAACCAAGAAGTTCGATAGGATATTGAAGAATTAAAAGAATGGCAGAGATCATAAAAGCAATCCCCATTGAGCGAACAAGGAGTTTGGTTACCTCGTTGAGATCGCGACGACCATATGCCTGCGATGTCATACCGCTTGTGCCCATGCGAAGGAATCCGAAAATCCAGTAAATGATGTTGAAAAACATCGTGCCTACGGCTATTGTTCCGATATAAGCGGCAGAACCAAGATGGCCTACAATGGCGATGTCGATAAGCCCTAAAAGGGGTACGGTGATGTTGGAGATAATTGATGGAACGGCGATATTGAGAATCCGGCTATTGCCTTCATTGAGTTTTATCATTGCTTCTTGTTTGAGGTGGTAAAGATAGGGAAAATTGGTGACTTGCTTTGCTTGGTGATACGCTTGCTCCGCTTCGCTGGTGATGACGCTTCGCTGTTACACGTCACCAGCGACCAAAGAGAGCGAGTTACCAGCGCGCGCAGCAAGCGGGTTACTAGCGAAGCGCCGCGCAGCAAGCGACATAACCAGCGAAGCGAAAAAAATATCCATCTTTATCATCTTGAAAAACAGACTATTCCAAATAAAAGTAAAATAATATTTACAAATAATGCCTCTGGGGTATTGCAGGAGTGAAAACTTGTCGTATCTTTGCAACGCAAAAGAAAAACGGTACCATAGCTCAGTTGGTAGAGCAAAGGACTGAAAATCCTTGTGTCCCCGGTTCGATTCCTGGTGGTACCACAGTTTTTAAAACTACTTCTTTTCTTTTGTATGGTGCCATAGCTCAGTTGGTAGAGCAAAGGACTGAAAATCCTTGTGTCCCCGGTTCGATTCCTGGTGGTACCACAGTTTTTAAAACTACTTCTTTTCTTTTGTATGGTGCCATAGCTCAGTTGGTAGAGCAAAGGACTGAAAATCCTTGTGTCCCCGGTTCGATTCCTGGTGGCACCACAGATGAAAGAGTTGCAAGAGATTGCGACTCTTTTTTGTTATATGGTTTCTTTTTTTGGCATCAAGCCGAAATTCCGCATCAAGCCGAAATCCTGGTTGTTTTTACGTTTTTTGAAAAAAATTGCCATTC
>CAMTOJ010000017.1 GCA_947074145.1 uncultured Bacteroidales bacterium
AGATGTTAAAACATCTGTTACTATTGATTTCGCAGGAGCATCTTGCATATTATTATGATCTTTATTGATTCTATCCATTATATCTTCAGAACATGAAGAAAAGAGAGCAGAACAAACAAATGGTAATGCTATATATTGTAATTTTTTCATTTTTATCATCATTAAACTGCATTAAAATTTAACATTTAACCCAAAACCATAGCTTGAGCTTGATGGTAGGGAGAATCTCTCAAATCCACCTCCCATATTAGTGTTACCTTGAGATGATTCAGGATCGAAACCTCCAGGTAGTTGAGACCAAAGAAGAATATTACGGGCAAATAGACTTAGATTTACCTCCACTCCTTTCTTGTTCCATACAGGATAGCTTACAGAGATCTCTCTTAACTTAAGGTAGCCTGCATCATATACTCCTCCTTCTGAAATTGAGCTCATAAGATCAAGATAATCCCATGCATTTTCTCCTGATATAAGTATATCATTTTTAGAGTACGATCCGTCAGCATTTTGTTTTACTGCATCTCTTTCAAATAAGAACCCGTTTGATTCTCTTAGATTAGCAGAGTGTTCCGTTGTTCCATAATATCCCATTGTATTATAGGAGCCATGATACATCTGACCACCTTTTTTCCAATCAAATGTTGCACCAATCTTAAATTTATAAATATCAAGATTTGTACTAAACCCTAAGATAAAGTCGGGTGATACATTTCCTATTACTCTTAAATCCCCTTGCTGAGGCATACCGTTAGCATCAACTACGATTTGGCCTGCATCGTTACGAAGGAATGATGTACCGTAGATTACAGGGAATGTACTTCCAATACCAGCCCTGATCTGAGGATCAACAAATCCTCCTAAAAAGATTGACTCTACACCGTCTGCAAGTTCATCAACAACATTTTCCATCTTGGTATAATTTGCAGAAACACTCCAATTTACATTTTTAGTTCTGATTGGATTAACAGTTACGTTTAACTCATGTGTATTGGTATGGATAGATCCTCCGTTTGTTCTAAACTCATAAAAACCTGTAGAACCAGCCAATGGGACATCAAAAATCTGATTTTTTACATTCTGACGCGAATATGTATAACCTACAGAAACTATGTCATTGAAAAATGAAAGATCTCCACCAAATTCATAAGATTCGGTATTCTGAGGTTTCAAATTTGGGTCATATATGCGACTGTACGGTGTGTAGGAATTTATTCCACCTATTGGGTAGCGTATTGGAGTACCACTATAGAATCCACCTCCATATGTTGGTGTTGAAAAATAAGAATCAATATAATCACCAGCCTGTCCTACTTGTGCATAAGATGCTCTTAATTTACCGAATGTCAAGATATTGTTTTGAAGAGCTTCAATTTCAGTAAATATAAAGCCGGCAGAAACAGATGGATAATAGAAAGTTCTGTTGTTACGTGGCATAGATGATACAACATCCTGACGACCTGTAGCATTTAAATATAACATGCTTTGATAAGAAAGAGAAACACTTGCAAAGTTACCAACTGTTCTTTTTCTTCTCGTATAGCTTTCTGATGTAAAGCTTGTAGCATTGTTCATACTGTTCCAACCCGGAATATCGAATTCATTTCCGATTGAATAGTAACGATCAATATAAGTATCAATAAGTTCATTACCAAGGATAGCATCAAATGAGAAATCATCATTTATTTTCCATGAGTAGCTTGCCGTTAATAAAGAGTTGAATTCAGTTTGTGTTTTACCAAATTGCTCAGTCCAACCATTACCGTTAGCGTGTCCGTAACCCCAAATCTCATTATTGTTTGTTGTATATGCATCAACACCCATCTGATACTTAACACTTAGATTGTGGTCTGTAGTATTAAATTTAGTGGTATAGTTCAAAAATGCGTTACCAAAGAATCTTTGGTTCTTTTCTGTAAATTTATTGTTTTCGATTGCCCAATATGCGGCATCAAACCCGGTTGTACCTCTATAAGTATTCTGTTCATAAGGTTTACCGTCTATATGACTTGGAATACCTGCAAGATCATAACTTGAAGGTGCCCCATAAACTGTTGCAAGTATACCGTTATTAGCTCCGGATTGTTTTGAAATTGATGAAGAAACAAAGTTTCCTACAAATCCGGACTTCCAGTTTTTAGAGAACTCGGTTTCAGCTGAAAGTTTAGCATTATATCTATCCATCGATGTTGAAGGTACAATACCCTCTTGAGTTGTATTACCTAAAGATATAGAGTACGTCGTTTTATCCACTGCCTGAACAACATTAACGGAGTTACTCCATGTATAACCTTTTTGAAAAAAGTCTTTAATATTGTCATAACTTTGAGGAGTCACCCAAGGATCAAGACCCGCATCAGCTCGCTGAGGCACATAATATTTACCTGTCTGCATACCATATTTATCAGTAAACTGATTAACGGTATTACCACCATATGATGGATCATTTGCAAGTTCTGAGATAAGTGGACCCCAAGAAGTTGATGCTGCTGGATCATATCCAATTCGATAACTTCCATCCTCATTCTCAACCCATCCTCCCTGTGCATATCTAGTCTGATATTTAGGAAGCACCGAAGGAGTTTCCATAGAAGCCGAAGTACTAAATGTTATCACAGGTTTTCCTTTAGGTGCATTTTTCCCTTTTTTTGTTGTTATGATAATCACACCGTTAGATGCTCTCAAACCATATAGAGCAGAAGCAGCCTGACCTTTAAGAACATTGATACTTTCAATATCATTTGGGTCGATATCAACTGATCTTGAAGAGTAGTCAACACCTGTAACCGAGTTACCTGTTGAATAATCGTTTGATGAAGAAATTGGCATACCGTCAATTACATATAAAGGAGAGTTATCACCTGTAAATGAACGGGCTCCACGAATTGTGATATTTGCAGATGCTCCCGGCATACCTGAAGATGGAGAGATCTGTAACCCTGAAATTTTACCCTGAAGTGCTCCAGACAAACTGTTATTTGCACCTTTTGTCAATTCTTCAGATTTAACATCCTGAACTGCATACCCTAAAGCTTTTCTGTCTTTAGAAATACCCATTGCAGTAATAATTACTTCGTCTAGGTTTTTGCTATCTTGTGATAGTCTTACAACCATATTCTTATCTGCCTTTAGTGTCTGTGATTCCAATCCGATATATGAAAATACCAACATAGCGTCCTGATCCACTTCAATACTAAACAGACCATCGATGTCTGTCACTGTTCCTGAGTTTGCTGATGATGCAACTCTTACTGTAGCTCCGATAATTGGCTCCCCGTCTTCTGCAGACAAGACTTTTCCTCCAGCCAAGAACGACTGGGCCAATGCATTTTGCACAATTGTACAAAACACAACTACAATTAATAGATACTTCTTAATCATAAAAAATTGTTTTGATTGATAAACGACAAATAGTTACAAAACGAATACTTGAAATCTTAAATAATACGCAAAAAATAATACTTGGATTAGGTCCTAGTTTTGTTTCAATTATCCTATAATATTAAACTTAATATGTTATCGAAATAACATGAGATGAATTTTTGATTTATAAATATTAGTTACTCTGTGGCAAAAATTAAAAAAATATGCAAATGAATTCAAAGAATAGGTTAAAACGTTTAAAACATATACTTATCAGTTAGCTTGTTTTTGCAATTAATCTATATTTGATTACAAAAGTATCATATAAAGTGAAAAAATACAAGTTTTTTATACACTAAAATCAAAAAACATAACTTTTTGGTAACTAATCACTCAAAATGTAGGTTTTCAAAGTGTAATTTTAAACAGATTGAATCTTTCAGATTATTAAAAATACCATGTTTATGGTATTAATTTTACTACTATGTGTTATTGTATTTTTAACAGAACAAATATATTTTTGCATAATCAGTGTATAAATATTGTATAATCAATAAAAACATACTCATTATGAAGAAAATTGCGAATAAAATAACAGAGTTGATAGGTAATACTCCGTTGCTTGAATTAAAAGGTTTTGAAAAACTGCATAGTTTAAAGAGTGCAATAATTGCAAAAGTTGAATATTTCAATCCCGGCGGTAGTGTAAAAGACCGTGTTGCATTAGCTATGATAGAAGATGCCGAAGATAAAGGACTAATATCTCCCGGGGCTACAATTATAGAGCCAACTAGTGGTAATACAGGCGTTGGTCTTGCAATGGTAGCAACCGTAAAAGGTTATAAGTTAATTCTGACAATGCCGGATACAATGAGCATAGAAAGAAGAAATCTACTCAAAGCACTTGGTGCTACAATCGAGCTCACTCCCGGATCTAAAGGAATGAAAGGAGCCATAACCAGAGCCGAAGAGTTGAAAGAAACTACTCCCGGATCAGTTATACTACAACAATTTGAAAATCCTTCAAATCCTGCAATGCATAAAAAAACTACAGCGATAGAAATATTAAATGATACTGATGGTGATATCGACTTTTTTGTAGCCGGTGTCGGTACGGGAGGAACCATCACTGGTGTAGCCGAAGTTTTAAAACAACATAACCCGAATATAAAGGTGATAGCCGTGGAACCAAAAGATTCAGCTGTTATTTCAGGAAACGCACCTGGGCCACATAAAATACAAGGTATAGGTGCCGGCTTTGTTCCAAAGATTTTAAAAACAGATCTTATTGATGAAATAATCCCTGTTGAAAATGACGATGCAATAAGAACCAGTAGAGAACTTGCTTCTACAGAGGGTCTTTTGGTTGGAATATCTTCCGGTGCTGCAACTTATGCAGCTCGTCTTATAGCAGAAAGAGAAGAAAATAAGGGAAAAAATATCATAGTACTTTTACCCGATACAGGAGAACGATATCTTTCCACTGTACTTTATGCATTTGATGAATATCCTCTTTAATGATATAAATATCATAAAGCATCTTATAAATTTACACAAAAGAGCCCGATTTAATTATCGAGCTCTTTTTATTTATTACTTAATAGTTTATCAAATATTATATTCCACCATATCTATAAGACCTGCCCTTATAGCATATCGTATAGCCTCTTTCACATTATTTACATCAATCTTTCTGAAAATATTTTTACGATGAGTATTTATAGTATGAAAACTCAAGTTTTTCAGTTCGGCTATCTCTTTAGTGGTTTTTCCTTTAGCTATTTCCTGTAACACCATCTTTTCCATTGGTGTCAAAAGAGATATAGTCTTCTCCTCTTCTGTTACATGTTTGATAGATTCAAAAATTCTTGAATATAAGTTTCGTGCTATAAATCTATCATTGTCAAGAATCTTATTTATGCAATATTTAAAATCATCACTACTACAATCTTTTGACAAAAAACTAAAGTTACCTTCGCTCATTATTAACCTCTTTAAAAAGTCAAAAGAATAATCGTCTGAGATAAATAAAAAAGAGACTTTACTATATTTTTCACTAATTATAAGAATCTCCTCTACCCTCTCAAAATCAAGATTTGAGTAATCAATTATTAATATTGATTCGGGAAAACGCTTTAAAGATTCAAGTATCTCTTTTTTTGAAAATGCTTCATCGACACAATTAATCCCCATTTCCTGCACCAGAAGATATATCACTCCAAAACGGGTAATATCCTGGTTGTCGGCAACAAATATTTTTCTGTCGGGATTTTTCATTATTTAATTTTCTGATTGTCATCTTCAACCTCTGCAGCTCTTATTCTTTTGAATAGAGGTGATGCAAAAACAAAATTATTCAATTCTTTATTATCACTTGTTATAATGGTATCTTTATTTCCTACCCATTCCTTATGACCTTTATTAAGAAATATAATATTATCTCCTATACCTAACACCGAATTCATATCATGAGTATTCACTACCGTAGTAATATCATATTCTTTAGTAATATCGTTAATCAACTCATCAATCTTAATCGATGTCTGAGGATCAAGACCCGAGTTAGGTTCATCACAAAAAAGATATCTTGGGTTAAGAGCTATAGCCCTTGCAATAGCTACACGTTTTTGCATTCCACCACTAATCTCTGAAGGATATTTATTTTCAGCTCCTTTTAGCCCAACTCTATCAAGACAAAACAATGCTCTTTTAACACGATCTCTTAATGTCATATCTGAAAACATCGTTAAAGGAAACATAACATTCTCCTCTACGGTTTGAGAATCAAACAGAGCCGAACCCTGAAACAACATTCCGATTTCACGTCTTAACATCTTTACATCTCTTCCTGTCATTGTCACAAGATTACGTCCGTCATATAATATTTCTCCACTATCAGGACGAAGTAACCCAATAACACATTTCATCAAAACAGTCTTTCCAGAACCACTCTGACCAATGATAAGATTATTCTTACCCTCTTCAAAAAGACAACTTACATTATGAAGCACTTCCTGTCCTTCAAAAGATTTTATCAGATTCTTAACCTCTATCATTGCAAAAGAATTTTAGTAAGGATTACGTCAAAAAGAAGAATAATAATACTACTCATTACTACGGCATCTGTACTTGCCTGACCCACTTCAAGTGCACCGCCTTTTACTCTAAAGCCGTAGAAAGATGAAATTGTGGCAATTATAAATGCAAAAACCACTGATTTCATAATAGAATACCATACATAATATTCTACAAAATAACTTTGAATACCATATATATAGGTTGAAACGGGTAACATATCTGTAAAGAGTGAAACAAAATAACCTCCCAAAATCCCTGTGAACATACTTAATATTACCAATAAAGGGATAAAAATAACCATGGCTACAATCTTGGGTAATATAAGATAACAAGCTGAATTTACCCCCATTATTTCAAGGGCATCAATTTGCTCTGTTACTCTCATGGTTCCAATTTCAGAGGCTATATTCGAACCTACTTTTCCGGCAAGTATTAAACACATTATAGCAGATGAAAATTCCAATAATAAAACATCGCGTGTTGCAAGACCGACAGTATAACGAGGCATCAACGGTGAACTCATATTCAGTTGAGTCTGAATAGTAATTACAGCTCCAATAAATACTGATATTATCACAGCTATCCATATTGAATTGATTATCAATTTGTTTGTTTCGTTCAGCACTTGCTTGAAGAACACATTCCATTTTTCCGGGATTGCAAATACTTTTTTAAGTAACAAAACATAAGCTCCCAGCTTAATAATCGATCTTATTAGAGCCATTATTCTCAATTTTAATTTATATAAAATTATCCTTATTAAAAACAGATAATCATTGCAAAGATAAAGAAAAAAGCATTATTTGCTTAACTTTGTTATCCGAACATATATTCAATACTAAAAATATGGCAGATGAACCAATGGTTTTAAGAACCGAAAATCTGGTAAAGAAATATGGACAGCGTACTGTTGCTAATCACGTTTCTATTAACGTAAAACAAGGTGAAATTGTTGGTTTATTGGGGCCTAATGGGGCTGGTAAAACAACAACTTTCTATATGACTACAGGGCTTGTCATTCCAAATGAAGGAAAGATTTTCTTAAATGATTTAGATATAACAAAATATCCCGTATTCAAAAGAGCACAAAACGGAATAGGTTATCTTGCTCAGGAAGCTTCGGTTTTCAGAAAAATGACCGTTGAAGATAACATACGTACAGCTCTTGAGATGACCGGAAAAAGTAAAGAGTACCAAAAAGAAAAACTCGAAAGTCTTATTGCAGAGTTCAGACTTGAGAAAGTAAGAAAAAATCTTGGTGACAGATTATCCGGAGGAGAAAGACGTCGTACCGAGATTGCTCGTTGTCTTGCAATTGACCCTAAATTTATCATGCTTGACGAACCTTTCGCCGGAGTTGACCCTATTGCGGTAGAGGATATTCAGTATATAGTATATAAATTAAAAGAGAAAAACATAGGTATTCTTATTACTGACCATAATGCTCCCGAAACTCTGAGTATTGTAGATCGTGCATATCTTCTTTTTGAGGGTAGAATCCTTTTTCAAGGAACTTCGGAAGAGCTCGCAAATGATGCTTTGGTAAAAGAAAAATACCTTGGTAGAAATTTCATTTTCGTTCGTAAAAAATTTGATTAAACATATACTAAACTACAAAAGACAGAAGATTTTCTGTCTTTTTTTATTCCCTAAATACTCATATTCAGATTAATTCATTATGAATAAATTTTTTATTATCGCAATATTGTTCGTTTTTTCATTTTGTGCTATTCAGGCACAAAAAAACGAGTTTCCCGTTGTAAAAGAGCTAACATTAAGTAACGGAATGACTGTATGGCTGAGTGAAGAACACTCACAACCAAAGGTTAATGGTGCTGTGATTGTGAAGGCCGGGGCTAAAGATTCTCCAAACACGGGTATAGCACATTATTTCGAACATATGATGTTCAAAGGCACAAATAAAATCGGAACAACTGATTATGAAGCCGAAAAAATATATATGGACTCCATAGCGTCACTTTATGATATCCTTGTTTCCACTACAGATAATATCAAAATAGATTCTTTGCAAAAAGAGATAAATCGATTAAGCATCAAGCAATCTGAATATGTCATTCCTAATGAATTTGATCATATTATTAGTCGTTTCGGTGGATCAGATTTAAATGCATACACATCTTACGATATTACAGCATATTTCAACACATTCACATCCGATTATATGGAACAGTGGATTGAGGTTAATAGTGAAAGATTATTGAATCCCGTGTTCCGATTATTTCAAAGTGAACTTGAAACAGTATATGAAGAAAAAAACATGTATTCCGATAATATTTTCACTGCTCCTCTTGAAGCTGTACTGGAACAATTTTACAAAGATCACCCCTATCGTTATTCTATAATTGGAAATTCTGAAAATCTTAAGAAGCCAAATCTTAAAGAGATGGATAAGTTTTTCAAACAGTATTATGTTGGAAACAATATGGGACTTATATTATGCGGAGATTTCGATTCCGGGAAAGTTATACCTATGCTTGAAGAAAGTTTCGGAAGAATTGAAGCGGGAACTAAGAAGGAAAATGCTTCTGTTAAACCACAACCTTTCAAAGGGAGAGAAACAATGAAAGCAAAGATTCCAATGCCGTTAATTAAAGGTTTTGTTAAATTATATCGTGGACCACAAGCAACATCCGATGATAAAGAAGCGCTGCAAATAATATGTTCTATGCTTTGCAACAACAACGGAACTGGGTATTTCGATCTTCTAACTGCTGACAACAAGGTTATGATGGCTCTTGCCGAATATTCTGATGATATGATAGATGGAAATATTATTATGTTAGGCGCAATACCTAAGCTTATGTTCCAATCTAAAGCTAAAGCGGAAAAGTTGATAAATAAAGAGATCTTTAAAATCAAAAATGGTGAATTTTCTGACTCTTTATTTAATGCTGTTAAACAGGAGTTAAGAAAACAAGTTCTGATGGGCTATGAGAGCTCTGAAAATAGATTTGCGCTAATGATAGATAATTTTGCCAATGGAATAACATGGGATAAATATTGTCAAAAACTCTACAAACTTGAATCTCTTTCTAAAGAAGATATAGTGACCTGCGCCAATAAATATATTTCTGACGATTACCTTTATGTCGAAAAGAAATATGGGAAGTATCCTAAGGATAAAATTGAGAAACCTGAAATAAAACCAATTCCTCTTTCTGAAAATGACACAAGACGTTCTCAATATTTCGAATCAATGGAAAGATCAGATTCTACTGATATAAATATTAAGTTAGTTGATTTTAATAATGATTGTAGTACTCTTTCATTAGGTGAAAAATGTAATCTTTTCTATAAAGAAACAGGTGCAAATGATATTTTTGAATGTAAAATAATATACAAAATCGGGACAAATGCAGAACCCATGCTTGCAATTACTGACCTTTACTTAAACCTTATAGGCACAGATTCTCTCGACTATGAAATGCTAAGAAAGAGTATACAAAGTCTTGGAGGATCAATGGAGTTCAATAGCAACCCCCAAACTTTTAGTCTAAAAGTTACAGGATTTGACGATAAATATAAAGAAACGATGTCACTTGTAAAGCATTTTATGACAAATGCTAAAGGCAATAAAAAGATGCTTAACACTATAAAATCATCACAAAAAATAAATGATCAATCTTTCATGAAGTCAGGCATAGAAATTGCCAATGCCATTTTTGAAAGAATTAGCAGGGGCGAAAATTCTTCATATCTTAACAAAGTCAACATAAAGGAAATCAATAAATTAAAAGAAAACACTCTTATTAATCTATTCTCTAATGTGATGGAATATGAATGTGATATACACTATAGTGGTACACTTTCTGCCGATAAGGTAAAAAATATAATTACAAACCTAATCGACACCAAATCTATATCAAAACCGAGTGTATCCTATTCCGATCCTAATTACATTGTTTACGATAAACCTATTATTTATTTCTACAATCATAAAGATAGTCGTCAAAGTATAATAAAAGGTTATTTCACAACTTGCGAAGAGTTATCTATCGCAGATAGACCGAAAATGAGACTTTTAAATCATTATTTAGGAGGTGATATGACATCGGTTATGTTTCAGCAAATAAGAGAGTTCCGCTCTTTAGCATACAGCGCATATTCGAATCTTAGCATGGTTCCCCCTAAACATGGAGCAAAACGTGTTGTTTTAGAAACATCTCTTTCTACCCAGTCCGACAAAACTATAGAAGCAATATATCTTCTTGATTCACTTATTGCCAATATGCCTTTAAATGAAATCTCTTTTATCTCTACCAAACGTGGCTTGTCAAATTATGCTAACAATAATTATCCCGATATACGATCTATTACACAAAAAATTGCAGAAGATAAATCTGCCGGATACGATTATTCAAGATTATCAGAATTAAGCATGGCTAAAGATATCTCATTCGATGAGTTTAATGATTTCTATAATAAAATGATAAAGAAAGCTAACGGCACTTACATCATAGTGGGCAATAAGAAATCAATTGATATGAAGAAACTTGCTGAATTTGCAGAAATCATATATGTTAAAGATGATTTCTTCTATAAAAAATAGTTATCACAGCTGTTTTTTAATCCTGTTAAATGAAAGATACCAATCTTAAATTTTCCAGATATTTAATCTAATAGGATAAATGCAAAAGGGTTCTGTGCAATAATTAGCCGGAATCCTTTTTTCGATTCCATTGTAAAGAAGACGCCCTTTTAAGTATAATTGAAGTAATAAAAGCTTTATATTTTTAATTTTTTATTTGTTCAGAGATTATTTAATGGGAAGAGCTGACTCAGCCGATAATCTTTTCTTATAGTTGTAATAAAACCATCCTCCGGATACAATAAACAATACAGTGGCCAAAAGATCTACATATAGCGGGAATTCATAATTATCTGCTACCTGCTGATCAATACCATTTAACTCAAAATACATTCTTGTGAAATAAGCAATCGTATTATTGAGAAAATGACACCAAATGGTTATTCCTAATTTACCCGTCCACCAATAAAGAAACCCGAAATATATACCTCCTACAAGAAGTCGCGGTAAAAATCCAAAGAAATCTATATGTAATGCACTAAAAAAAAGAGATGTCAACAATATTGATTTTACAGCTTGCCCGGATGTTGGCTTTTCTCCATAAAGTATCTTTTGAAATGTCCCGCGAAAAAACAGTTCCTCTGATACTGCCGCCACAATTCCGACAATAAACAAAGAGATTGCTATATTACCTATTCCATCAAAACCAATCAACATACCCACTCCATCAGCATTATGTTGCTCCCAAAACCAATCTTCAAGAGGCTTCATAAAATCTGGAAACTTAATCGATTTATTAAATTTATAAACTAAATCACTTATAGGAATAAGCGATAATATGGATATGAAGGAGATTATTATCTCCGAAAATGTCATTTTTTTATCTAACCCTAACCACTGCCAAAAATTGACACCTAATCTCTTTATAAAAAAAATAACAGGCAAGACAAACATCATTATGGTCTGTACTGTCTGTATAACTCTTAACCCGGCGACAGAAATACCATTACCTTCTGTGCGGAAAGGAATCATTAGTATTGACGAAAGAGCTATTCCTGCCAAAGTGAAAAGAAAAAAATAAATAAAGAAGATAACTATCTTATTAACTGTATCTGATAATGGTAACTTTCCCATTCTGTCCCAATTTTTAATAGTGTAAATATAGGTATATAATTAAATATATTTCCCTACCCGGAGATTGTGATTATTGATATATAGATATCATAAAATATTAATTATTGCTCCTTTAGAAATTACTCACTGTATATGTCTAAAAAAAAACGCTCCCCATTTCCGGGAAGCGTTTTTAGAATAATATCCTTAATATCTTGATTGTATTCTGTTAAGTCAAAATTAGAATTTAGGACGAGCTTCTTTAACAACCATTGTTCTGCCTTCAAATTCAGCTCCGTTTAGTTCTTCGATAGCTTGAAGTGCAGCAGTTGAGTTTTCCATTTCTGCAAAAGCATAACCTTTAGATTTTCCTGTTTCGCGATCTTTGATGATCTTAACAGATGTTACAGGTGCATATTCTTCCAATACTTGTTGTAAATCTGATTCCCTAACTCTGTAGTTAAGGTTTCCAATGTAAATGTTCATAAAATAAAAAATAAAAAATTAAAAAATAAATTTTGGAACATTTGATATACTTGGGGCGATTATTGACAATGAAAGGATTCGCCAATACTATTTGAAAGAATACAGTGCAGTGGAAATAAATTTCCCGTCATATAAATCAAGTTCTACACAAAGGAAATCATTATTATTTAATTTCCAAGAAAATATTTTTATTTTTTCTAAATACATGATTTTAAATAGCATAAATAATACTATTTATTATTATTTGGAGTATTACAAATGGAAAATCTATTTTGAAATCATATTTGTGATGCTCTTAATTTTATTCTCTGCCGAACTCTAAATCATAATTTTAATATATAAACTTTATCTTCCCGTTATCACGAGGTTTTGCTTCAGGTGATTCATCAGGATAACCCACTCCAATCGCTATTAAAAGTTTATAATCGGGAGAAAATTCTAACTTATCCAAATAAGGTTTAGCACTCTTTTCTGTGGTAAGGAATCGAATAGGTCCCCCAAGACAACAAGTACCTAATCCAAGCGATTGTGCAGCTAACATCATATTTTCAGCAGCAAGACCACAATCAAACTCACCTCCTCCCTGAACAGGAGAACCTATAAAAATTACTGCCGGTGCATTTCTGAACATATTCTTAAAATTAGGATCCTCCGCCATTTTGGGATTTGCCTCTTTGAATAATTCGGTTACACCATCGATATAATCTTTACTCTCCACAATTCTTATTTCCCATGGCTGCTTATTCATTCCGCTTGGAGCGTTGATTCCACACTTGGCAATAAGCTCCAGTTTATCTCTTTCTACTTGGCGATCTGTATATTTTCGTATACTGCGACGAGCCATTATAGTTTCAACAACCTGATTTTTAGACTCATCAGCCGTTTCAATCTTCTGTTCGTCACTACCTTTAAGCTGACATGCCGATAGTCCGATAAGCCCTGCAAGAAGTAATAATTTTGGAGTTTTCATTCTTATTGTCTTTTTTATTAGATTTTTCATTCTTCAATATTCATTCATCAGACTTAGCTTTTGCCTTATAATAAACTATTTACATCAAAATATTCGTAATACAATTTATCAGAATGATATATTGAAGAATATATAACTTCGTTTAAAAATAGAAATATATTTTAATAAAAAAAAGGGTGTATCAAATTAATGATACACCCTTCTTAGATCTTTATATCGAAACCGAATATTATTCAGCTACAACTTCGAATGGAATCTCTACATTCACATCACGGTGAAGTTTAAGAGTTGCTGTATAAGCACCAACTTCTTTAACCGCTTCTTTGATGTAGATCATTTTACGATCGATAGCGAAACCTGCTTTTTCAAGAGATTCAGCGATCTGAATGTTGTTTACAGAACCGAAGATCTTACCGTTGTTAGAAGCTTTAGCACCGATTGTAAGGCTAACACCTTCCAATTTAGCTGCAAGTTCTTCAGCGTCAGCTTTGATCTTAGCAAGTTTGTGAGCACGTTGTTTCTGATTTTCAGCAAGCATTTTCAATGCTGATTCAGATGCAATAACTGCTTTTCCCTGTGGAATAAGGAAGTTACGTCCGTAACCATCTTTAACTACCACTACGTCATCTTTATACCCAAGATTAAGGATATCTTCTTTCAAAATTACTCTCATGTCAATTTCCTCCTCTTGTTAATTATTTCATCATATCAGTTACGTAAGGAAGCAAAGCCAATTGGCGAGCTCTCTTTACTGCTTGTGCTACACGACGTTGGAACTTCAAAGAAGTACCAGTTATACGACGAGGAAGGATTTTACCCTGCTCGTTCAAGAATTTTTTCAAAAACTCAGGATCCTTGTAGTCGATATATTTAATTCCGTTCTTTTTGAAACGGCAATATTTTTTCTTTTTGACATCCACTGAAGGAGGAGTCAAATATCTGATTTCAGATGCGTTTTGTGCTGCCATTTTTTAATTCTCCTTTACTTCTTTAGATTTTAGACTTCTTCTTTTTGCTGCATATTCTGAAGCATATTTATCCATTTTGAAAGACATGAAACGGATAACGCGCTCGTCACGACGATATTGAGTTTCAAGTTTTGCAATAACTGTTGGATTAGCTTTGAACTCTATCAGCACATAGAATCCTGTTGATTTCTTTTCGATTGGGTAAGCAAGTTTTTTCATGCCCCAATTCTCTTCATTCAAGATCTCGCAACCTTCGTTGACAAGAAGAGCCTTGAATTTTTCTACCGCTTCCTTCATCTGAACATCAGATAAAACGGGAGTCAAAATGAAAACGGTTTCGTAATGATTCATACTCGTTTATATAAAACTGTTATTAAATAAGTTTAATTGCGGGTGCAAAGATAGAAAAACTTTCCTTATTTGCAAACTTCATTTCATTAAAGGTTTTTATTTTTTTCAATTTCTTATATTTATATGAATAAAGCCCTTTTTCGATATATATTTTCATGGATAGTCATTTCAAAAAATGCAAAACTCTAATCTCTTTTATCGACACCTTATAAGGTGAATATCAAAATTTTGCAAGGATTTAACCTACACCTTGCAAGGTGTTGATTAAAAAGCTGCTTGCTTTCCAATTTTTTATCTTATGCAAAGATAAACTATCAACGATAATAGAATATTTTCTTGAAGAAAAAATACGGCTCGTATTTTCTTTGTTAAAGCAGACCGGCAGCTTTAAGATAAACTGTAAATGCAATACGCTGTTTAGCTCGGGCATTAATCAAATCACTCATAGCCTTTTGCCATATCGACTGCGCCTCAAGATAATCGGCAAGAGTTTCCATTCCGACATCATAATGATCACGACTCATCTTCAGATTTAGCTGAGCCTGATCAAGAGCTGTTGTTGTTAATCTTACTTCAAGCAAAGCTTCATCATATTCGTTTATAGCACGCATGAGTTCTAGTTGCATCAGATCGCTAATTTCTGCAAGTTGAGTCTGAGCAATTTCAACCTCAATCTTTGCAGACGATATTTTTTTTCTCCCCTCTCCCCAATTAAAAAGAGGGATGTTAAGATTCACTCCGCCATAAAAACTTGCATTATTGAAAAGTTTTGAATCTACCAGTTTAACTCCATTCGTATAATTATATGATGCGACAGCGGCAAGTTGGGGCATAAAATCACCTCTTACAAGTCGTACGTTTTGCCGTTTAAGCTCAACTTGATGCATAAGCATGGCATATTCCGGACGTTGTGTAATATCAGCATTTAAATTATCTATATCTCCGGTAATTTCGTTATTATCAATTACAGTAACAGATGTCGTCGATAATGGTAAGCCTATTATGTAACAAAGATTCATTTTCGCGAGCTTCACTCCGTTTTCTGCCTTGCGGTAAAGTAGCTCAGCTTCATTGACCCGTACCATTACCTTTTGAAGATCATTTCGATTTTTCAACCCTGTGGCATAAGCATTTTGCATCTGATTGGAAAAGGCGTCAACAACTTCTTTATAAGCTGTTGCGCTTTTAAGAAGTTCCTCCACCTTTATCAGATTCCAAAAAGCATCATCAGTTTTTTCAATTATTTCCTTTTCAATTTTTATCATATCAAAGGATGCAATCTTAACACCCTGATCCGCCATCTTAACGGCTGCGTTTATCTTTCCGCCCATATATATAGGTTGTTCGACTCGCGCACCGGCAGTATAAACAGATCCAATCTCGACATCAAAGTTCAATTCCGGCATTAAGGCATAACTTCCGAAAATCGGAGAGCCGTCGGCTGCTTGCCCTATAATATTCGGTTCAAGAACTCCTGTCTGAGCATTAGGAGTGAAAGTTGGCAAATATCCTCCGTCGATGAATAAAGAAGGTTTGGCATTTGAATAGATATAATTTCCCTCTACCGAAAGTTTTGGCAAATAATTAGTCTTATATGCCTTAAGATTTTGGTTAGCCATATTATGTTTAAGAGATGATATCTTCCCGCTTCTGTTTGTTTCAACGGCCATTTGACGACACTCTTCAAGTGTCAGATTCTGAGCGGCGAGAGATAAAGTCAAAAACATGAATATATATGTCAGATGTATTCTCATTATATCTTAATTTTAAAAAGTATGGAATAAATTACAGGAATAAAAATCAATGTAATAAGTGTTCCGACAAGAAGTCCTCCCATAATGGTAGCCGCCAATGAGCCGAACATATCGTCGGGCAAAAGCGGGATCATTCCAAGTATAGTGGTAAGGGATGCCATCATAACAGGTCGAAACCTCGAAGCCGAACTATCTATAAGAGCGGAAACAGGCTCTTTTCCTGAATTTATCTCATCGTTTATTTCATCCATAAGTACAACTCCGTTTTTAATCATCATACCTATAAGACCCAGAATACCACAAATCGCAACAAAGCCAAATGATTTACCTGAGATCATAATCGCAAATACAACGCCGATAAAAAGAAGTGGTACACAAAGTAGTATTATAAGGGGCTTTCTATAATCCTTAAACAGCATAATAAGAATAGCTATCATCAATCCTATTGCTAATGGCAAATTGGCAAAAAGATATTTCAAAGCCTGGTTTTTTGCTTTATATTCACCTTCCCAAATCAGAGAATACCCCTCGGGCAGTGGTATAGATTCTATCTCTTTAGCAACCTGACGTCTTGCCGATTCCGCACTCACTGATGGCAAATTATTGCCCTGAGCTCGCATTGCTCGTTGTCCGTTATAACGCATTACTAACGGATCATCCCATTTAAGCTTCACGCCGTTTATAGCCTGACGAAGAGGTACCGTTGCAAGCAAATCTGATATAATATCTTCTTGTGTGATATATCCCGCCATTAATCCGGTTATCAGATCCTTATCAAGTTGTTTTATAGTTGGCAAAAGGGCAAACACAGGAGCATATTCAAGTCGTTCTATCTGATTACCTTCATTATCCACACATTTTATGATAAGTGTTTCTGTCTTATTGCCCTGATATATCATTCCCGAGGGTATGCCGCTTGTTGAAGCAAGTACCGACAAACCGACATCTTGGCGAGACAGACCGATATTCCTTGATATTGCCTGATTATAATCAATCTCCAGATATGGGGTTTTATCTTCCCAATCGGAAGTAACAAGACAGATATTTTCATTTTTATCCATTATATCGCGTGCCTGATCAGTCAGCTCACGAAGAATCGCAGGATCAGGTCCAATAAACATAGCTTCAATAGGATATTTATTAAACATCAGATTATATCTTTTCGCTCTGACATAAGCCTGGGGATAATTGTCGGTAAGCCATGCTTGAATTTCAGGAATAGATTTTTCGACATCCCGGGGAGATTTGAAATCTACAATTAATTCTCCATATGAAAGAGACGGAGTTCCCATACTTCTTACCAAATTATACCTGCTTGGCGTTCCTCCCACAGAAGTTGTTACATGAGTTACATCTTCTCTTTTTAGCAAATAACAGGATATGGTATCAAGATCTTTCTGAGTTTTTGAGCTATTATAGGATTCCGGCAATTTATACTCTATGTATAGCTGATCATAACTCATATCAGGGAAGAAACTGTTTGGAATGAATTTAAAACACCAAACACTGACAAGTAAAATCAATATTGCCGAGATAATTGTTAGTGTTCTGTTTTTGAGACAAAGATGAAGCACTCTTCTCAAAATCTTATAAAACACATTCTCTCCTTTTTGCATTTTGTCTTTTTTCTTCTTTTTGTCTTTTAGAAGAAAATTAGCCTGAACAGGAACCATGGTAAGCGAAAGTATCCAACTTAGGAACAGCGAAACAGAAAGGACTACAAAAAGATCGCGTACATATACACCGGCAGTGTCAGGAGAAAGAAAAATAGGGAAAAAAGCAAGTATAGCTATAAGAGTTGCACCAAGCAACGGCATAGCAGTTCGACGACCAATATCTGTCAATGCGAATTTACGCTCTTCCCCATTTTTCAGATCAATAAGAATACCGTCAACAATCACTATCGCATTATCAACCAGCATACCCATGGCAAGAATAAAAGATGCAAGAGAGACCCTTTGCATTGTTCCTCCGAGAATTTTCAAAAAAAACAGAGTCCCCAGCACAGTTATAATAAGTGTAGATCCGAGCAATATGCCACTTCTGAATCCCATCGCAATCATAAGGACAACAATAACTATTATTACTGATTCTGCAAGATTTATAACAAATGTTCCAAGTGCCTGCCCTACTCGTTCAGGTTGATAGAAAACTTTATTAACTTCAATTCCCACAGGTAAAGAACTCTTTTTAAGCTTTTCAATCTCTTTGTCTACTCTCTTTCCGACTTTGATAATATCCGTTCCACTTAAAGCCGAAACCGATATTCCTATAGCCGGTTGCAAATCATATGACATTGAATTTCTTATAGGTTCGGCATAGCCTCTATCTACTTTGGCAATATCCTTAAGTCGCATCTGATCATTCTCGTGTCCCTGAATAATCAGATTCTCTATATCTTTTATCTCTTTATATTTATCATTTACGGCAACACGTATTCTCATATCTCCGGAATCATAATATCCGGAATAAATTGTTTTGTTCTGCCCTTGAATAGTCTGTATTATTTCAGCCGGTGAAACTCCGAGATTTGCCAGCTTATCTTCATATATAGATATATTTATGACATCTTCATATACCCCATAAAGTTCAACACGCGATACACCTTCAATATTTTGAATCTCCCTTTTGATCATCTCTGCATAATCGGTCATATCCTTATTTCCGTATCCGTCAGAAGATAGAGCATAAAACATTCCGTATACATCGCCATAATCATCAATTACAACGCTTGTATTTGCTTCATTTGGAAGTTTACTTTGTGCATCATTGATCTTACGACGTAACATATCCCAATATTGTTCTGTTTCATCATCCGGAACAGTTGTTTTAAGATTCACTGTTATAAGAGAAAGATCATTGCAAGATTGGCTCTCTACCTTATCAATATTATTCATAGAGCGAATACTCTTTTCAAGATGATCCGTCACTTGTAACTCCACTTCATAAGGCGATGCCCCCGGATAAGTAGTAACAACAACAGCCTGTTTCACCTTAATCTCGGGATCTTCAAGTTTACTCATCTGATCGTACGACAATATACCTCCTACGATAAGAATGGCAACAAGATAATAGACCAGTTTCTTATTATTTAACGCCCATATTCCGAAATTCATAAAATCCCTCCTATGTTACTTGGTGTTAGAGACGCAAGCTTTTTCACTTTCTGTCCCTCTTTCAATGTGTTAATTCCCGCTGTCACAACTTCATCACCCTCTTTTAATCCCGAGGTAACAAGAGCAAAACCGTCTGTCGTTATCTCTGCTACTTTTACAACGCAGAGTTTCACTGTATGATTTTCAGGATTTAATATCCATACATAAGTCTTTCCCTCGCGATGTAATAAAGAAGAGGTAGGTATACTGAAACTATTGATTTTCTCATTTTTATAACATATTGTTACCATTGCTGTCATTCCCGGCGATGGAGTTACTCCCTCACACGGAATTATCTTGAAACGAGTTGTATATAACTGATTAAGATTTGCCTTAGGTGTTGCCCCTATTAAATCAAGACAAAATACTTTATCGGGATATACATCAATATAGCATTGTGCGGAAGAAAAATTGTTTCGTTTTAAATATTCGGAAGATGGCAAATTTATCTCCACTTCAGGTTCTTTTGTCGATACCATAGCAATGATTGGAAAACCTGCCGAAACAGTTTCATTTGTATCATAATATAGTTTATGAATATATCCGTCAAAAGGTGCATACATATATGTATCCTCAAGAGCATTGATATGAGCCTTATGTTTTGCTTCTATCTGTTGTAATCCATAGACTGCTTTATCATAATCATTTTGTGTTGCACTCTGGCGTTTATATAACTCTATCACTCTTTCAGCCTCAGCTTTAATACTTTTATACTCCCCTTGAGTGGCGGAAAGCTGTGTTTCATAATCGCGTGGATCAATTCGGGCAAGCAAAGTACCTTTCTTCACAAAGGTTCCTTCCTTACAATTTATATTCTTGATAGGCCCACTTACCCTAAAAGAAAGATTGATGTCAGAAGCAGCTTTTACTCTACCCGGAAAAGATGATGTTTCTTTTTTCTCCTCTACCGGGATAACCTTCTCACATTTCACACTTCTGACGAAATCATCGTTTTCTCTCTTTTTATGACACGAGACAGTCATAAACAACACAACCGCAATAATCAGTCCATATATCTTCATATACAATAATTTAATAATTACAAATATACTTTTCTCAGAACTATTTGAAAAGTTTAATTCCTAACAGAAAATGTTCATTTTGTAGTATTAATTATTACCTTGCATCATAATATCGTATTTATATATTCAATTATGAGTGAAAAATATAATCATACTATTGTAGATGGTGAAACTGAACATTTTCTCAGTTCAGGCAATATGCCGATAAAGTTGCAACGTGGGGGGCTTTTCTTTTGTCAGGCGGGTGAGACGGATATTGTGATTGATATGAAACATTATACCGTCAGTAAAGATCATCTTGTAGTAGCCTTCCCTTTTACTATAATACAACATCTGAAAAGCTCAAAAGATTTCAAAGGTTTCGTTCTGGATATAGATTCAGATTTCTTTGGTAATTTCTCTATGTCCGGCCGTTCCTCATATTATCTTAATATAAAAGAGAATCCGTGCATAAAAGTTACGGATATCGAAAGAGAGAAGATATTCTCCTTATATAATATGCTGATGGAGATGAACAAGAAGACTGAACATCCTTTTCGGTCAGAAATAGATGATAATATAATTCAAATCATTAGTTATGAAGTAGCAGCAATCTATCATCTAAGAAAACCTATTGTAGAACAGGCTTGCAGTCGTAATGAAGAGATTTTTCAAAGATTTATCTTTTCACTTTTCAATAATTATAATACGCAAAGATCTATTGATTATTATGCTAAAGAACAATCTATCTCGGCAAGGCATCTCTCTCTTGTGGTAAAACTTGTTTCCGGTGTTACGGCTGGACAATGGATTATCAACTGTGTTATTATCCATATAAAAACAAGACTTAAAAATAAGAAGATCCTTATAAGTGAAATATCGGATGAATTTAACTTCCCTAACGCGTCTTTCTTTTCTCAGTATTTTAGGAAGTATACAGGGTTGACACCTAAGATGTTTAGGGAGAGAATGTAATTATTATTTTAGATTGGAAATATTTTATAATTATATCAGGGCCAAGATAAAAAAAAAGAAAACGGTTAATATTCATTGTTTTATTTTTCTTAAATTACACGCAGCTTAGCACATACTTAAATTCCTAATCAGTAATTCTCCATGAAACTAAAATCTATAATCATTTTATTCTGTGTTCTTTTTATTATTCCTGTAAGTTTTTCAATTAATAAAGATGACAACTATGAAAAAAAGAGCCTTACTCCTACAATTGAAAAACAAACGGAGTTACTAAGTATAGTTTTCCGACTTGCCGGTAATAAAGAGTATAATTCTGAAGTTTTCAGACTTTACACCGATAAGATAAAAAATCAATTTGATCCATATAAGAAACACGATGCTGTAACGGCGGCTCAGGATTTAGTCAGATCCAATAACATAGTATATGATGCAGTTATGTCGCTTGCCGTTAATCTTGATGAAGACCTTAATCTTATTGATAGTAATAACCTTGGAAATAGATGGATCGGAGTAGATTTGAACGATTTCCTTACAAAACTTAAGAAATTCAGACTTGATACCAAGTTCGACAATTTTTATATGGAAAATATGTCATTATATGCCGAGGCAATATATCGATTTAAACATATGTCTGATAATATAGATATATCTTGGTATGATAAGTTTTTCGGAAAAGATAATAACATAAATTTCAAGATTATACTTTCAATGTCAAACGGAGATCATAATTACGGACCAAGTTCAATAGATCCGAAAACCGGAAAAAAAACAGTATTTTCCATCATCAGTGCCTGGAAAACAGATGATAATGGAATGGCAATTTATAATAATGATGATTATCTGCCTATAATTATTCATGAATTCAATCACTCTTTTATTAATCATCTTACAGAAAAACATTTCGATCTTTTCAAAGAAAACGGCTCACGAATATTTGCCCAAGTGGAAGATATAATGAGAGGTCAGGCGTATCTACAAACTCAAATAATGCTTAATGAAGCACTTGTAAGAGCTGCCACTATAAAATATATAATAGACCATGATGGAGGAAACAATCAAATTTTTAAACTAATTTTCATGGAAAAACAAAGGGGATTCTACTGGATATCAAACCTTTACGAAGAGCTTCAAAAATATGATAATAAAAGAGAGGAATATCCCGATCTTGATTCATATATGCCTCAATTAGCGGCTGCATACTCCGGTTTTGCCGATTATGTTGAAAACTATGATGAGATACGCCCTAAGGTTATTTCTGTTGATGAAATAAATGGAATTGATCCCGTTTCGAAAGAGATAAAAACTATTACCATAAATTTTGACAAACCTATATTGAATAATAGATACTCTATGGATGGCGGTCCAAAAGGAAACTCTGCCTTTCCTAAGGTTACTAAATTCGAATATATTAATGACAAAAAATCTCTTAGATTAAATGTCGAACTGGAGGCCGATTCAGAATACTGTATCAACTTATGGCCCCATGTCTTTTTCACAAAAGATGGTGATATCATTCCACCTTTTTGCCTTGATTTCAAAACATCAAAATAAATCGTTATCCCCCTGCATAACTATGCAATCCTCCGAGCAAATAATTCACTCCCCAATAAGTCATCGCTACACTTAAAAAGGCGATCACTGTAAAGCGATGAAATAACCCGGGATCTCTGAAAGATTTAATAGACTCTCCATGTAATGCGAATGAGTATATAAAAAGGGTGATTAACGCCCATACCTCTTTGGGATCCCATCCCCAGTATCTACCCCATGAGATATTTGCCCAAACAGCACCTATTATTATTCCCGCACTTAAAAATAAAATCGCGGGATATAAAAGTATATAGCTGACAACATATAATCGTTGTTGAACAATATCTCTTTGGTCAGTAAGTTTACCGAATGAAATTATCAGTCCCACTATTCCGTTCATCATTATAAAAGTAAGCAAAGTATAGGCAAGCATTACCAGCACGACATGAATACAAAGAAGCGGTGAAGAAAGCACCGGCATAAGAGGCGTGATCTGCGGCGATTTATTGCTTATTGAAGCCACAATTATTACAAGCCCGGAGAGTATAAATCCGGATATTGTGATAAGTGGTATTTTATTAAGAAATATAAGAGCAATAAGAAGTATGCTCCATGCAAGAAATATCATTGTTTCGAATCCATTTGCAACAGGAATATGACCTGATATATACCAACGAAGAGATATAACAAAAGTCAGAAAGATTAATGACAATATTGTAGATGTTATGATTATGAAATACATAATACCTTTTAATTTATTCTCTGAAAACATCTTCCTATAATAATAAAGAAAGAATATTATTCCTGCCACAAACAACATACCGCCAAACGGGAATAATGAACGAAACTTGTTATAAAGCCTTTCAGCTACTATTATAGACTCAGAGGGATAAACATCGCCTAATTCTTTTTTCTGATATTTTTTTATTTTATCTATAATATTGGAATAGGTTTCAAAATCTTTTATGATAATACTCTCATGTACATAATCCATTGATTTCTTTATAAAATACCATTTTTCATCACTTATATCAGAAGGCAACATATCTGCTGCCGAATACCAAGAAAGGGAAGAATCTTTCGATTCTATATGAGGAAACATCTTAATCAGATCACCGGAACAAACCCCTTTAATAAGATTAAATTTTTCGTCAGCAGCAGCAAAATCTTTCTTTTGTAAAACATTTGTTACCTCAGAAAATTTATATTCATTCAAAGGTGTTATGAAATCATTATAAGAGGCATAATTACTGTCAATACCTAAATGTCGTTTTACACCCACCCCTTTTATCTTAATCAAAGGTTGATTTTTCCAACTTTTATAATAAAACATCCAGCCTGTCAGAACCTGCTGTGGGGTATAATCATAATAACTATTTTTGCCATATATTTTTATCGTGAAATCACGGGCAAAAGTTTCAAGCGGCATTATTCGGCCGTTATATAATATCATCATCCCACAAACTTCGGCGGCTTGTTGCTTTGATAGCACATTAGGCTTCTCTACGGCATAAATCTTTGAAAATCCGAACAAAATTAATACCAACAATGTGCCTTTTTTTAGAAATGAAGAGAAAGAAGGTAGTGAAAGAAAGGATCTGTCGTTAAATTTTTCCTCTGTTTCTGAATGTGGTGTAAGAATATTAGAATCCTTTCTAAAAACAGGAGATTTTAGAAGTTTTCTGAAATAACTTTTCTTCCCGAAAAAGAAAACTACGAATGTTAATATGAAAAGGAAATATCCTGAGTATGTAAACAGAATTCCATAAGGATCATGTGAAATAAGAAGGTATACATTTCCGTTATTTTGGTCATAACCACCTTGATAGAAACGATAATTATTATAACTGAAAATTTGATTCATCGAAACCGTCCCCTCTATTTGTTCATCATTATTTTTAATTTTTATTCTGCTTATATAATCGGAAGGAGAATCAGTACCGGGATACTTCTCTATCGAAAATGATTCGAGCGAAACATAAAAAGGGAGTTTATCTTCATATTCATCATTTAAATAAAAATCGTTTGTAGTTATTCCTTTCTCTATACACATTGTGCCACGAATACCTGTTTTCCAGGTGATCAGTGCTCCTAAAAGAATAACAACAAAAGAGAGATGAAGCATAAAAGCGGATCTCCGTTTTATAAGATTGCGCTTTTTAATATATAAAGCTGATATAAAAACGATTATAATCCATAATACAATAAAGAATGGTGAAGAATACACAAAACTTTCCACATGGTCCTGTCCGTATAATTTCCCCAGTATTGTAGAGGTGGCAAGAACAATGAGCAAAAAAACAATTGCTGTAAATAATATTTTTTTTTGAGATAACATAATAAAAGGCAATTGCCGATTCAGGGTAATAAAACACACTGAATCGGAAATTTATTAATTGATTAAATAGATTCTATGAAACTTACTACGGCATCACGTTCATCTTTAGATAATTTTCTAAAATTATCAATCGAAAAACGGGCATCACTTGCTGCACTACCGTGCCACATTATTGCTTCAATAACAGTTCTTGCTCGACAATCATGAAGTCGATCACTGGCTCCCGTAACCATTTCACTAAGCCCTCGACCCCATAAAGGAGTTGTACGACACCAACCGGTACGAATATCATTTTCCATAAACAGACGATGCTGAATCATATCGGTATAAGGCCAGATTTTTTGATTAGGATATCTTGGCAAACTATTATCGCCCTCTGCAAAGAATCCACTCGGATCACATATTTTATCTTCCCCTGTTGTCCATGAAGGTTTATGACATGTTGCACATCCCATTTCGGTAAAAAGCTTTTTCCCTCTCTGGACAAGAGCATTATCAAGATCTCGAGCTGCCGGAACTGCCAATCCTCGATGCCATATCATAAAATTTTTATAATCTTCATCCGACATTTCAATAGGAAGATCTTTTGCCATAAGAAAGTTGTAAATGTCAGTTTCAATATCTCCCGTAATTTTTGACTCAGGATAATATTGATAAAAATTTTCCTGAACGTCCGGATCCTTTGATGATACGGAAGCATAAGTAGCTGTAATGTAATTATATCTGCGATTACTTCTTGTTACATTTGTTATATTCCATATTGCATTAGCTCCCGCGGCATCCTGAAGCGGACCTCTTGAAAGAGCATAGGTATATTTTAAGGCCTTCCCACTGTTAGAATAAGTCTTAACCCATTCACCATTTGCAAAAATTGCCGGATTCAACGTCACTCCGTATTTTTCTTGGGAAGCATATTCAGCCTTAAGATCGGCATCGTCGATTGCGTCCAGTAATCCTGTTCCGTAAACTCCGATTGTAGATTCTAATCTTACTTTGACATTCTCGTGAGGAACATTTGTAACAATTCCGTTTTTAGTAACCTCAAGAGGAACATAATATGCATCCTCCGGGATAGAAACTTCGGGATATATAAGATTATATTTTTCACCATCGGCGAAAGTATTTCCCCATTCATCTGTATAATCAAGCCAGCTGATTTTTATTTTCGATTCATCAATCGGGGCTTTGAAAGGGCGCGTTGCCAGAGTTTGCGGCATACCTGTCAAAGAGCTTAGATAAGTATCTGTTTCATCAGTTACAACAAGTAAATAGCCATTCCCCATAGTATTGGCTGAGTATTCAAGTTGCCGTTTCCCATGACCGTAATTCGGATGACAATAAAGACAACCACGTCTTACCATAACCGGACCGAGTCCGCAAAAAGCTCCGTCGGTATTTTCATTGAAATCTTTTTCAAAAAGATATTCCCCGAATTTAAAAGCCTGGGCCATGCCGGCATTTTCTATTGCCGGAGTAGGTTGCTCGTAGGCAAATGATGTGGTATTGAAAGTTGTACCAAGCTTACCTCCCGAATACCACTCTTCTTGGTTTATCTCGACCTTTTCGCTATTGGATGAAATATCATTATTATCATCATCACACGAAATCATGTAAAATGAAAGTGAAATAACTGAAAGTATGTATATTTTTCTCATAACACTATTCCCTTACTATTAATTGTTGTATCGCAGCCAGGGCTTCATCAAGATCGGCACATGCATTAATGGCATCTTTCACTTTGCTATCTTTATAATTCAGAACAAAAGGTTTTGGCATAGCTTGAATTTTAGCAACACACTCATCGATTGCATCTCTCAGATTTTTATCTAATGTAGAATTGACACTTTTAATGTATTCGCTTAGAGACCCTTTTTGAGGCGATGTTGCTCCAAAAGCACCATAATATACAAATTGGACACTACGGATATTATCTTCAAAATCTTGAATCGAATTATATGCATGCGGAGATTCTATATAAGAAATATCCTCTCCAGTATAAGGTTTTCCAATCTTGGAGTTACCAACCTCATCAACTATTGTACGACAACCTTCTATAATCTGTTCTGAACCTGAAGTGATTGATTTCCAAACACTACCCGCATATCCGCAAAGTCGCATCTGATCTCCGAAGTTATCTTCCGGCTCAAGTTCAGCCTCTTCAATTACCTCAGCTTTATAATCTGCAATATTTCCCATTCCTGCCCATGCAGCCTCTAATCGACAAGAACTTAAGAAAAGATCCTGCGCCACAGCAATTGCATATCTCAACTCCTTTTCTGTTATATCGGATGCCGGACGTGGTTGTCCCTCTCTGAAAATTATATATTCCAATCCATGAAACCCGACAAGTCCGTTATTTAGATTGGCTACAACATTTTCAATATCATTCATCATCGATTCATTTCCAAGAAGATTATCAAGAGCAGTTTTATCTAATGGCCAAGTATCAATATGGGGATCTATATAATACTTAGAAGCTGCACCAAACAAAAATGCTTCGCTCCATTCCCAATATTGTCGTGATTTTTTCCAAAGCTGACATGCTGAAGTTACATTTGTATTTGTCTTTGAATTCTCGAGGTTCTCAAGAGATTTAAGCAAAAGCATTGTTTCATCAGCAAGAGAACTATAGATTGGTATCACTGTTTTCTCAACAAATTGAATATTGGCAACCTGAAGAGTAGTTTCCTTCGACGATAATTCATCTATTGAATTATCATCATTACTACATGATGTAAATGAAATCACTGTACCCAAGGAGAGTGCGATTAAATAATTTGAAATTTTCATACCATTGTTTTATATAAATTATACTTCAATTAATAGACTATTTTGTGAAAAAGCCGGCATAGGCAATACCAAAAGATATCGACGGCTCATCATTGTATTGAGGTTTGTAGAAACGTTTTGAATATTCCGCTTTTACAACTATTTGTTTCATTGGGAAATAATTAAGGCCAAAAGCGAGACGATGTTTTCCACACCATTCATAATCCATTATACCAGACTCTGTCTTATACATTGAATCATAATATTCATATTGTCCGAAAACAAATAATGAAGGATATGATGCTTTGGTAAATAATGACATTACATTATATCCCATAGATAAAGATCCGCAAAGAGCATCTGAGGCTACTGCCGTTTTAGGTGAAGGAGATGCATTTGACATATTCTCTTTATTGAATCTTGTGATTGCTTTGGAATCGGTAAGATGAGCGTAATCGAAATTTCCTCTCATTATCAAGATGCGAGATTTATAGGTAAAATCGACTGCTCCTATGAAAAGCTCCCCTTTATTATCTTTATATTTCGTCTTTTTGGTAAGAGAATTACTGAAACACTGACCATAATAACCACTTAGTCCCATTCGGAATTTTTTTGACATATAATAATCAAGTCGTAGAGCTCCGGCATAAGAATTAGCTATTTTGAACTCATAAGGAGAACCTGCACTACCGTTTATAAACCCTTCCGAGCCGAAGCGATCGGAGTCAAGACCTGGTAAAAACTGTAACTCATATCTTAATTTAGAAACTTTACCCCAAATACTCGCACCGGTTTCATGCCAGGTACATGGAAAAATAGTATTCTCTCCCTCGGACCTGTAAACTGTAAAAAATTCGGTTGGTAAATGATGCTGATTAGTTAAACCGATAGGAACAATTATATGTCCTATTCGGATATTAAATGCTTTATTGAAACTTTTCTGAATCCAAAATTGCTCGAGATTAACCTCTCCTCCTCTTTCAACCTCTGTTTCATATTCTCCTGTTTCCTCCGCTTCCATTTCAACAGCTGAACCGACTCCACCATGTTCGAATTCTATTTCTGAACTTATACTCCATCCATTGCCAAAGTCATAAGCAACAGTAAATACTACATGTGGTATATCAAAACGACCATGACTTGCAGCATCTTTATAATTTTCAGCATTCGTATAACGTTGCCACTCATCACTATAAAAATTTCTCGTAAAAGCAACTTCGCCGTAACCGCCAATCTGGAGTTTAGATTTTTCCGGAATAGAATCTTGGGATTTTAGAACATTTATTAGACATAAATGCATTAATAATACAACAATACCCTTTTTCATAAATTATACCTTATTTATATTTTCACGACGAAGGTAAAGGCATAATTTTATTTATTTTATTACTTTTTTTAGGTATTTTCACACATAAAATACCTTGTTTTAGGTATTAATTGAGAATAATTATAGATAAGAGCTCAGTGATTAATTATAATTTCATCTCTACTGAATTAAAAATTTAAGAAAAATATTATTTCTACAACCTTTTGTCAGTCTTATTCGTTACATAGTATTAATAAATATTTTTACACATCGCGTTATATGATATTTCTATTATTAAATATTTATGAAATATTAGATTCTCAGTCAGTTCTATTTAGTCACATTATAATATTAGGCGCATTAATTTTTGGATTTACATACATAATAAATAAGAATTATTCTTTTCAAAAGAAATCTGAAAATAAAAGAGATATTAAATGTTGTATAAAAATAGTCAAGCTCCTGGCTAAGAGTTATAATATTGAAATATTCATGTTTGATGAATATGCACGTATTCTATATATACTTAAAAAGGGCGTATTTATTAAAACTGAAATTGATCTATCTCAATTAGAAAAAGATATTCATCCGGAAGATAAAGAATCTTATTTTAAAGATTATGAAGATATAATATCATGCAGAAAAGATTGCATTATATCAAATATTAGAATTTTCAATACAAATGAAAATATATATAGACATTATGAATATGTAATTATTCCAATTGAGATAAATTCAAAAGGAAGAGTTTGCAAATATATGTATTCACGAAAAGATGTTACTGAAGAAAAGAAAGAGATAGAAATAAAAGAAAAAGACATTCAAAGTTTCAATCTTGCATTAAAATCAGCAGGACTTGTCAGATGGCAATATGAATATATTTCTCATACACTCATTATAAAAGATTCTAATTTTGTTGAATATAAATACAACGATGATGAATTAGGAGCGATATTTAGGGATGATGATGTTGTAAGATTTTTCGATTATATTGACAGAGTAAAAAATTATAATAATGAAACAATTACCCTCAATATAAAACTAAATAATAAATATTTTCCTTTTGAAGTAAACTCTTTATTATACAAAGATGACGATTCTATTATTATTTATGGAATTATGAGGAATATATCCGAAGTCTTTAAATATAAAAGAGAAATCACCGAACTTAAGGATAATATGGCTCTCGGTCTTGAAGCTGGTGATATATCGGTATGGCAATATAACATTGAAAATAAGTTATTTATTTTTATACAAGGTGATCAGGATTATACAAAGAATATCTATTTTGATGAATTCGCAAAAATTATACATCCCGATGATTTATCCCTTTTTAAAGTCTCTTTTGAAGAATTAATTAATGGCACAAAAAAGAAAATATCGTTTAAATACAGACTTAAAATAAAAAATACATGGCAATGGTATCTAAGTTCTATAATCGCAGTAAGGGATGAAAATAATGTGACTTCTCTAACAGGGACAAAAAAGAATATAACAGAAGATGTTTTATCCAAAACAATGCTTGAAGATGCAAATAAAAAACTTTCGGAAAGCTATTTTGAATTAAGCAAAAACGAAAAATTATTGCAATCCATTCTAAATAAAATACCAGTCCCTATTTATATAAAAGATCCAGAAATTCAGAAACATATTTATATAAATGATGAAGCAGTAAAAATTTTCAATCTAAAACTAAATTCTTTCACAAAAGATATTTTAAACTCTGATGAAGCGTTAAGGCATAAATTAATTGATGAAGAGATAATTCGAACTGGAAATGAATATACCGGAACGGAAATAAATAAAATGTATAACGGTGAGGTAATTGAATCGTATGTTCGGAAAATACTAATTGAGCAAAATAATAAAAAACAGATTCTTACAGTAAGACTTAATCTTAACGAACAAAGAAAAGGTATTATAGCCAATAAGCTTTTAACTGCATCTCTTTCCTCCATAAAAGCATATACATGGAGTTATGATACAAGAAGTAATAGTATAATTTATAGAGATACTTACCTTAATACAAATAATATTAATATCAACTTTTTTGATTCAATTGATAAAAAATTGACCATAATACATAAAGGTGACAGGAAACGATATTACGATATTATAAATAGATATTTGCAGGAGGGCAGCGGAAGTTTCTCTGTAACATATCGTACAGATGTTGAGAAGAAAGATTGTTTTCAATGGTGGGAAAGTCGTTGTGTCGTAGAAACTATTTATGATAAAGGATTATCATATGTCTATATATATGGCATTGATATAAATATCGATTATCAGAAAAGAAGTGAGCTTAATCTTGAAAGAAGTAAAAAGAAACTAAAATCAGTAATTAAACAGAACGAGTTAATACTAAACAATAATGCTTCAGCTATGATCTATCTGAACTCTGATTTTCAGGTTCAATGGTCAAACGCAGAATTGATCTTTTCACACGAAGAATTGGCGAAATTCTATAGAAGCGGTGTCTTTTGTTATAAAGTAAAAGGTCTTTCTGAACCATGTTTTCTTTGTCCTGTAAAAGAAGCTTTAAAAACTCATAGTATCAGCTCTAAAGAGATTAAAATTAAAAATGATTTTTATGAGGTCATTGCTATTCCGGTTTATAAAGGGGACGAATGCGAGGGTGTGGTATTAAGAGTCGACAGAATAACTGAAAGGAAGCATCTTATTGAGGATCTGAAAAATGCAAAGATAAAGGCTGAAGAATCAGATAAATTGAAAATGGCATTTCTTGCAAATATGAGTCATGAAATAAGAACTCCACTTAATGCTATAATAGGTTTTTCAGATCTGATAATGAATGATCTCCCCGACACAGAAAGGGATGAATATAAAGGAATAATAAAAAGCAACAGTAATCTTTTACTACGATTGATAGGTGACATTCTTGATATGTCTAAGATAGAAGCAGGAACTCTTAAATACAAAGTTGAACAATTTGATATAATCACTTTATTCAATGAATTGGTAACAGGTGCTATCAGACAATGCTCGGAAAAAGATCTGAAATTGATATCTGAAACAGACATTGATTCACTTATGCTAACTCATGATAGAAACAGGGTGACTCAAATAATAGGAAATTTCATATCTAACGCAATAAAATATACCGACAAAGGATATATCAAATTAACATTAAATTATGAAGATGAAGGAATATTAATTTCAGTAAAAGATACCGGCATAGGAATTGATAAATCACTTCACCCATTTGTCTTCAAACGTTTTGAAAAACTTGATTCCTTTGCTACGGGAACCGGTTTGGGTCTTGCAATTTGTAAATCTATAATGGATGATACCGGCGGTAAAATAGGATTTAAGTCTGAAAAGAATGAGGGGTCAACATTCTATGCTTGGTTTCCATTAGAGATTAAAAACTCTAATGGAAAGATTAAAAAATCGCCATACTATCTGAATAACTAAACTCTTTTATTAGAAAAAATATAAAATCAATCACCATATTTTAGTTAGGTCATCGAAAAAATACAAGTAACAAAAACATCGAGATAGTCTAAATAAGATCATATTTTTCCAATAAAAAGGAGGCGTTCATATTATGTGATACGCCTTTTTTTAATTTATAATCATAAGTTAGGTCGTTATCTTTATATTCAACTTCAAAACAAATATTGGTCGCATTATCGGGGTAATTCTCTTCAAGTTCTCCAAGCTCAAGGTCATGAGTAGCAACGATTCCCGTAGTTGGAAGAGAAAATAGATTTATCAGAAATCTGCGTGATCCGTTTAATTTATCATGAGAGTTTGTTCCTTTTAAAATCTCATCAAGAATAACAAAGATTGGTTTATTGATTTTGATCAGTTCCAGTAATGATTTTAATCGTAATATCTCTGCATGAAAATAAGATGTCCCAGAGGCAAGATTATCAGATGTACGCATACTTGTAAAAAGCATCATCGGTCTAAAACGGAAATTAGAAGCCGCCACTACGCTCCCGCTCAATGCCAATACGAGATTGATCCCCACACATCGTAGAAATGTACTTTTACCCGACATATTAGCACCCGTTACAAGGTAAAAGCGGTGTAATCTATCGATATCGAAATCATTGGCAACAGGATTTTTATAAAACAACAAAGGATGGATCATATTCTGAGATTCCAAAACTACTGAATCATCTGTTTCAGGGAATGAAAATCCCTGATTATTATATTTATAAAAAGCAAAACTTACAAGCATTTCAGTTTGACTCACAGCATTCTTCCAGATTAGTATTGAGTCGATATTTTTTGTTTTCCACCTGTCGAGCTTCATCATTGTGTGAAGATCTCTCATAAAAAAGCCGTTTAAGATAACGGTTGCAAGCAAATTCCCTCTGTTATTCAATGATTCAACAATAGATTGAAGATCTTTAAACTCCTTTTGAGAACTACTCTTACCCGACAAATTCTCTTTTATATTTTTCAATATATCGCTTTTAAAATCATGTTTACAGATTAATGATATCGGGAAAAGATAATTGCCGAAACCCCGAATAAATGAATCTACAGAGTTCTGCGATTTTATTATTTTCGAATTAAATGCAAAAGCTATGCAAAGCTGAAGAACAAAAAATGTGCCTGCCCATGAGAAAAGGGGATTGTAGAAAAAGCCACCAACAAACATTGCGCATGTAACAATATTCAAAAAATATACTCCATATTTTATCAGATTATTAGAGAAAAAAAGAGGTGATTTTTTCCAGTTTTCAATATTTTCATCTTCAACTCTTGTCACTTGATAGTTTTTTAACAATGCTCTGAAATGAAGACAAAAATCTAAATTGTCGGCTAATTCAGAGATAGCATTTTGTCTGTTTTTTATATTTTGACAACAAAGTTCGGGTGTTAATAGAGTGTGTGCAAGTAAATCATTTCCATTAGGTGTTTCACAACGTCCTAATGCCTGAAAAAGAGAATCTTTACCAAAGATATCCAAATCCTTTGAATAGGGATGATCATTGTCCAAATACTCATCTCCTGTAGAGAATTTAGAAAAATCCCCTTTCAGATACATCAGTTCATTTGAATTTATATCAACTAAAGAGTTTAAAATATCTATTTCATTTAGCAATCCTGTTTCTATTTTATTGAGAAAGATATAAAGAATTATAGGAGGAAAAACCATTAATGAAAATATCTCATCGGCACTATTTATCCATTTATAGATACCTATACAGGTTATAACAAAGAATATAACTTTTGCGATTGTCAAAATGTTACGCTTGTCATATTTTGATTTCAGTTGTTTTTTAAGCTCTTCTACCCGATTGTTGTATTCTTTTTCAGGATTCATGTTTTTATATTTTTTTACAAATGTACCTTTTTATGTTGTTTCTTAAATATCTTTTTTATTCTCAACATTCAACTACTTCTAAAACAAAATTTCTTTTTGTAAATGATCTATTTTATTTTCTCTTTATCCTTTTTGAGTGTCATAATTATGTCCCACTTTGAAATTAGCTATGAACAGCCGGCTAAGTAGTTATGACCGAAGCGTTCATTAGCTTTGATCGCAAACTCCATAGCTAAGGTGTTTGAATTCAAAGCTGGAGAACATTTTGACCAGAGTTAATAACTTTTTTGATCATAATTTATTTCATTTTTTACCGAGCATTGGAATAAAAAAAGGTTAAGCAGAAAATAGAAATCGCGATATAGGGATTAAAATCTCTATATATAACAAGCAGATTAAGTTGTTGATTTGAAAAATATTATAAATATAGATGATGAACGGGGCAAAAAGAAAAGAGCTCAGTAATCTATACCAAGCTCAAATATATATCATATTAAGAAATAACATTAAATTTTACAGCGAATAGCTTAGAAACATAGAAGCAAATCTCAGCTTTAGATATTTTGGTTAATCTTTGAAAATCCTTAATATGGGAATTCGGGTGAAATCATTTTTTTATACCCAAATTGATCAAGAAACTCAAAGATTGTAACATAAACCTCTTCTCTAACCTCCGGTTTGGAAAGCACAAGATCGTGAAGTCCATTATCAATTGTTACATCTCTTGAATTTGAAGATAGTCTTTTTCCATATTTCTCAATATCATTTACATCAAGCACTGCATCTCCTGTGTTAAACTCCTCTGTCCATTCATCCCCATAAATACTTTTATCAGAATGCATTACAAGAACCGGGATAGATATATCGAGACCTCTTTGAACTTTCATTTGAGCTGTGTGAATCGCTCTTATCCATCCGAATGTCAATGCCGGAGAATCAATCATCTTCCAGTCAGTTCTAAAAGACCATTCTCCATGATACTCTTTCAAAAGAGAATAAGCATATCCTCTTGAAAGACTTTGAGGAACTTTTGCATTTGGAAAGAACCTGCCAAGAAATGAAACACAAGGAATAAGAATATTTTCTTCTAACCAACTTTTATTCATATCAAGAAAAGGACTATTAAGTATCATTCCATTCATTGGAAGATCTTTACGATTTTCACGAGCAAAATTTGCGGCTATCAATCCTCCTGTGGAATGTCCCATTAAAATAATATTGCTATAACCTTCATTCCTGATAACTGATATTGCTGAATCGATATCTGTATTATACTCATTCAAAGAACGCACATTAAACGGATATTGATTCGATAGTTTTGAACGTCCGTATTTTCGAAGATCCACAGCGTAAAAAGCGTATCCCGCGGAATCTATTTTATTTGCCATCTCTGCCTGAAAAAAATAATCATTGAAACCGTGTATATATAGTACAGCTAAAGCGTCGAGATTGGATGTTTTTCTTTTTATGATTGTGGATATCACCTCGCCTTCATAATCTTCATTCATTTTGAATGTATGAAATTCAAAATCATCTCCAAGATAATCAGGTTGATAAAATTGAGCCTGAATATTTATAATAGAGAAAAACAGAGACAGAATGATAATAAAATTTTTCTTCATAATTCAATTTATTTTGTTCTCAAATCACAGTAAATGGGATGTTATGACATTTATAATGTAAACATATCATTTTTTTTAATTTAGTATTAGTATAAATATGTCTTTTAACTCCTTTATTTTAGTCCTAACTTCTTAAACATTCATGTTTTTGAGATTTCTATAATATAAACATTCAATTTAGGTGATTGTTATATTCTAAAATTATCAATGGATATATTAGACGAATCGATAAAATATTTTCTTTTGTTCCTTGTCGGGGCTTTCTCGGGATTTATAAATGTAATAGCGGGTGGCGGATCAATGGTTACCTTGCCTTTGCTTATGGGATTCGGTATGCCTGCCCCCATTGCTAACGGGACTAATCGTATTTCCATATTATTTCAAGATATAGCCGGGATAATTAAATTCATTAAAGCCGGAAAACTACCTATTCGTATAGCTCTTATTCTTGGTATTCCAACTGTGATTGGATCGGTTGTAGGTGCGATGTTCGCAAGTAGGCTAAATGAAATGCTCTTGAGTATAGTAATTTTTGTATTGCTTATTGCAATGTCAATTTATATTATAGTCAAACCTCCGGTTATTAAAAACAGATCAGACAATGAAGATGAAGAGGTTAAAAATGAAAAGAATATTGATAATAGCAATCTGATAAAGAAAAATGATGCAACTCAAAAAAATATAGAGAATATAAATAACAGAGGTCGGGTCGATAAGATTCTTAATAAGAAAATTAAGGATAAGAAAATAGGAGTCTTCTCTTTTGTCCTTTTTCTGATTGTTGGTATTTATGCCGGTTTTATTCAGGTTGGGTCCACACTTATTTGGTATGCTATTCTTACATGGAAAATGAAATTCGGATTTATAAGTGCTAATGCAATAAAGTTATTTTTGAATTTTATTATGACACCAATTGCTCTCTTTGTTTTTATTCTTCATCATCAGGTAGCATTTGTTGAGGGTATAATAATTGGTGTTGGGAGTTTTATCGGAGCATGGATTAGTGCAAAAATAGCTATGAAACTTAGTGCTAAAGTGGTAAAGATTATGATGTTGATAATCTTTACAGTTGCCGCCTCTTATGTTCTTTTATTCAAAATTATAGGAATCTAATCTCTCTCAAGACAACAAACAGAAACTTTACGCTACAATTATATCACTATTTATCACGCATTTAGCCACTACAATTAATAATTGATTATAAATTTTTCGGAATATTGAATATCTTAAAATATGAGTCTGAAATAATCTGATTATTTATCTATTATAGGGAAATAAAGTTTAGAAGACATAAAGAAAAAAACATATCACTTTTCAGTTATGTTCATGTTATAGATAAATAATTAATCGATACGTCTAACAAGGTTTTTAAGATGATAAAAAATATTATCCCCGATTCTGATGAGTTCGCGATATGCGATTTATCAAATCCCGAACATTGCGACAGACTATGTGAAATGGTAAACAGTTTTATAACCGATCCGATGGGTGGCGGGACGGCTCTAAATGATGAGCAACAGCAATTACTCATTAAAGGATTAAAATCTCATCCTCGCTCGTTTGTTCTTTTTGCAATTGACAATAAAAATATTATAGGTTTCATTACCGTTTTTATAAATTTCTCTACTTTTTCTGCAGCTCCGTTGATGTACATTCATGATGTTTTCGTGGAAGAAGCATACCGCGGAAAAGGTTGGTCGGTAAGAATGATAGATCAAATCACATCAATTGCAAAAGAAAAAGGGTGTAAGAAAATCTCTCTTGAGGTGAGAAAAGATAATATCAGAGCTCAACAGGTTTACAAAAAGCTCGGTTTCAAAGAATCTGACACACCAATGTATTACTGGGTCAAAAAGTTATGATCCGGTTCTTGTATCTGTAGATTTCAGATATTATCCCAAGAGAAGCATTTTAATATTAGGATGTTTTAATTAGAAATCCTATTATTCACATTTGGTATCGGAAGAGCAGCTTTCACAATCTTCCCCACATATCTTGCCATTTTCCAAGGCCTGCTCGGTTGAATATTTTCCAAGTTGTCCCTTTCTTAAAAGATTAAGATTGGAGAATAAGTCATCACCTTCGCTTTTATATACATCAATACCATTGTCTCTGAAAAGATTCAGAGCTAAAAGTTGCATTTGTGATGTTAATACAGCATGGATATTCTCTTGTTTTAAACGAAGAGTGATCTTTGTTCCCGGAGGTATTATCTCTTTCCAGTTCTTAAATTCCGAGCCTTCTGATATATTTTTTTCAAGATCGTAAACACATACTTCCGGTGTTGAATTGAAACCGGTGGCTATCTTTTTTTTATCTTTTACTGGTACTATTACTTTCATATTTATCAAAGTGTTATAATTCTGTCTCCCATCTTATTGGCTTCCTGTTGATCATGAGTAACCATAATACTTATTCCGCCAAGATATTTATGAGCTTTAATAATTTCATCCTGAAGAGCAGGGCGCATATGCCAATCGATGGCAGACAAAGGTTCGTCAAGCAATAATATAGAGGGGCGTGAAGCAAGTGCTCTTGCGAGAGCTACTCTTTGCTTTTGTCCGCCCGATAGTTTTGTAGGTCTTACTTTTTCAAGATTGTTTAATCCGAAAATATTGATAAGTTCCTTTATCATTTCTTTATCAACTTTTGTTTGAGCAAACATTATATTCTGCTCAACGGTCATATTAGGAAAAAGAGCAAAATCCTGAAACATATATGCGATATGGCGCTTCTGAGGTTCAATGTTTTTACCTGATTGTTTATCATACCAAACCTCATCGCCATAACTTATTTTTCCCTCATCAGGATTGGTAAGTCCGGCGAGCATACGAAGCAATGTACTTTTTCCACAACCTGAATGACCAACAAGACATATAAAATCTCCCTGATCAATTTTGTCGGTAAACTCTAAATATCGTTCACCTTCAGTGGTATGCATCTTCTTTTTTACTTTCAATTCCAGACTCTTCATAATTTTTTTGTTTTATTGTCGGTATTTCCTTCTCAAATTCCGACTTTAGACCCTTATAATTTTTTTGTTTTTGAAGTTTTAAATCCTTCTTGATTTATTGATGCTATAAATTATAGTAAGTGCAATAAATGAAACAACAAACATCAATAACGCATATTGATTGGCGGCTTCATAGTTTAGAGATTGTACTTCATCGTAAAGGGCAATAGATGCAACTCGTGTATTACCGGGCATATTACCTCCTACCATCAATACAATACCGAATTCACCCATACAATGAGCAAAGGTCATAGCAATAGCTGTAATTATACTACCTTTTATGTTAGGAAGAAGAACTTTGAAAAAAGTAATTGTTTTACTCTTACCCATAGTGTAGGATGCCTCTCTATAACTTGAAGGCAATAGAGCCAATCCGTTTTGTAAAGGTTGAATCATAAAAGGCATAGAGCAGATTACACTGGCAATCAGTACGCCTGTGAAAGAAAAGGCTAGACGGATATCGAAATATTGTTCCAACATTGCTCCGAAGCTGTTTTGCGGACTATAAGCAAGCAAAATATAAAATCCTAAAACTGTTGGTGGTAAAACCATAGGCATACAAATCAGTGCTTCAACAGCACTTTTTCCTTTGAAGTCTCCATAAGCAAGGAAATAAGCTATCGGCAACCCTATAATCAATAATATTATCGTGGTCCAAAGCGCCAGATTGCCCGTCGTTGCCATGGTCTGTATAAAATCGGCGTTTGCAATCATAATCTTTTTATTTAAAATGGTTATCAGTTTCTTTTTAAAAGAATTTCGTTATTTACAGTCAGGATATCGATGATTAAAAAATTAATTAAGGTGATTGTAGATATTGATTATTTCATTTGCAGTAACCGAACATTTACGACATTCGGATAGATTTTTTATATAGTTAAGAATCCTTGTACTAACATCATCGGAAACATTAAAACCGTTCATCTTCAAAACTGAGTCGATTGCATTTCTTCCGCTATGTTTGCCAAAAAGAAATTCAGGTTGATCTGCTCCTATACTTTCAGGTGAAAGGATCTGATAAGAGCGTCTGTCTTTTATCATAAAATTGGTATGAATTCCGGATTCATGACACATAACCATTTTCCCGGTTATAGGTTTTGAATCTGAAATCTGACGACCTGAAACATTTTCAACATATTTACATAATTCATTAAAGCGCTCAGTTTTCAAACCACAATCATATTCAAGACTAAGTCTTAATGCCATTACCAACTCTTCAATAGGAGTATTTCCGGCTCTTTCTCCAAGCCCGTTTATAGTAACACTTATAGCTTCAGAACCGGCCATAAAGGCTGCAACCGCATTTGCAGTAGCCATACCAAGATCGTTGTGTCCGTGAAATTCGAATACCATTTCAGGAAACAAGCTTTTAAGATTCTCGATAAGACAAGAAACGGAATGAGGGTTCATAAGACCGACTGTATCGGCAATCCTTATTCTTGATATTCCGGCATTTTGAGCACTATTTATATAATCTTTTAAAAAACCTATATCTGCACGAGAAGCGTCTTGAGCACCAAGTGATACATATTCAAAACGATCAGAGGCATATGCTGCCATCTCGGTAAGGTTATCAAACACCCATTGACGAGATTTATTCATTAAATTAAGCATCAGATCGGAAACGGGGAAAGATATATGCAAACCGTCACAACCTGTTGCAGCAGCTATATCTATATCTTTTTTTACCGCGCGACTCCAACAAAGAGTCTTAAATCTGAATCCGCTGTTACATAATACCGTTAAATTTTTTGCCTCCGATACAGAAATAGCAGGGGTTCCGATTTCAACTTCGGGAACTCCTATATCATCAAGCATAGAGAGTATTTCAATCTTTTCTTTAAGACTGAATACCACTCCGGGAGCCTGTTCGCCATCCCGGAGTGTAGTATCAATAATATGTAACTTTTTATTTATCATTCTGAAATAAGATATTTTTCACATGCTTCGTTTTCTTCAAGAGCATCTAAGATCTCATCTATAACATCTTCTGATTCCACCTCTCCATACCAATAATTATTTGGCTGAATAACCATAACAGGTCCCTGTGAACATACATTAAGACATCCTGTAGTGGAAACTGCAACATCAAGACCACGATCAGAACACTCTTCCATCATATACTGTAGAAGCGTAGGAGCTCCTTTTTTATTACATGCACCTTGTGCCTCTCCCGATAAACGGAATGAATTGCACACCAAAATGTGATAAGTCGGCTTTTTCATATTTTTTCTTATTTTATTAGTGAGTTTTTAAGCACATCCCTGAGCATTGCCATTACATCCTGAGCCACACCTGAAAGCATCCGGTTTTGCAATACTTTTAATTGGTTTATTTTCATATACACCTTCAAGACCCTCATCTATCATACCTGTCATAACAATCACTTTTGTACCACAGTTTGTGATTATGCTTTGAGGATTTTCTCCTGCTCCGCTTACAAGAAGAGCTCGACAATCTTTAAGTATTTTTGCCATCTCCAGCCAGCGCATATCACCAGATCCGGGTTTTGGCATCTCTCTCATTCCTTCGAAATTATACCCTTTTTCAGCTTTTGAATATATATAAACATGAGTAGCTTCACCTAAATGCAGATTTACAAGATGTCCTTCATTTGTTGCAACTGCAACATAAGGTTTATCATTCAAATCTCCGGGAATCGTATTTATTACATTCTGCAAAATCTGATGAGCTTCCATCATGTCATTGCCTAACATACCGGCTGCATCGGCTCTGCATCGAGCACAATGAGTCATCATTGGAAGATGTTCCTTTGAAAACTCCCTAACACGCAATATTGTAACTGCTGTAGGTTTTTCGATTGTTTCAAAAGGTGTTTCAGCTGTTGGAATTAATGGAATGCAATTCATAATATCAGCACCAAGCTCTTTACAAACTTTAGCGACTTCAGGAATATGATGATCATTAATTCCGGGTATTATAATAGAATTTATTTTTACTACTATACCAAACGATTTAAGCAAAGGGATACATCTTAGCTGTCTTTCCATCAATAGTTTGGCCGCGACATAACCACGATACACTTTTCTGTTGAATCTTACCCAACGATATATCTTAGCAGATATTTCCGGATCGACCGCATTTATCGTTATAGTGACATGAGTCACACCAAGACTTGCTATCTCCTCGATATGAGGTTCTAATCCCAAACCGTTGGTTGAAAGACAGAATATTTTATCGGGAAACTCTCTCTTTACCTGTCTTAGAGTTTCCATTGTTTCTTCAGGATTGGCAAAAGGGTCACCGGGCCCTGCTATACCAATAGTCGATACATTTGTGATTACCTTACTTAACTCGTGAAGATAATCAACCGACTGCGATGGAGTTAGGACACCAGATGTCACACCCGGGCGACTCTCATTGACACAATCATATTTTCTGTTACAATAATTACATTGTATATTACATTTAGGAGCTACCGGTAAATGTACTCTTGCATATTTTCCCTTTGCCTCTTCATTATAGCAGGGATGTTTTGCTATCTCTTCCTGAGTAATAATCTTTGCCATACTAATCTCTTTTTTACATATACTTATAGCCTATCGGTGAATGTTCTTGCTTGTATTCAAGCAAAGCATTTACGATTCTGTCAAATAATTCTTGTGTACCTTCGTAACAAAGTTGTTTCTGTCGCGGTCCTCCTGCACGATCATGAATCGGGAATCCGATTCTAACTAAGGGAACACCTAACTCTCTTGAAATATAATATCCCTTACTATTACCTATCAAAATATCAGGGTGTACTTCAAGAGCGATATCCCTCATACTCTCAAAATCGGCCCCCGACATCACAATCGTTGTATCCGGATCTATCAAAGAGCGTGAAACAAGTTCATTTTTCAACAATCCGCTTTCACCTCCCGATGCAATTATTATTGGTGTAATACCTATCTCTGCCAAGAAGGAACAAAGTGAAATAACAAGATCCTCTTCTCCATATATCATGGCTTTTTTGCCAAATACATATTTGTGAGAATCAATATAAGAGTCTACTAATCTTCCCCTTTGCAAAGCATATTTTAATGGCATTTTTTTGCCTGTATATTTCTCCAGCAAACCAAAGAATTTATCACTTGCATCTATTCCTGTTGGAAGTAACACAGTATTATTCTCTATCAGATACTTATCTTGTAGCCACTCGCCTGCAGAAAGGACACCTTTTTTATCGAGAATTCTACCCGGTATGGAACCTTTATTTAATACAGTTCCAAACTCTATAGATGCTTTCGCATTTGCTGTATTTTCAATATCTTTTACAGGTGTTCCACCTTCAGGAATAAGATGATAATCTTTCCAACAAGGATTATCAAGCGACTCTGAATAATCAGGAAATAAAGTGTACTCTATCTCAAAATCATTCATGATCTCTTTTAACATCCTTATATCGGCAGGTGAAATAAAACCGGAGAAAAGATTTATACGTTCCTGCTTTGTGCCCTCCTTTGAAAGAGATTTTATTGCTCCTAAAACAGCTTCATGAAACCCATCCATGTGAGTTCCCTGATAACTCGGTGTAGAGGCATGAACAAAAAGAGGCATTGTCTTATCATCTTCTTTTCCCGTTTTATATTCAGCTATCAAAGCCGGTATATCCTCTCCGATTGTTTCAGAAAGGCAAGTAGAGGCTATCCCCATCACCTTAGGTGAATATTGTTTACGGATATTATCTATCCCCTGTACAAAATTCTTATTTCCGCCATAAATGGTACTTTCTTCACTGAAGTTTGATGAAGCGATATCCATTGGCTCTTTATAGTGGCTAATCATATATCGTCGTATATATGTTGCGCACCCCTGTGAACCGTGTATCATTGGTATACAACCCTCAATCCCTTTAAATACAAGCGATGCCCCAAGTGGAGCACAAAGCTTACAAGCATTGCGAGAGGATACATATGATGGTTTCTTTATTTGAGGAATATTTTTAATCGCGTCCATTTCTTTATTTATTAATCTTCCTTTACTTATTTATAAACACTAATTATGCCAATTATTTAACACATACTAAAACACAAACATAAAATATTGAAATACAACAACATAAAACCCCAATACGTAAATTATCCTCAAAACATTCAAGTGACGTTTAGGTTATATAAACAGAAAAAACCTACATTAATGTAGGTTTTTTCACCATAGCTAATAGCATTGCAATTATTTATTTCACAAATTTCCATACAGGACTCATGCATGTTGCATAGACCTCTTTTGCGAAATTTAGCATGCCATCGTACCCTGCGAGAGCTTCTTTTCTTTCATGATTATGATCACAAAAACCTAAACCTATTTTATATGCTATCGGTCTCTCCTTGACACCTCCGATAAAGAGATCTGCTTTTGTTTCCTTTACAAAAGCCGAAAGCTCAACAGGATTCGAGTCGTCTACAATTATTGTATCGTCATCACATAACTGTTGAATTAACTTATAATCCTCCTTATCTCCGGTTTGAGATCCGATAACGACTGTTTTCATACCAATAAGACGAAGAGCTTTAACTAAAGAGATAGCCTTAAAGGCACCTCCAACATATATAGCTGCACGTTTACCCGTTAACGCCTGTTTATAAAAGGAAAGAGCCGGCAGAAGTCTTCCAAGTTCCTCTTTCACAAGTTTGCGGGCTGCATCCATCAACTCGTCGCTTTTAAAGAATTTTGCCACATCATAAAGAGCATCACTCATATCCTCAATCCCGAAATAGGATACTCTTAAAAATGGAACATTATATTTTTCTTTCATCATTTTAGCAAGATGAATCATTGAACCGGAACATTGCACCACATTCAAAGATGCATTATGAGCATTTCTAATATCATCTACCCTTCCATCACCGGTGATTGATGCATTGACATGAATACCCATTTTTTTATAATACTCAAGTAAAATCCATAATTCTCCGGCAAGATTAAAATCTCCGAGAATATTTATAGTATATTTTGGTACAGGTTTTTCAATTGTACCTACAAGTTTAAATAGTGCTTCACAAGCTATTTTGTATCCATCTTTCTTAGATCCTTGAAATCCCGGAGCCTCAACAGCAATTACGGGTATTCCCTTTTCTTTCTCCATTTGGGCACAGAGCGATTCCACATCATCACCAATTACACCTACGATACATGTGCTATAGACAAACGCAGCTTTAGGAGAATGTTTATCAATTAGTTCGTCAAGAGATTTGCGAAGTTTCTCAATACCTCCAAAGACAACATCCTTTTCTCTTAAATCTGTCGAAAAGCTCAATCTGTGAAGTTCAGGACCCGAAGACAAAGAGCCTCTTATATCCCATGTATAAGATGCACAACCTATCGGACCATGTATAATGTGAAGAGCATCTGCAACAGGATAAAGAACAACTCTTGAACCGCAGAATACACAGGCTCTCTGACTCACAGAACCAGCTACACTCACCTTTCCACAGTCTATATCTCTCACAGCACCACCAACTCTGGCAATCTGTTTTTTTCTTTCTTCCAGTATATAGCTCATAACATTTGAATTTAGTTTATACTGTTTAAGGGCATTTTCCCTCATCGGAAAAACACCCTTCAACAAAAAAATTAGAAGGAATTTATTACATCTGAAATTCTACTTTTTCTTCTGGACAATGCATGTCTTGATAATCCATAAGAGCATTAAGAATTTGTATGGCAAGGTTTGTAGCTCCTACATAACATGTCTTTGGAAAGAAATTGTGTCCTGCTCTGTCGGCAATAGGGAATCCATATCTTATGAAAGGAATATTTTCATCTCTTGCGATATATTTTCCGTAAGTGTTTCCAATTAACAAGTCAACACCTTCCTGTTTGATCCACTGGTGTAACTGAAACATATCAGCATTAGCTCCACTCTTGAATTTTGCTCCAGGAACATTTTTAAGAATATTATACATTCTTTCATCAAATGTTTTGCCAGGAGTACCTGTTACGATATATACAGGTTTCATATCAAGAGATACAAGGAACTCTGTAAGTGGAATCAATGTATCGGGATCACCCCAAAGTGCAACTCTCTTACCGTAGAAATATTTCTGATTGTCGGAAATTAAATCAAGAAGTCTTGCTCTCTCTTCAGTAATTGAATCAGGCACCGGAACATTAGCATGTCTGCTAAGCGACATAATAAATCTGTCTGTAGCTTTTAGTCCGATTGGAATATCAATTACCTCGAATTTTACCTTACATTTATTTTCCAGTTTGATACACGCATCCTGTGTAGAGTATTCACCTAAACCTATTGTGAACTTACTATCACCGGTTGCAGCCATATCAGCCTGAGTTGTACCACCTTTTGGATACATTTCATATTTTCCTGTAAGACCTGTATCAAGAACTCCTGTCATATCAGGAAACATGATTGTTCTTGCTTCCATCTCTTTGGCTACTCTTTTGATTTCACCCATATCTGAAGGTTCCATCCATCCTGCTGCTAAATTGACAACATTCTTTTTCTTTGTTGTAGAAGTTGAAAAGAACTTTACAAATGAAGCAAGCTGATTTGAATAACCTGTGATATGACTTCCTACATATGATGGTGTATTACAATAAATCACTTTTTTTCCTTCCGGAACTTTTCCGTCATCGAATGCTTTTGAAATGATCTGAGTAAGGTCATCACCGATTGTTTCTGACAAGCAAGTTGTATGAACTGCTACTATTTCAGGATTGTAAACACTGAAAATTGTATCAATAGCCTGTACAAGGTTGGCAGAGCCACCAAACACTGAAGAACCCTCTGAAAAGGAAGAAGTGGATGCGACGATTGGTTCTTTGAAATGGCGTGTAAGGGCACTTCTGTGGTAAGCGCAGCAACCTTGTGAACCATGGCTATGAGGCAAACAACCATGTAGCCCAAATGCGGCGTACATAGCACCTATCGGCTGACAGGTTTTTGCCGGGTTTATAGTGAGCGACTTTCTGTCAATCTCTTTAGCTGTAGTATGTTTTAATAGCATAATTTCCTGATTTTAAAATTTACACATTATAATATGCATAGTTTGCCTCAAGAACTTCTTCTTTTTCCCATGGAGCTTTTATCTCTTTCCATATTGTGCAACAAACGATTTGCTCTATATCCTTATAAAAATTTATAGCACCTTCAAAAGCAGCGTAAGGACCGCCGTAATCATAATTGTGCAACTGTTTCAAAGGAATACCCATTTTTTGAACACAGAATTTTTCTTTAATTCCGGCACAGAATACATCTGGATGATATAACTCGATAAGTCTCTCCATTTCATAATGACTAAGGTCATCAATTACAAGAGTTCCTTTCTGCATCTCTGCCATCATACCTTCATATCCATTGAATTCAAGACCTTCTGCTTCAAGAGCTTTAAGTTCTTCTTCTGTTTTACGAGGATTATAACGAGTTTCATCTTTTGTTACTGTGATTTGCTCAATGTTACGGCTATCTGCGTCGATTACTATGCTCGGAATTACCACGCGACCTTCATAATCATCTCTATGCCCGAACTCGTATCCGGCAGCAAGAGTAGTTATGCCAAGTTCTGTGAAAAGTTCCTGATAGTGGTGAGCTCTCGATCCACCAACGAAAAGCATTGCTGTTTTTCCCGTTGTTTTTGGAAGAGCCTGATCAGCTGCAGCTTTTACAAGTTTCATCTCTTCTTCGATCACTTCTTCGATTTTGTCGATAAGCTCCTGATCCTGGAAATATTTTCCTACTTTACGAAGAGTTTTAGCTGTTGCCTCTGCTCCGATAAAGTTTGCTTTCATCCAAGGAATACCGAATGCAGTTTCAAGCATCTCTGCTACATAGTTGATAGATCTGTGACACATCACAAGATTTAAATCTGCTGTATGAGCTGTCTGGAACTGATCAAGTGAAGAGTTTCCTGAGAATGTTGCGACAAGCTCAATTCCACATTTTTCAAGTAATGTTTCAATTGCAAATGCATCACCACCGATATTATATTCACCTAATACATTGATTCGGTATTTAAGACTTCCGTTTACTGTATCATCTTTACCGATAAGATGTTTAAACAACTGGTTGTTTGCAATATGATGTCCGGCAGACTGAGAAACACCTCTATATCCTTCACAAGAAAATCCGAATATGTTTACATCACCTCCAAGCTCCTCCATCATATGTCTTGCAACACGGTGAACATCATCACCGATAAGACCTACAGGACAAGTTGAGAATATAGCGATTGCTCTTGGATGAAACAGTTCATATGCTTCGCGAATTGCTTCCTTAAGTTTTTCTTCCCCACCAAACACGATATTTGAATCCTGCATATCAGTTGAGAAAGCATAAGGGATAAAGTTTGTATCATAATGGTCTACACGAGTCTGATTTCGTCTTGTCAACCAGGAGTAGTAAGCACAACCGATAGGTCCGTGAGTGATATTCACAATATCTCTTGTTGGTCCTAACACCACACCTTTACATCCTGCATATGTACATCCACGTTGAGTAATAATTCCCGGAACGGTACGAACGTTAGCCTGTATTTCCGGAATACTATCTGGATCACCAAAAACAATGGCTTTTGCTCTTTTCTTCCCTACTTTTTTGGGATATATGTCAAGCACCTCATCTTTAAAGGTAGCAAGAGACTTTATTTTATCTTTTTCCATTGTAGAATGTTATTAATCGAGTGTTATATCTCCTGTTTCCCCTGTTCTTACTCGAACTGAGTCAACTGTATTTATCACAAATATTTTTCCGTCTCCGCTGGTCCCGGTTTGATTAGCCTTTAAAAGTGTCTCTACTGCCAAATCTTTTTTATCATCAGCGACAACAAGGGTAATCATTCTCTTTGACTTCAATCGCGGCATTTCCGAAATGAGCTCTTTGTGAGCTGCATCGAATTGGTCCGATTTTTCAAGATCACCATGGCCATTTCCTCTTCCTGTTACCGGCATTGCTGTGAATGAAGGTAAACCGGCTTCCTGAAGTGCCAATTTGGTCTCTTGCATCTTTGCTATTCTAATTACTGCGAGTATTAATTTCATATAATCTCCTTATTTTATTTTTCTACCTTACCGCTTGATATAGTATATGTCTCTTCGACCGGAGTAACGAATATTTTACCGTCACCAAATTGGCCTTCCGAACCTGAACGAGCAGCTTCGATTATAGTTTCAATTACATAATCTTTATCTCGTTCCTTGATTACTATCATAAGCAGATCCTTCGGTAACTCATCGTAGGTAACATTACCTACTTTAAGTCCTCTTTGTCGGCCACGACCGAACACCGGGATCTTAGTTACCGCCGGGAAGCCGGCGTTCAATAATGCGGTCATTACCGCTGGAGATTTTTCTGTTCTTACAATTGCTCTTAATAGGTACATAGTTGTAGTATTTTTTTGTTAATTTAAAATTCCGAAGCTCACTAATAGATCTTCAAGATCCTGCATTGGAAGAGGTGTTGGGATTACGAACATCTGATTTTCATTAATCTTCTTAGCCAATGATCTGTATTCATTTGCCTGTACATGATCCGGAGCATGGTCGATAACAGTTTTTCTGTTAATCTCAGCGTGCTGAACCATATTGTCACGTGGCACGAAATGAATCATCTGAGTTCCTAATTTTTTTGCAAACTCTTCAATCATGTTTGCTTCATTATCTACTTTTCTTGAGTTACAGATAAGACCGCCCAAACGAACAGTTCCTACTTTCCCAAATTTTGAAATAGATTTACAGATATTATTTGCTGCATACATTGCCATCATCTCTCCTGAGCATACGATATATACCTCCTGTGCTTTTCCATCACGAATCGGCATTGCGAAACCACCACATACTACGTCTCCTAATACATCATAGAATACATAATCAAGATGTTTGTCATCATCATAAGCACCAAGCTGTTCAAGAAGGTTGATTGATGTGATGATACCACGACCTGCACATCCTACACCCGGTTCCGGACCACCTGATTCAACACAGCTTGTATTGCTGAAACCTGTTTTCATTACATCGTCAAGATCTACATCTTCACCTTCATCACGTAATGTGTCAAGTACGGTTTTTTGAGCTAATCCGTGAAGTAACAAACGAGTTGAGTCCGCTTTAGGGTCACATCCTACGACCATTACTTTCTTTCCCATTTCAGCCAAACCGGCTACTGTGTTCTGAGTAGTAGTACTTTTTCCAATACCTCCCTTACCATAGATTGCAATCTTTCTCATAATCTTTAAAATTTTAGTTTGTTATTTTCTTCAATTACCTTAAACTTTACCGGCTTTATTAGTAGCCTTCTGCTTATCTATATGAAAATTGTGTGCCAAACATGAATGCCAATCTTACAAAAATGAAACAACCAATAGATAACAAGCTGATTTACTGCGAAATAAAATGTTAAAAACTTTACTTTGGCACGTTTCAAAGAAAAAGGGCTATCCTACAAAAAAAGTAGGACAGCCCCTAAAAGTCTACATAAATGTAGCTTTTTTGAGAAACGTATTTAAAACAAAGGATCACATCGCCGGAGATGAATATCCATATTTTTCCCAAATAGCTTTTGTTTCCCCAGAAAGTACATAGCTCATAAACTTCTTCGCTTCCGGACAAGAAACCGGACGTTTAATTAAAATGCACGCCTGTTCCACCGGTTTATAAAGTTTTTGATCCACAATATGGCAATAACCTTTATCTTTCATATCAGGAGCCAATGCAAGAGATAAAGCAACAAATCCAATCTCTACATTTCCCGTAAAAGCATATTGTGCTGCCTGAGATATATTGTCACCATAAACAATCTTTGATTTTAGATTCTCAAACTTACCTGTTGACTTTAGTAACTCCACTGCTCTGTCGCCATAAGGCGCTGTTTCAGGTTTAGCTATTGCGATCTTTTTCACGCTCTGTTCATCCAATAAATCTATCCCTTTACTAACATCAAGTGTGGTGCTATACATTGCAAGTTTACCGAAAGCATAAGTTTTCATCTCTCCATAAGTAGCACCCTTCTCTTTTAATTTTAAAGGAAAAACATTATCGGCAGCCATAAAGAAATCAAACGAAGCTCCATTAAGAATTTGCTGTACAAGATTGCCCGAACTTCCGAACGTAATATTTACTTTACTTGAGGGATGCGATTTTATATATTCTGTTTTGATCTCTTCAAGAACAAAGCGAAGGTTAGCTGCCGCAGCTACATTTACTTGTTGTGCATTAATTTGTAATGCTAACAAAAACGTGAATAAAAAAAGAATTGATTTTTTCATATTTGTATATTTTTGATTGTTAATATTATTTTACTAAAGCTACCATTACAGAAGGCTTGATTGAAAAACTTACATAAGCCCAGTTAGCATCTTTGGTTGACTTATCACCAAGACTTTTAGCGATTCTAACATTTTCATTTACGAAATAGCGACTATATCCCCCTTCCAGTGAAAACCATGGATTTACCTTATGTTTTAATGTAGCATCTATTTCGCCACCTAATCCTTTACCAGACATCTTAGAGTTGTCAATAGCTGTTTTAAATGAATGATAACTTAAATCAAGCGATGTTTTCTTTTTATTGAATTTAAATGTCACACCTCCAAAAATATCTTCAAGACCGTTTTTGCCGGCTGAATTCCAATAATCCATTGATCCGTTAAAGGCATGATTCCCTCTAAATAATTGTTTAAAGTCACACTGTTTGTCATCTGTAGCATCATCGTCACCCGAGATATGCTCATATCCTAAATTAACAGATAAGGAAGAGATTAATGAATATGAAGCATTTGCTGCATAATATTGGCCGCCAAGTTTATCAAATTTTGTTCCTGATGGAGTATCTCCGCTTTGGAAATAAGCTTCTGCGGATGCTTTAAGAGGAATGCTCTTTGGAGCATAAGTCAATGTAAACCCATAAGTTACATTATTGTATAATTTGGTGCTCTTATAGTTTGATTTGCCTCCACAAGAGATTGTATCCTGATTCGAGATTAAAGTTCCTATACCTGTAAGTTTTAAACTTGGAGCAAGTTGTTTGGAAACCCACAATATACCCATGCATCGATATTTCATTCCCGGAGTATAATAAGCCTCATTTGATATGCCGCTGTTATTGCCATAAGCAAAACTCAAATCAGCCATAAAGTCATTTGCATAATTATACTTAAAAGTCAAGATATCGTGAGTATTTCCCGTATTACTCCAGTTGGCTGCACTGAATATTCTTTTACTGTCATACTCAACCATCTGCCTACCTGCCTTAACTGTAAGTCCCGGGTATAACAACACTGAAGCCCACGCTTCAAAAATAGAAACAGAAGCTACATCTGCATTATGTGCTGCCTCACCCCATGTCCTTGAATCCTGCATTGTAACTTGCATGGCTACAACATTGTTGGAAAAAGCAACACCTAATCGTGATCGTTGTTGAACGAAAAAGGCTGCTGTCTGTGTTTCTGATAATGGTTTACTGTACCCCTCGCGAAGTTCTGCTCTTGGTCTGATCTCTCCGTAAACCGATAATTTTTGAGCATTCACAATATATGTACTGCTCCCTAATGCTAATAAAATAGCGAAAATGTTTCTTGTAATCCTCATAACACTTCATTTTAAATAACTTATAATAATTTCTAACACGTTATATGATTCCGAGATAATGCAATGCATTTTACGGCTCTATATTTTTTTAGTTTCAAGAAATGCGTTATCTGAAGTCGGGATAATGCTACACATTTACCGGCTCTATATTATTAGATTTTAAGGTTTTCGTTATTGAAATTCTCAATAACGTGTGTCAAAAAAAACTTTATAAAAAAGACATACTGATTGATTGTCACGTTATATAAATAACATATAACGCCTTAGAAAAACTAAATAAGACACTTTTCCATATCTACATTTAGCTCCTTTAAGTTGTGATTGAAAAGTTCCATCTTTTTCTCAAAAAGTTTGATAAGAGCTTTCCCATATTCACTCACAATGCAGCCACCACCGCTTACACCACCTTTTTGTCTAATAACCACAGGAACGGGTGACATTCTATTGAGTTTATCGACTATAGTCCAAGCTTGCTGGTATGGCATTCCCTTTCTTTTTGCTGCAGAGTTTATAGATCCTTCTTCTAAAATATAAACCAGCATACAATACTGAATGGAACCAAAAAAGAGTTCATCCTTACGATAGATCGCTATCGCTCCTTCTATTGTGAAATTCTTTATCATATTGTCAGTTTTATACTATTCTATACTACCATAATTGTGCCAAAGTATTTAAACGCTTGATTTTAAACCCTTTGAAGTTTAATGCTTTTTCAGAATATTACATTTATGTAACATTGTTTAATCCTCTACCACATTTACGTAGAACAGCCAATGTGTCATTTTGCAACCTTTTTACTTAGATTAAATCTATATTTCTTTTATTTCCTACATTTTTGTATCTTTTTGTTATTATATTGATATTTTTTCTTACGTTTGTATAGGCGAACATATTCAATCAATTATCAGTTTTATGAAAAGTTTGTGTATATATAAGGGAAAAACAGACTGCGAGGTCAAGAAAGACCTCAATCTACTATTAGATATCAGTAACGAACTTAACGCTGCCGATATAAACCTCGATAACGTTATTAAGCTTTTACAAAAACAGCTTAAAGCAGATGCAATAATGTTATATGTATTAAATAGAAAGAAAAATCTTATTTATGTAGAGGGATCCTACGGTCTTGAGAACAAAGATTTAAGTAATATCACTTATAAACAGGGCGAAGGAGTGATAGGCAATGTGGTTAGAAACG
>CAMTOJ010000018.1 GCA_947074145.1 uncultured Bacteroidales bacterium
GATTGGATTCTTGATTTAAGAGGTCAATGTATAGAAAAAAATGTCGCATTTAATTTTCATCAAACCGGTGCCAGATTCAAAAAAGATGGCATAGTTTATTTTATTAAACGACAGTTTCAACGATCCCAGGCTAACAAAGCTTCGATAAATTTTAATCCTTCTGATGATGGTTTTTCCATTTTATCACCCGAGGAAATTGAATGATACTAAAAAGGCTGAATTTGAGTAAAATAGTATATTAAAAGGGTCCTAAAAATTAAGAATCTTTCGAATAGCTTACATTTTTGATTGTCAACTATGTGGATTTGAGGGTGTTATAGTTGTGTATGGTTTTATTTAATAAACAAAAACTATCAGACAATGAAATATCTAACAAATGATAAGCTGGTTATAGTGGGTGCAGCCGGAATGATAGGCTCTAACATGGCTCAAACAGCTTTAATGATGAAGCTGACACCCAATGTCTGCTTGTATGATCCTTATGCTCCGGCATTAAAAGGAGTGGCTGAAGAGCTTTTCCATTGTGCTTTTGAGGGAGCTAATATAACTTTTACTTCTGATATATCTGAGGCTCTTAAAGGTGCTTCATATATAGTGAATTCGGGTGGTGCTGCTCGTAAGGCGGGTATGACCAGAGAAGATTTGCTAAAAGGAAACGCTGAGATTGCGGCTCAATTTGGTAAAGACGTAAAGCTATATTGTCCGGATGTGAAACATATTGTGATAATATTTAATCCTGCCGATATAACGGGGCTTATTACATTGATTTATTCCGGTCTTAAACCGTCCCAGGTTTCAACACTTGCTGCACTCGACAGTACGCGATTGCAATCTGAATTATCGAAATACTTTAAGATTCCTGCTTCAGAAATTGATAATTGCAGAACTTATGGCGGACATGGTGAGCAGATGGCAGTATTTGCTTCAACAACAAAAGTTCAGGGAGTTCCTTTAACTCAGCTTATCGGAACAGATAAACTACCAATGAAAGATTGGGATGAGTTGAAGATAAGAGTGGTGCAGGGTGGTAAAAATATTATCGAATTGCGTGGTCGTTCATCTTTCCAGAGTCCTTCGTATATCTCTGTCGAAATGATTGCCGCTGCAATGGGTGGTCCATCTTTCCCTTGGCCTTCGGGTTGTTATGTCTCGGATAGCAGATTCAATCATATTATGATGGCTATGGAAACAACTCTTGATAAGACGGGAGTGCATTATAAAGAAGTGAAAGGAACTCCGGAGGAGGAAAAAGAACTTGAAAACAGTTATAAACATCTTTGTAAACTTCGTGATGAAGTTATTGAAATGGGAGTTTTACCTCCGATTGATAAGTGGAATTCATTGAATTCAAATATTATTTAAATACTAGTGCATTATTTAAATTTCCCAAAAAAAAGATCACGAATTGAGTTTCGTGATCTTTTTATGTTTATATCATTTTTGATTCTATATTTTGATTTTATATGTTCTGTTTTCGGTTTTAACTATATATATTCCTGATGAAAGTTGACCATATACTCTTTTGCCAAGAAGATTATAGATTTCAGGAATAATGTCTGTTCCCTTAATCTTTATGTAGTTGTTTTCAACAATTACTTCCATACAGTCATCTTCTTTATCTTGTATCTCATTAATAATCTGTGAGGAGTAATTGATATTGCAATTGATAAGAAAATCAGTAAGTGCAGGTCCTGATGTATTAGTAGAATTAGCAAAATCCATTATAACAACACCGTAAAACCCGGTACCCGATTCGCTGAGCCAACTTGCTACCTGAGGCCCGATCTTTTTGGCTATAGTTTCAGGACCGGCTGCACTTGTAAGGGCTGTGGCACTTAGAAAATTAAAGAACCATTTATCGGAACTGTTGTTTTTGGCATTTGTCAAAAGAGAAGTTATGGCAGATAACTTTCCCGAATAATCAATAGAGGCAAAAAGTCCGCTCGAGATACTGTAATAATCCTGGGCAGAAAATGAAGTTGGCGTACCGTATCTGCTGTTTATGTTATTTGAAAATGTAGTATTGTCGGAAAAACCGTTGAAAGCACCCCCGTAATAATCCCATCCGGGAGTATTTCTATGAAGACAAACTATTTTTCCTCTTGCCTGATCAAGTGTAGTTGTAGGAGTAAGAGATTTCAAAAGATATATCTGATTTTCTGTATCGGTAAGAACAGCTTCCAGAAGTGAAAGATATTGTGATTGATCACCATTCTCATGCTTGATACTCATAATTATTGTTTCATCAGGATTATCGTTAAGAAACTGCTTACAAGGGATCAATACATCTTCCTCGAAAAATGTTCCCATTGAAACAATGCCGTGACATATACCAAGTTTATCTGATTTAGGTTCAAGACGAATGTCAAGAAATCTTATTCCTGATTCAAGCTGCTCGCTTATGGATGCAGTTTGACATTTTGCACCGAATGCTCCGCTTGTAGCTCCCGTATCATGAGTGCCCGGAATTGTAAGTTTACACAGTTTGATATCTCCTTTTAATGAACTCATCCATGTACCGGGAGATAGAGAATTGTTTTGAGAAAAACTGTTTGAAAATATTGAGAGGACAAATAAAAAGGTAAATATTTTTTTCATAGGTATTTATTAAATAAGGAGTGTTAATATATTTGTGGTTTCTAATTCATAAATATATAAAAATAAATTTTAAAGAAGAGTATAAATGGGAAATATTAACGATAAATTATCTGAAATAGTAATTACTTATTATTCAGATTTTCAGGGATTTCACGAAGATATACTACATACACAGGAAGTGGCAAGCTATACTCGTATAATAGCTTCGGGTGAAAAGATGTCAGATCAGGAAGTTTCACTTCTTGAGTCGGCAGCATGGCTACATGATATAGGTTGTCCGGTTTCGAAACAAAGATATGGGAACTCTAAACCCGATAATCAGCAAAAGGTTGGAATGGAAGTTACAGAGCAGTTGTTAAGAGATTTTGATGAATTCACCGAACAACAAAAAGAGTGGTTAACAAAGGTGGTAGGATCTCATCATAATCTTAAATCTGCGACAGAGCTTTGTTTTGAGCCTCTATATGAAGCGGACCTTATTGTTAATATCCTTTCCGGTTATTATGCTCCGGAGCTTGCTCCAAAATTGTTTAAAACCTCTGTTAAAACTGAAACGGGAAAGAAGTTATTCAAAACTCTTATAAAAGAATGATTAAAGAGAGATGGATAATTGTATTTATATGATTATTGATGAAATAGGTAAAATAATAGTTCCGAATTCATTAAGAGCATTAAAAAGTGATATCTCTTCGTATAGTTTTATATCACTACACAGTATATCTTTCTCCTTTATAATATTATTATCTAATAGAAATTGACGCTTGGTGCCCTTTAAAAGTGGAGTTGAGGGAGTAAACCAATCTTTACCTTTTCTGAATGCAACATTGCAAAAAGAAGTATCTGTTATTTTGTTGTTTTTTATAATAAGTATATCATCAGAATCCTCTCTTTTTTGATATAATTCGTTTATTTGAGATCTGTCGGTTGATTTGAATATATAATCAATTTTATCGGCGTGAATTGCTTTTAATGTTTTAATCAAAGGTGGAGAATAGGGGGTAAGTTCATAACCGACTATTTGTTGATTATATATTATCCTTAGTTTAAATAATCCCGAATCTTGTAGTTTTGGAATATTCAAATCTTTTAATTGTAAATTATTTAGATTCCCGAATATTTTATCTCTTGTTTCATTTAATCGGATAATATGATATTCCAAATTAATAATGGTAGAATCGATAACTTTAATTGTTTCAACGAATGTGGGAATTTTGTTTAGCATCAGGACTTAATTTATAACGTATACACAAGCAAAGATTTTCTGCTTTTGCAAAAATAGAATAATTAAATAACAAAAAACGGCTTTATTTCTCATCGAAATAAAGCCGTTTTTCAATATCTTAAATTTTCATTACCATCTATACAGATTTTTAGTGTCTAAAGGAAAAGAGCCATCAGTTAAATAAGTTTGATACCAAGTGTCATATTCTTTTCCCTCTGATTCTATCCATTTTAGGAAATTAGGAAATATTTCTGAAAGAAGTACAGTTTCAGACGGATAGGTAGAAAGTGGTACAGGTATTGCTAAGCCGTAAGGTAATACCGGCTCAGAAGTTGATATATTTAATTTAGAGGCTACATGAAATTTAATATCATCATCGACTTTGATAAAATATTTGATATATCTTGTCATATCAGGCTCATTGGTGCAAGATGTTTCTCTTTTTGCATAAGTTATATATCCTGCAGAATTATATCTCTGATTTTCCGGATAAGATTCTATATGTTCTAAGCCTGATATTATACTATTCTTCGATATTTTATAACTGCCTATCAATCCTGAAAGATAATCATCTTCGGTTGGGAAATATGTGTACCATCCATCTTTAGAATTATCGGGATTAGTAATAGTTTCGATAGGAGCCTTGAAAGTACGTTGTTTGGAAGTGTTTACCATATCACTGCTATTACCGAAATAATCGCGACGAATATTATTGGAAAGAATTCTTTCTTCTCCATTGTTGTCTTCATAACCGAACATAATATTCTTAGTTGCACCCATTGCAATAGGCTTTACACTTATCGAGATATAATATTTATCGTCGTTTTTATAAATATCATGTTTTACAAAAGCTATAAAATCATTATAGTCGAAATCGGCATTTTTGGAATCTTCAAACATTAAAATATGACTTCCTCTTACAAGTCCCCATTCAGGAGAAAAATTTCCCAAATTTGAATATTCAATGAATTCTTGTTTTAATCCAGACTCTGATTTTGTAGCTGTCATTTTTGGCACAGAAATTTTAATTTGTTCTCCTGTTATGGCAAGTGTATCATCATTATAAGTTACAATTGTAAAATGCCCCGGAATTACATCGACAAGAAAATCTTCATCAAGAAGCAGGTTTTCATCAATAATAAACTCCGGCTTAGTAGTTGATGAATTTTTTCCAAGATCAGTTATATCAATACATGATGTAAAAAAGAATAAAATAAAAAGTAAAAGAAATGTGAGATTTTTCATACAGATTTTATATTTAATAGTTTGTGATTATCTTATCGATATTTAAACTTTTAGTCTTACTAATAATATATTAACTCATCAAATTCTCTAAACTGTTAATTGTCCCTTGTTTAGAATTGCGTTATTTAAAGCTTTTTTTATAAACACTTAGGAATAAAATAAGTTTATGTTGAAAAAGTTAAAAATCTGTTGAAATATTGTTTTTATCTGATTACGATTCAATTTATTATTGAAAAGATGATCTATTTTGTTATTGTATTTTTACATTTTGTTATGGGAAGATATATTTTCTGCAGCATCTCTTCATATTCTTCATTTATATTGCTTTTGAAAGTTATACCCCCGCCACTGTGAAAATACATATCGTTATTTTGGTCTATCTCTATTGATCTTATTAAAACCGAGCTGTCAAGATTTTTGCCATCGAATATACCGGCAACTCCTGTATAATAGCCTCTTTGTCGGTTTTCCGCACTCTTAATTATTTCAAGTGTCTTTCGTTTAGGGGCTCCGCTTATTGATCCTGCGGGAAGCATACTAAAAATTAACTCTCCTAAATTGGTTGATTTTTCATCTTTAACCATACCCGATATTTGAGAACTCACCTGCAGAATATCACCTTTATTGGTATGAAGCAGATCGGTATAGCGATATCTTTCAACTTTAACATCATGTGCATATATGCTTAAGTCATTTCTTATAAGATCTACAATTGTAGCATGTTCGGCTGTTTCCTTTTTATTGTTTAGGATTTTTGATTTTGCATCATTAATGGAGGCATCAATTGTTCCTTTCATTGGATAACACGATATCTTATTATCATTTAATATTATAAATGATTCGGGAGAGAGGGAGCAGAATTTGTTCTTTATATATAATTTATATTTTGCACGCGAATTGATAAATATATCTTTTAAGGAAAGATTAGTAGAGATTTTGGTTTTACAAGTCAGATTGACTAAAAATGAATCACCACGATTTATTTTTTTCAAAACATAATCGAATGATTTTTTATATTCATCAAAAGAAACGGGTGAGATTTCCCATTTAATATCGTTGTTTATTTCTGATATGACATCGTCTTTAGAGTTTGTCACTCCGTTGAAATTGTACTTTATCTCATCAGGGTCAACAGCATCTAGAGTAATCACATGATTGTTTTGCATCTCAAAATCAATAATGAATATAAATGGAGTTTGATTTAGTGCATATTTATTTATTAGTGATAACGCTTCTTCTTTACTGTAATTATGCATAGTGGGTGAATCCTTGAAAAATATAACCTTAAAATAACTCATCAAAGATAGAATATAGATAGATGTCTAATTGTTATATTCCTTAATAAAGAATTTACAAAGATTAAAATTGAAAAAGAGCGAAGAGTTTAGGACAAATTGAATGGTTTAATGCATAAATTAAAAAACAATAATACTTCATTTTCTATTGATATATCCTTTATTTCATTTGTTGAATAAAATGAGAATGTAGAATTAATTATATTATCTTTGCCGGATAATTAAATTATAATACAATAACTAATTTTTAAACTTTAATTATTGAAATGGGAAAAGTTTTGATCATCGGAGCCGGTGGTGTAGGAACTGTTGTTGCTCACAAAGTAGCTATGAATCCGGATGTTTTTACAGAGGTTGTAATAGCAAGTCGTACAAAATCGAAGTGCGATGCTTTAGTTAAGGCTATCGGTAATGACAAAATTAAAACTGCACAGGTAGATGCAGACAATGTAGATGAACTTGTTGCTCTTTTTGAGGAACATCGTCCTGATATTGTTATAAATGTTGCATTACCTTATCAGGATCTTACAATAATGGATGCTTGTCTTAAAGCCGGAGTAAATTATCTTGATACTGCGAATTATGAACCTAAAGAGGAAGCTAAATTCGAATATAGCTGGCAGTGGGCTTATAAACAACGTTTTGAGGAAGCAGGTCTTACCGCTATTCTTGGTTGTGGTTTTGATCCCGGAGTTTCTGGGGTATTTACCGCTTATGCCGCTAAACATTACTTTAATGAGATGCAATATCTTGATATCGTAGATTGCAATGGTGGTGATCATGGAAAGGCATTCGCTACTAATTTCAATCCGGAAATTAACATCAGAGAGGTCACTCAAAAAGGTAAATATTGGGAAAATGGAGAATGGGTTGAAACAGAACCACATGAAATTCATAAACCGCTTACTTATCCGAATATTGGAGAGAGAGAGTCATATGTTCTTTATCATGAAGAACTTGAATCTTTGGTTAAAAACTTCCCTTCGATAAAAAGAGCTCGTTTTTGGATGACTTTCGGTCAGGAGTATCTTACTCACCTTAGAGTAATTCAGAATATCGGAATGTCAAGAATCGATCCTATTATGTATAATGGTGTTGAGATTGTACCTATTCAGTTCTTAAAAGCTGTTCTTCCTGATCCGGGTTCTCTTGGTGAAAATTATGAAGGAGAAACATCAATTGGTTGCCGTATCAAAGGTGTAGATAAAGAGGGTAAAGAATTGACCTACTATATTTATAACAATTGTAGTCATAGAGAGTCTTACAATGAGACAGGTGCTCAGGCTGTAAGCTATACAACAGGTGTTCCTGCTATGATTGGAGCTATGATGTTCCTTAAAGGATTATGGAAACGTCCGGGTGTTTGGAATGTTGAAGAATTTAATCCGGATCCGTTTATGGAACAACTTAATAAACAAGGATTACCTTGGCATGAGGTTTTTAACGGAGATCTTGAGCTATAAAATTCTATTTTAATAGATATATAATACAACAAAGGCTGATTTTTTAGAATCAGCCTTTGTTGTATTAATTTTCTTTGCTTTTAATAGCTCTTTAGCTATTTCAATATTATTAAGTCAGATTATTTACCATGAATAATTGAAGCCAAATAAAAGAAGTTCTTTATATTGGAAATCTTCAATATCCGGTCCGCGACTATCATCATATCTGATATGAACTACAAGTCTTGTAGAAAAGAATTTATTTATTGTAAAGTTGAATTCATTTTCAAAATCTCCCTGAGATGTTTCATAATTGGTAAATCCAAACAACCTTGATCTCCAACTGATATTATTTGTTATTTTCCAATTCAAACTTCCTGTCAAAGAGGAACCGACCTGATTATCAGTATGGCGTCCCTCTTTAATACCAAAGTCTTGTTCAGTTATCTCTTTTATATTTGCCACATATTTAAGATTGTAGGCAATAGGAGCCAGAAGAAGAGAGTATTCAAGATTTCCTTTTGTGTTTTTTCTTTTATAGTCCATACCGACACTTATATTAGTCTCAGCAGGAGAAAGAAATTGAGTTTTCAATTGATCTGTATTGGCAGCATAATTATTAAAAACCTGAGTTTTAAACAATACAGATGTTGCATAATACCAATTCTTGATAGCTTTTAATCCGAATTTGGAATTTATCTGAAACAAGTTGTCATTAACACGAAACATACGCATTGTATCGCTCTCTGTTGTATAGAAACCGGTTCTGATATCAAGGCCTGTTTCGAATTCTATTTTACCATTTGGGTCAAAATGCTTGATATTCATCCTTTGAATTCCCAAAATATTGATATTACTCTCACCACCCTGATACCAATTTTCCGATACATAATTTTGAGTAAACTGAATAGAGTTATTGAAAGATACTTTCCATCTGTCAGCTCTTGGGAGCCCCATACCAATTGTACCTGCTTCAATTTGAGTTCCAACAAGACGTATTGAATTCTTATTTATCTCATAATTCAGGACCTCTTCCTTTGGAGGAATTGGCAATGCATTCCAATAGTAGGTTATTTTATATGGGTTTTGAGCAATAGCTTTTTCCATAGACCGTAACCTCATAGAGTCAATTTCAATTTCCTTTTCGTATAAACATGATGAAAGGAACTTCTCATATTTGGGAGGTGTGATTGTTTTGTTTAATGGTGAAATTTCAAAGCAATAAGATGTTTGCTTGCCAAAAAACATTAAAGGCAGTAATAATGGATTCGAATAATCAACATCCATGTCTACAAATAAATGATCGGTAGAAGGATGATATTTTAGAGTATCGGCAAGTATAGCTTTTGCAGTATCACATATTTCAACTCTTGGCATGCGCATCTGTTTTGAGTTGATCGGTTTTTTTATATTTGAAAATGAATATATTGGAAACAATGTAGATAAAATCCCAATAAGTATTATAAACTTATAGCTTCTTGAATTAACAAGCATAATTAATTGAATGTATTAAATAATATAGTATCAAAATACAAAAATAATTAATAAAGCTTTATAATAGAAATAAAAATTCTAATTAATGATTAAATCAAGGTATATCCGATATTTTTTGTAATTTTGACGTCCGGTATAACATGTATGTAAAAATATAATATAAATAATTTCATTAGTGGAAACAAAGTACATTTTCGTAACCGGTGGAGTTACTTCTTCTTTAGGAAAAGGAATAATTTCAGCTTCTTTAGCTAAATTACTTCAGTCTCGTGGCTATAGTGTGACAATTCAGAAATTCGATCCATATATAAATATAGACCCAGGTACATTGAATCCATATGAACATGGAGAATGTTATGTTACCGTTGATGGTCATGAAGCAGACTTGGATCTTGGTCATTATGAGCGATTCATTAATGTTGAGACTACCAGAGATAACAATATCACTACAGGTAGAATTTATCAGAATGTTATTCAAAAGGAGCGTCGTGGTGATTATTTGGGAAAAACTGTCCAGATTATACCTCATATTACAGATGAGATAAAGAGAAATGTAAAACTTTTAGGTACGAAACATAAATTCGATTTCGTTATAACCGAAATTGGTGGAACAGTAGGGGATATTGAATCTCTTCCTTTCCTTGAAAGTGTAAGACAGTTGAAATGGGAACTTGGGAAAAATTGCCTTGTTATACATCTTACTTATGTGCCTTATATTGCAGCAGCAAAAGAACTTAAGACTAAACCTACTCAGCATTCCGTAAAACATTTACAGGAAGTGGGAATTCAACCTGATATTCTTGTATTAAGAACTGAGCATGAATTGACTTCTGAGGTAAGAAGAAAAGTTGCTCTTTTCTGTAATGTAGAACCAAAAGCTGTTTTCCAGTCAATTGATGTCCCTTCTGTTTTTGAAGTACCTTTAAAAATGCAGGAACAAGGTCTTGATACCGTAGTTCTTGAAAAGACAGGTATGCCTGTTGGCGAAACTCCTTCTTTGGCTCCTTGGAGAGGATTCCTTGAGAAGATATATAAAGCAGAGGAAATTGTAAGAATCGGTCTGGTTGGAAAATATGTAGAATTACCGGATGCTTATAAATCTATAAATGAAGCTTTATTCCAGGCTGCTACTTACAATAATCGTAAACTTAAACTAGAGTTTATTCATTCCGAAAAGTTAACCAATGAAAATATTGCAGAGGCTTTGTCCGGACTTGATGGAATTGTTGTTGCTCCGGGATTCGGAAGTAGAGGTATAGATGGTAAATTTGTTGCTCTTAAATATGCAAGAGAAAATAATATCCCTACAATGGGTATCTGTTTAGGTATGCAATGTATGGTGATAGAGTTTGCTCGTAACGTTTTGGGTTATGAAGATGCTAATTCTACAGAGATGGACGTGAAAACCAAACACAATGTTATTGACCTTATGGAGGAACAAAAAAGTGTTTCTAATTATGGCGGTACAATGCGTCTTGGTGCTTATGAATGTGAATTGGAAGAGGGCTCAAATGCTGCCAAAGCATATGGTTCAACTAATGTAAAAGAGCGTCATCGTCATAGATTCGAGTTTAATAGTGATTATAAAGAAGAATTCGAAAAGGCCGGAATGAAGTGTGTAGGAAAAAATCCTGAGACAGATTTAGTTGAAGTTGTTGAGATTCCTGGATTAAAATGGTTCATCGGAACTCAATATCATCCCGAATATACAAGTACGGTACTTAAACCAAATCCTTTGTTTGTTGATTTTATAAAAGCAGCTATAACAAAATAATCATATAGGAATTTCCCGAAAAAATATAGAATTAAATTTTTTATTAACTTATCTAAAGTATTGAAATTTATTTCAATAAATAATTTATAAAATGGACAAAAACAGTATAACAGGATTTGTTCTTATTGCGGTTTTGATATTTGCTTTCAGTTGGTATAATAAACCTACCGAAGAACAAATGCAGGCGCAAAGAAGAGAAAAAGATTCAATATACGAATTTCAACAGGAAGAATTCAGAAAATCAGAAAATGCAAATTATGCAGAAATAAAAGCCGCATCTGAAACTATAAAAGATTCAGCAGCTTTAGCTAACAATTTCGGTGCTTTCGCTTCCTCTGTTTATGGTAAGGAAGAGATCATTTCTTTGGAGAATGAAGTCATTTCTCTTAAGTTTTCAACTAAAGGGGCAAAGATGCAAAATGCACTTTTGAAGAAATATGATACTTATGAAGAAAAGCCTGTAATATTGTTTGATGAAAACAATGGTAACTATAGTTTCTCTTTTGTTACTGCAAATCAAAGAGTCATATCTACGGATGAACTCTATTTTAACGTAATTCAAAATAAAGAGATTGATGGAAATCAGGTTTTAAGAATGCGTCTTAATGCCGGTGATGATGCTTTCATTGATTTTGTATATACAATCGCTCCCAATAGTTATGTTATAAAATTTGATATTCAACAAAAGAACATTGCAGGAGTATTATCTCCTACATCATCTTTTGCCAACTTTATTTGGACTCAAAACTTACGCAGACAGGAGAAGGGTAGAGTATTTGAAGAAAGAAACAGTAATCTATATTATAAGTTTATCAATGATGATGTCGATTATCTTAAAGCTGATAAAGACCAAAAAGAAGCTATCACAGGTAGACTTAAATGGATTGGATATAAAAATCAGTTCTTCTCATCTGTACTTATTGCAAAAGAGGGATTCTCAAATGCAGTACTTGATTCACGAATTATAAAAGAGGGTGAATATCTTAAAAAATTCAGATCTGAAGCTGAAATCGATATAAATACCAAAGAAGTTAACATGGCATCATTTGACTTTTTCCTTGGACCAAATTTATATCCTCTACTTAAAGATATTGACAATGAATATGGAAAAGATGCTGATCTGAAACTAGAAAAACTTGTAACTCTTGGAGCAAGTGTATTCAGATGGGTTAATGTTTATATTGTTATACCTATATTTACTTTCCTTGGAAAATATATCTCTAATTATGGTATAATTATTCTTCTCTTGACTATTTTCATCAAGTTGATAATTTTCCCTTTCACATATAAATCATATCTCTCTCAAGCCAAAATGAGAGTCATTCGTCCTGAGATTCAAGAGATAAATGATAAATTCCCGGGAACGGAAAATCAGATGAAACGTCAACAGGAAACAATGGCATTATATTCAAAAGCCGGAGTTAATCCAATGGGAGGATGTCTTCCGATGTTATTCCAAATGCCGGTTCTCTTTGCATTGTTTCAATTTTTTCCATCTTCGATAGAACTTAGAGGTGAATCATTCCTATGGGCAAAAGACCTTTCGACTTATGATTCTATAGTAAGTTGGACAGGATATATTCCTTTGATTACACCATATTTCGGAAACCATATCTCTTTATTCTGTCTTCTGATGACAGCGACTAATCTTGTATATATTCATTTAAGTATGAGTGCTAATACAATGAATCAGCCTGGAATGGGAGGAATGAAAGTGATGCAATATATGATGCCGGTAATGTTTATGGTATTTTTCAATAACTATGCAGCCGGATTAAGTTATTATTATTTTGTTTCTCTGCTTATCACAATTGGGCAGACTTACGGAGTTCGTTTATTTATTAATGAAGATAAATTAAGAGCTCAAATGTTGGACAATGCAAAGAAGCCAAAAAAGAAAAGCGGATTTATGGCAAGACTTGAGGAAGCTCAACGCCAGCAACAAGCTGCAATGCGCCAACAACAGAAAAATAAAAAATAATTTTTGATCAATAAATTTTATATTAAAGCGTGGCAGATTGTCACGCTTTAATATTTTATAGGAACTAAAATGTATAATTCTTTCACCCAGAAACTTTTTAAACTTAAAGAACATTCAACCTCACCCAAAGCGGAATTCATAGGCGGAATGACATCTTATATGACAATGGCTTATATATTGATGGTTAATCCCGCCATCCTATCAGAAACCGGAATGGATAAAGATGCAGTATTTACAGCAACAGCAATTTCTGCAATAATAGGATGTCTTTTGATGGGGATAATTGCCAATCTTCCTGTTGCGCTTGCCCCGGGAATGGGATTAAATGCTTTTTTTGCATATACCGTTGTTTTACAGATGGGGTATTCGTGGGAGATGGCTCTTGCTGCAGTTTTTATAGAAGGAGTAATATTTATACTTCTTACACTTTTCAATATAAGAGAAGCCATAGTAAAGGCTATTCCGCAAACCATGAAATTGAGTATATCGGTAGGAATAGGATTGTTTATAACGACAATTGGACTCTCAGGATCAGGTGTAATAGTTAGTGGACCTGTAATTTCAAAATTGGGAGATCTGACAGATCCTAAAGTTTTCATGACAATATTTTCTGTAGTATTGATTGGCGTTTTATTAATAAAAAATATAAAAGGGGCATTGTTGATAGGAATGCTAATAACCACAATTCTTGCTATTCCTTTTGGCATTGTTTCATTTGATGACGGTTTTACTCCATTTAGTTTACCACCCTCAATTTCTCCCGTACTTTTCAAGATGGACTTTACACGTTTGATGTCGATGGATATGCTTGTAGTGGTTCTTACCTTTATCTTTATGGATCTTTTCGATACTGCAGGAACACTTATCGCAGTTTGTACAAAGGCAGGTCTTATCGATAAAAATGGGAATCCTAACAATAGTAAAAGAGCATTTCTATCAGATGCAATTGCAACAACGATAGGAGCATCACTTGGTACAAGTACCGTTACTTCATTCGTTGAGAGTGCCTCAGGAGTGGCAGCAGGAGGTAGAACCGGATTAACAGCTGTTTTCACCGCATTGTTCTTTTTTCTTTCCCTATTTATAGCTCCGATATTCAATATTGTTCCTATATGTGCAACCTCGGCAGCACTGATTATAGTTGGATTATTTATGATAACAATTGTATCGGATATTGATTTCGAAGATTATAGGAATGCCATTCCTGCATTTATAACAATTGTAATGACTCCATTATCATACAGTATTGCAGATGGAATAATATTTGGAGTATTAACATATGTAGGAATACATATTCTTGCAGGCGATTATAAGAAAATCGGAATTCCAATGTATTTACTTTCTGTAGTCTTCATTGCGAAAATAATATTCCTCAGATAATCAGAAAAAATTAAAAATAATTTTTATTAGCGAATGTTTAATTAAAAGAAGATTAAATCACAAAGTTATATGTGGTTTAATCTTTTTTTTTACGTTAATAATACTATATAATTAAATTGAGAAGAGAGGAAGGAGGTAAAAATGAAATAAAAATTAAATATTGGTACAAGCAAAATAATAACCTTTAAATTCCAGAATATTCATACCAAAACCATAGTTTAGGAAATAAACTATTCATTACCTCTAATGTTTTATAATAAAGTAATGAATATGCCACGCCATCTAATTGATAACTATCCATTCCTGTCAATTTGGAAGATATATATGATTCCAATTATCATTGTTTGTTTTCTAAACTATCTGATGTTATATGCCTTTTACCTTGATAATCATATGCAATACGTATTAAACTTCTTTGGTGTATTTGCAGTGATAACATTTATAATGTCTATCATGATATTTATAGGTCAGTGTCGCAGTGTAAGTGGATTTCTTTATAATTATATATTCTGTAAAGTGGCAAAATTTATTATCTCAGTTATATTGCTTATACTGTTTTTAAGAAACGAATCATTTGAATATGAATATGGTTTAATGAGTTTGGGGCTCATATTCTTTATTACTCAACTATGTGATAATTATATTTTTCTACACTATACAGACAAAGTGATTACAAATTTATATACTGAGAATTACTCAAGATAAAATTTAACATTATGTGATTAAATTAAATTTAGATAATTCCGAACTTTTAAGCTAATTATTTGTTTTATACAAAACAATATAAACAAATATAAGCAATGCAACATCTCATAATTATAGCACATCCGAATCCTCAAAGTTTCAATCATGCGATATTGGAGAGGGTTAAGGATACATTATTACGTTTAGGAGCAAACGTAGAGGTTCGTGATTTATATAAAATGGGTTTTAATCCATGTTACGGTGAAGATGACATGCGTAAACTACATGGGGGCCATGCACCTCACGATGTTGTAGTTGAGCAGAAGTTTATTAAAGCCGCAGATAAAATTACAATAATTGCACCGATATGGTGGGGTTATGTTCCAGCGATTTTAAAAGGATATTTTGATAGAGTATTTAATCATGGATTTGCATATACAAATGTAAATGGTGGATTCAAAGGTCTTCTTGGTAATAAGAAATTTGGAATTATCAATACATTTTCAATGGACAATGTATATCCTGATTCCGATAAATCAAATGTGTTTATAGATAAATGTCTTGAAAAAAATATATTTGAGTTTTGCGGATCACCTTTATGTTTCCATAAAATGTTTTTCAATGTGACTGAATGTAGTCAGGATAAAAGAATTGAAATGCTTAATGATATAGAGAAGGAGATGGAAAAATTTGTTTTGGATCCTAATTATTGTCCTTATTTTGGATAAGTACACTTACCATAAACCTAAAAAATAAAGGCCTCAAATTAGATTTCTCTGATTTGAGGCCCTTATTTTATTAAAACTATTTTTAGTGTCAGAATATTATCTCTCCGAAATTCTTGCTTATATTAACGCTGAAATTTGTATATAAATTCACTAAGGAGTTCTGTTTAAAGTCACTTTGTAATTTCTGATATACATCAAACTATAATATGATATTATCAACTAAAAAATGTATAATCCAAAATGATTAAACAAACGATAAGAGAAATATGAGATTTGCTGATTAATAATTATTATTCTACAATTTCGACATTGTCGATCCATAAAATATCACCCACAGCACCTACATAAGCACCTCCATATCCGGAAGAAAATCTAACGATGATATGAGTTGGCACGTCATCTTCATTTCCCCATTGAACTTCGCTGATCTGTTTATTTTGCCCCTTTGAATTTTTACCACAAATTATCTTATCTCCAAATTGAAGATCCATATAATCTTTGAAATCGGGGTCCTTAGAAATATCTCCATATTTAATAGGCAGTTCATAACCGTTTATCCAATCAGGCTGAGATTTATCTAATCTTACCCAACCGGTACCTATACGTTTGGCAAATATGTTTCCACCCTCATCCTCCCATCTTTTTTGAAGAATAACCGAGACTTCAGCCGCATTCTTACCATCAAGTTTAGATTTCGAAAATCCTGTAGCCTTTATTCTATTTCCACCGGTTTTTGCCTTATAATCAAACTTAATAGCCTTAGGACGCTTATCATATTCGATACCCTGCATTAGTTTTTGCATCGGATCTTTACTATCTCTGACCGGTTCGGCAATTGAACCAAGAAAGAAAGTACCAGTGGCAAGAACTTTAATATTTATTATTCCAAGCACAACCACCTCTTCAAGACGAGTTTCAAGACGGGCGCAATAACCACCATCTCTTTCCTCCGGAAAAACAGTGCTACTAACCTTTACAATTCCTGAAACCTTAGCATAAACACTTGAAGTTTCCCAAGGCGAATCACCTATTTCTCTAACCTTTTCACCGATTATGGTATCTGTCTTTCCTATCTCATAAAGGACCTTTGTCTTTCCACCGATAATTCCACTCTCTTTCATCTCCCTTCTTACCCAAGTATTCATATCTGAATATGGAAAAGCATTATTTTTAGAGATTTCCTCAGCAAACAAAGAGAGAGTCATAACAAGAGCCGCACTAAACAAATAAAACCTTTTTAGCATGTCTACTATCTTTTATGTGACACAAATATTATAAAGAATAACCCCAGCGGTCAAGAGCAAATTTCCAATTCTTCTCCACAAGCTCTACTGTGCGAGGATCATAATTGTATTTATTCTTCTTATAACCTTTTTTCTTATCAAGATAAGCCACTATATCAGCTTCAGCTTCTTTGAATCCCGGAAGATTAAGAGTAGAATAGATCTTCTTTGTTATTTCAAGCGCATCAGCCTCAATATCTTCAAACTTCACTTCTATAAGATTGCCCTCAGGTACAAGTACTTTATCCTCTTCATATTTATCATACATAGTCTTATAAACTTTCAGAATCTGTTCCTCAATCTTTTCATTTGAGAAATCCTGTAGTTTTAGAGGCTGAATTGTATTTGTAAAGAAAGAGCGAGTAGATTCAAATACAGTGTAAGGATTACGTACAAGGTAAATGAATTTTGCCTTTGGATATATTTCAAGTATCTCCTTTATTCTCGCAGTGTGAGGGGGATTCTTAGACAAGAATTGTGTACCGTTAGTATTATGAAGAGAGATCTTCACTAATTGGCGGAAAGTATCTTGAAATTCCTTTTTATCTGCCGCAGATGCTTTTTTGAATGTAAGATAATGATCTGTGTAATAATCCCATGATTTAGGGAAAAACCAGAAATTATAATAATTTACAGTTGTCATATTAGCCAGTGCAAACTCCTCTTCCTGTGGTAAGTCCACATTCAGCTCCATATTATCGGTAGGACGCTTATCAGGCATAAGAAAAGCCATATTCTTTTTAAAGAACGATTGACCGAAAAGCATCAAATTAGGAAATACGGTTTGATAAGTTGTATTATAACCGAAATGTTTATCAAGAGCTAATATGTTGTGAACAAAAGTTGTACCGCTTCTCCAGTGTCCGAGAATGAAAACAGGTTCATCTTCATATTGAAATGTTTCCTTCTCAATCTTTTTTAATTTTTTATTCTCTATCGGTTGAAGAAGAGAAAGAAGACGACAAATAGATTTAGTAAGAAAATATTTATTTTTAAAACCTTTATCTATGGGTTGATTTGCCGATGTACGTTTGAATGTATTCCATTTTGCACCCACCATTGTATTTACAGGTAGTTTGCTGAATTCTAATAACCCCATTTTTTAATATAATATGATTAAACCTTATAAAAACTAATTTCAAAATATTGCAATTAGTTATTCTATTTATCCTGCAACATGAATAGAGTTGCAGGATATATTATTTAAATTCTTCTTATCAATTCCTCTATTGCCTCGAAGTTTGATTTTTTGATCTTATAATCAGCATCTTGAGGAACATCATACTTAGTATCCACACCCGGAACATCATCAATCAATCCCTCTTCTGCCTTACGATATAGATCTTCGTCACACTTTTTGCAATCCTCAAGAGATTCATCCATATAGATAAGAGTAAATCTTTCTTTACCAATAATATCTCTAACCTGTTCCCTTATCGATTCATCAGGAGAACGGAACGCACACACAGTAATTACACCCTGCGCATTAAGAATATTACAAACGTGAGCCACACGACGCAGATTCTCAGCAATATCAGTAGATGTGAAATCAAGTTCATTTGAAAGCCCCGCTCTCACCATTGAACCCTCAAGAACAACTACTGTTTTACCTTCATCAAAAAGACGACGCTCTAATACATAAGCAAGTTCACGTTTACCGCTTCCGGCAAGTCCGGTGATCCACAATGTCTGACCCTTTTGTCCCAGTCTTTCCTCTCTTTCTCTTGTTGATACAAGCGATTCACCCTGTTGAGCACGCTCACGATTGATATCATTGATTCTGGAAGGCAGATCTTTATTGTTCAGCTTTTCAATTATCATACCCACGGCACAAGTATTATTTGTCATAGGATCGATAAGTATAAAAGCACCTGTCGATTTATTCTTTTTATATGAATCAAACAAAAGCGGTTTATTCGTAGTAATCACCACACGTCCAATCTCATTCAATTCGAAATGATCAGCCTTACTCTGTTCAAGAGTATTAACATTGACCTTATATCTTATATCATCAATTCTCGCCTTTGTGACATTAGTTGTATGCTTGATAAAGAAATGCTTTTTAGGATCCATAGCCTCTTCATCCATCCAAACAAGCATCGCCTCAAAATGACGATCTATTGAGGGTTGATTCTCCGGCTTAACAATCATCTCGCCACGAGAGATGTCAATCTCATCCTCAAGAGTTAAAGTGACAGACATAGGAGGGAAGGCTTCATTAATCTCACCCTCATAAGTATGAATACCCTTTACTTTTGACTTTTTCCCTGAAGGAAGAGCCATTACCTCATCACCCTTCTTTATTATACCTGAAGAAACCTTTCCCGAAAAACCTCTGAAATCAAGATTCGGTCTCAGTACATATTGTACTGGGTATCGGAAATCTTCATAATTATAATCTGCACCGATATGTACATTCTCAAGAAACTCAAGAAGCGACTCACCATTATACCAAGCCATATTCTCAGATCTCTCCACCACATTATCTCCCTTAAGAGCAGAGATTGGAATTGGTTTGATATCCGGAATATCAAGACGAGTTACAAACGATTTATAATCCTCAACGATAGAATCAAACACCTCCTGGCTATAATCCACAAGGTCCATCTTGTTGATAGCAAGTACTACATGTTTTATTCCCAATAAAGAAACAAGGAATGTATGACGTTTGGTTTGAGTGATTACACCCGTACGTGCATCAACAAGGATGATAGCCAGATTGGCAGTAGAGCCACCTGTAATCATATTTCTTGTATACTGTTCGTGTCCCGGAGTATCTGCTATAATAAACTTTCGTTTGTTTGTAGAAAAATATCTGTAAGCAACATCAATAGTGATACCTTGTTCTCTTTCTGCCTTTAAACCGTCAAGAAGAAGAGCATAATCAATCTCACCCGCACCTGCATTACCAACACGCTTACTATCTCTTTCAAGAGCATCAAGCTGATCTTCATAAAGTTTTTTGCTATCATAAAGTAAACGACCGATAAGAGTTGATTTACCGTCATCTACCGACCCCGCTGTAAGAAGTCTTAGCAAATCTTTCTGTTCGTCTCTGTCAAGAAACTCTTTTATATTTAGTTTGTTTTTTTCCATTGAATCAATAAAATAAAGAATTTAGAAATATCCCTCACGTTTCTTTTGCTCCATACTCGCTTCCTGATCGAAGTCGATAACGCGTGTCGAACGCTCAGATTTAGTTGTAGTCATCATCTCTTCAACTATCTCTTCTATTGTTGCCGCTTCCGATGAAATTGCACCCGTAAGAGGATAGCATCCAAGCGTTCTGAATCTGACCATCTCCATTTTTGCCTTATCTACAAATTCTTTAGGCATTCTATCGTCATCAACAAGAATTTTTGTTCCCTCATATTCAGTCACAAGTCTTTCTTTAGCATAGTAAAGAGGAACAATAGGAATATTCTCAAGTCTTATATATTGCCATATATCAAGCTCTGTCCAATTAGAAAGAGGGAAGACACGAATAGATTCACCCTTGTTTACTTTAGCATTATATATATCCCAAAGTTCAGGACGTTGATTTTTGGGATCCCATTGTTGAAATTTATCACGGAAAGAATAAATTCTCTCTTTTGCCCTCGATTTTTCTTCATCACGACGTGCACCACCGAAAGCGGCATCAAAACCGTGTTTCTTAAGAGCGGCAAGCAATGCCTGGGTTTTCATAAGATCTGTATGTACCTTACTTCCGTGCGAGAATGGTCCGACACCCTCTTCAAATGCTTCTTTATTATATTCGACAATCAGAGTCCAGCCATGCTCTTTTGCATATTTCTCTCTGAAATCTATCATCTCTTTAAATTTCCATTTTGAATCTATGTGCATTAGTGGAAACGGAACCTTGCCGGGAGCAAAAGCTTTTTCAGCCAAACGCACCATAACCGATGAGTCTTTTCCGATTGAGTAAAGCATTACAGGATTTTCAAATTCTGCAGCTACCTCTCTTATTATATGAATAGACTCAGCTTCCAACTGTCTTAAATGACTTAAATTATAATCAGACATATTATATAAATGATTTGATTTTCTTAATAATGTAGTTTTTATATTGATACCTTAGATAAGACACTCTCTAATATGATATCAATACACTCTTTAATATCCTTACCGGTTGTATCAATGTTTAAGAAAGGATTTTCGGGAGCCTCAAAAGGAGAGGAGATTCCTGTAAAATCTTTTATTTCCCCTTTTCTTGCTTTTTTATACAACCCTTTTATATCACGACGTTCACACTCTTCCAAAGGTGTACTTATAAATACTTCAAGAAAATTATCTTCTCCGATTATACTCTTTGCCATCTCTCTGATCTGATTTGTGGGACTTATAAAAGCTGCAACCGTTATCACTCCACAATCAGCAAAAAGTTTTGCAACTTCTGCAATACGTCGTATATTCTCTTTTCTATCTTCTGTTGAAAACCCAAGATTATTGTTTATACCGGTTCTTATATTATCACCATCCAAGAGATAGCACAATAAGCCACGCTTAGCCAGCTCTCTTTCAAGAGCGATAGCAAGAGTGCTTTTGCCCGACCCTGAGAGACCTGTAAACCAAAGCACTTTTGATTTTTGATTAAGCATTTGCTCTCTGTCTTCTCTTTGAAGTGTTTTATCGAAAATCGGATATATATTATTGTTATTCATAAACTCTAATTTCTTTGTTTTTTATAATCGGCCTATATCTTTGTTTTTAGAATGGCCATATAATCGGGATTAGGATAACCGACATTATAAACACTATTATCGAAAGAGGTAACCCTACTTTCAGATAATCTGAAAATTTATAATTTCCTATTGCCTGAACTATAAGATTTGTCTGATACCCTATCGGAGTCAGAAAGCTTGCAGAAGCAGCCATACAAATCGTAATAAAGAAAGGCAACGGATCGACTCCTAATTGTCTGGATGCCTCAAGCGCAATTGGAAATGCAAGTGCCGCTGCAGCATTATTTGTGATAATCTCAGTAAAGAGACATGTGATAAGAAACAAAACGGCAAGTACAACCTGAGGACCAAAATCATAAACTGCCCCGATAGTATTTTTTGCAATAAAACCTGCAATTCCCGAATTCATCATACCCTTGCTTATCGCGAAAGCACAAGCAATTGTTATCATTACATCCCAGGATATAAATTTTGTATATTTTTTAACCGGGAAGAGATTTGTCCATGCCATTATTACAGTAGTAATTGCTGCCATTGAAAACATATCTATTCTGAAGTTCGGTATATCAATCTTATCGCCTACGGCAGCACCGAATATCATTAATGCTGTAAGTGCAAGAGCAAATAATCGGCGTTTTGGACTCTCTTTCTTTCTTACCTCTCCTGTTTGAGATAGTAAATAAAATACAGAAGAGTCACCCCATGCGGGCATAAACGAGTCATCTGTTAGTAATATAAGATTATCTCCAACCTGAAGTTTCAAATCATTCAGATTCTCTGTTATTCTTGAACCGTTTCGGTGAAGCGACATAACAGCTGCTCCGTAATGACGATAAAAGTCAAACTCGGCCAGAGTTTTCCCAATACCCGGAAAACGGGGAGCCAAAACAGCCTCAACTTGTATTGTTGCCTTCTCTCTGAATGTACTCTCATGATTGTGCAGACAATTAAGTGTCAGATCTTTATTGTTCATCAATACATTTAAAAGAGATGATTTACCCGCTATCTCAAACTTATCATTATTCGTAATACAATGTGTAGAGGTTTCCACTTCGATAAGTTCTCCATTGGATCTGATACTTTTTACTTTAATATCGGGTATTATATCTGAATGTCCATTTATTATTGATTTACCAATATATTTACTGTTTTCAGGAACTGTTACATCATAATAATACTCCTTTATAACATCTTTTTCATTATTGATAATATCTTCATCTTTAGGTAAGAGATATCTTGATGCGAATATTATATAAAGCAAACCAACTAAAGCAATTGGAAGACCAACCTTTCCGATTTCGAAAATGGGCATACCTTTACCTGTTTCACTTATCATCATGCCATCTACAACAAGATTGGTTGTTGTACCCACAACGGTACACATACCACCCAAAATTGTGGCATAGGAGAGAGGTATAAGGATTTTTTTTGAGGGTACATTGACATATTCAGACCATTTTTTTAGCATTGGTGCAAAAATTATGACAATGGGTGTGTTGTTTAAAAATGCCGATAATGCTGAAACCGGAATCAACATTCTTGAAAGCATTTTTGTAAAATTACCCTTCTTTGAGGGTAGCATCAATTGTGCTATTTTATTTAACGCGCCACTTCTACTTACCCCTTCACTGACCAAATACAGCAATCCAACGGTTATCATTCCTTTATTGCTGAAACCAATAAGTGCTTCTTTAGAGTCAATTACACCACCTACCATCATTAATACAACGACTGTAAATAGTACTATACCCGGACGAAGTTTGTCTTTTATCAATATAGCAATCATTACTATAATGAGAAAAAGAATATAAAAACCTTGTATTGTCATTCGAATAGTAAGGGATTATATATTTGAATATCCTCCTTATTTTAGGTAATAAGGTGATTCAGTGATTAATAAAAATTATTCTCTAATAATAATATCGTGAAGATACTTCAGTTTTATTGCATCATGAAATAAATTATTTCTATTTAATAAAATCGAATTGCTTCGAGCGTTATTTTACAATAAAATAAGGATTAAGTAAATTTTCTTTATTATAATATAATGATGTTTTTTCATCAGTCATTAAAACCTGTTTTCCTGCATATAAGGCTACTGCATGGCCCGCTGCTGTATCCCATTCCATAGTAGGAGCAAATCTTGGATATACATCAGCTATACCTTCAGCTACAAGACAAATCTTTATAGAACTTCCGCTTGAGACAATAATAACATCCTTATATTTGGTTTTCAAGTCGGATATATATTTTTCTGTTTCTTCATTATTGTGAGAGCGAGAGGCTACGACAGTTATTTCGTTATCATTTTTTGATAAAGAAGAAAGTGGCAGCTTTTCTGCATTACTTATAAATGACAGGAGCCCGTTTCTATTATTATCCAAAAAAAATGAAGATGATAATAAGGTCTCTCCATCTATTTTGAAAGATCCGATCTCTTTATTTGCAAAATATAGAGTATTAGATACAGGAACATAAACTACACCTATTACTGGTGTTCCGTTTTCAACAAGAGCAACATTTACAGTAAACTCACCATTTCGTTTGATAAACTCTTTAGTCCCGTCAAGAGGATCAACAATCCATAAATTTTTATTTGCCGATCTTTCAGAATACGGAACCTCTTTTTCTTCTTCACTCAAAATTGCAATCCCGGTACCAATAAGATCTTTTACAATTACATCATTACTTTTTTGGTCTGCTATTGTAAGTGGCGAATTGTCTGCTTTTGATTGAATATTGAAGTCACTTTCAGGATCATTGTAAATTTTTAGAATTTCAGCTCCGGCAAGTAAAGATGTCTTTATTGCTATTTCTGTCAGATGGTTAAGTTCCATATCGGATTTATTAATGAATAATTAAAACTCAAAGTTTTATTTTTTTTATATTCAAAAGAATCTTTTTCAATAAAAAAGACACGTTTTTCAATCAAAGATATTCTTTTTTCAACTATCATATGTCCAATTTTTCATTGTTTAACTGCAAGATGATTCTTTTAGGTAGAGTGTTTATTTTGTGATAAAAGTTGTCGAAAATTGATTGATATATGTTAATAACGATCCCTTTGTTGTGTTAATGTAAAGAGTTATACATCTTTTATTATATTGTCTAATATCCATTTTATATATAACATCGTTATTAATTACTTGTCAAATTTGCATTATTATAAGTTAAAATAATGCCCTTAAATTAACAACCAAAAGCTAAATAAGTGTGAAAAAGATTAATAAAAGCGCCTCTGGGGGCGTTTGGGGGCAAAAAATTAATTATTAGAATAAAAAAGATACTATTTTTTACATATATCCAAAATTTCTATTATATTTGCTGTTCATAGCTAAGAATTCATTGAAGATTATAATTATTACAATGATTATTTCTGCAAGGAAGATGAGCATGCGTAATGAGATGTCATTTTAGATTTTAAAAATTAAACCATTAAAAACAATCCAACAAATTACTATTATGACTTACCTTAGTGTTCAACAGCAACTTTTAAACTTACAAGACAAGCTATATCGACATGCAGTAGGGATTACAGGCAATGTTGATGATGCGAAAGATTTGTTACAAGAAACTTCTCTTCAAGTATTAAATAAAGAAGAGAAATACACTGCAGACACAAACTTCAAAGCATGGGTTTTCACATTGATGAAGAATGTGTTTATCAATAATTATCGTCGTTCAGCGATTGAACAACGCATATTGAAGGAAAACATTACAACTAGTTTTTTTGCAGCAGATGATCAGGTATCGTTATTTTGCGATGATATAGATGTTTCTATATCAGATTTAAGACAGGCCATTATGAAGCTTGAGGATAAATATAAAAATCCTATATCTTTGTTATTGGCCGGATACTCATATCAGGAGATCTCCGATAAGACCGGTATCTCGGTAGGAACCCTAAAGAGCAGAGCTTTTGAGGGGCGTAAAAAATTGAGAAATATTTTATCATCACCTGTGACGATGAATTATTAATCATATCTTGAAAAGATATTTTTACGATAAGAATACTTCTGTAAAAGCTAAAATAAAAGCTTGTGGAAAAATAAGATATACGTAAGTGTAACGATAAAAAAAAATATAAAAAATCTCCGAATAAGTTTCATAAGAAAACTTTCGGAGATTTTTTTGTATGTTATAACTATCTGATTCTGCAGCTTAAATCTGTTTCAAATGTTTGTTATTACAAATAATTGGAGTTACTATCGTCTTCTGCGATTAGAAGATGTCGATTTTTTAGATTCAGAATTTCCTTTGCCTCCTTTTCTGTCATTCTTCATCTTTCTTGCCGAATCAATTATATTCTTATTATTGATGGCATCTTCAAATCTCATGCCTGTTTTCTTTGCTTCTGTTCTGGCACTTTTAGTAGACTCAGACTTGCTTTTCTTTGATGGCGTTAATAAAGCAGCTTTTGAATTTGCATTTTTCTCAGATCTCTTTCTACCTGATCTAAGAGTTTTGGATTTCGGATTCTGAGCAGCCTCTGCCAGTTTTAATTCTTTATTTCTTTTTAATTCCGATTGCCAAGTGGTGATTTTATCATCTGTTTTTGCCACCGGTTTTACAGCTCTTTCTTTACCCGGATCATTGGATCTTATGTAATTTGTAAGAGAATCCACTTCTTGAGGAGTTAAAAAACGCCATTCGCCGGGAGTCAGACTTTTTATATTCATGCCTAATAGTGTTTCTCTTCGGCATGCAACATTAATAAAATCTTGTCTTCTGCAAACTTCACATACGCTTTCGGCTATTTCACTATTTGAACTTAACAGTAATGTGTATTCATTTATTTTTTTCAGAGTGAATGAACTAGCAGGAATCCCCAACTTTATCACTTTTGCTATCACTTCGTTTAGCTTTTCAGCAGGTACGGCGCGGTTGAAAGATATGATATATTCTTTCGGAATATTATTTATATAAGGAGCGAACTCATGAGCAACCTCTCCGGAATTTGTTAATAATATAAGCCCTTCATTTTCGCGACTTAATCTGAAAATACTAAAAAGTCGATCCTGATATCTTACATATTTAGTAATATTATCTTTGATATTAATTTCAGTAGAGCAGGAGATACCTTCAGGTTTATTGAATAAGATAAAAATCTTTTCTTCAACGTTCTCAATCAGTCTACCGTCAAAATATACCTTATCTGAATTAGGATCGATTTTCATCCCGAAAATCGGTTTCACTCCGTTCACTTTCACTCTGCCCGATTCAATATATGTATCTGCATCTCTGCGTGTGCAGGAAAGATTGTCACTCAGATATTTGTTAAGTCTTATAAGATTATCCATTTTGTATAATAAAATTTTCACAAAGGTACAAAACTGTTTTGTTTCTTATCACACTTAATATATTATTTGGATTATTAAACATATTTGAAGAATGTAATTAAACCCATTTCAGCTCATTTGATTTTTATATATAGGCGTTTAATAATGAAATTTTTGATTATGATATGTCATTTTTTATTTTCCCTTAGCTCTTTTTTGTGGTCTTTGCTATTTTCGTTAAACTTCTCTGCTATGGTCGAAAACTCCATAGCTACAACCAAACAGGCCATTAGCTGATGTCGAACCCGGTTACTGCTAAGGAGTTTTCGACCATAACAACAGAGCTTATTGGTCAAAGTAAGTGTTTCCGAAAAGAACAGTATATATTTATTTTTTACTTACGTGTAGTTGAATTTTAATGACAGACAATATTTATATTTGCACTATAAATAATTTCTAAACCTGTAAATAAAAATATGAACCCAGTAAGGCAAATAACGAATTTTCTAAAACAACGTGGATACGAACCGGAATATGATAAAGATTCTTATACTCTTTTTGTCGATATGCAATCTGACGCAGAAGAGGTGCAAACAAGATATTATTATGATCTTGATATGAATGTTTTATCGTGTCAGGCAATATATCCGGAGGAATTGCCTACGCAAAACTATCCTGAACTTTGTGTTCTGGCAAACCTTCTAAATGAAGCTATCGGCTTTGGATCTTTCATTATTCTTGAAAAAGAGAGTCTGATTTTTGAAATCAATCATTTGACCGATTCCGAATCTATAATAAGCGAAGATATACTTGATAAAATATCCATGATCCCTTCTGAGGCCTTGATCGATCATATAGCACTATTCAGAGATGTGGCTAATGGGAAAAAAACTGCGGTTCAGGCTTTGGAAGAGGCTTTGTAAATTGAACTGTAAATAAAAAAATAGCGGCTGTTCCTTTCATCATTAAGATGTTTGGAACAGCCGACTTTATTTATGGCTTGGACTAATTATTTAGATACAGCTTGTTGCACCTCATTTTCTACAACTTCAATTTCGGAAGTATAGGTGCGCTGATTAATTTTAAAACCGAATGCTGCAACTATTAATGTCATTATAGGACTAATAATATTGAAAAAGCAAAATGGCATATATGTAAGAGTCATTACTCCTAATACTGAAGATTGTGCCATTCCGCAAGTATTCCATGGAATAAGAACAGAGGTAACAGTGGCTGTATCTTCAAGGGTTCTGCTTAAAAGTTCGTCAGGGATCCCTTTTTTTCGGTATGTATCAAGAAACATTCTTCCCGGTAGAAGTATTGCAATATATTGATCGGCAGCTGCGGTGTTAAGAAACAGGCAAGAAGTGGTTGTTGCGGCAACTGTCGAAAATGTTGATTTCATTAAGGTTGCCATTTTTTTTGTTATTGTTTGCAACATTCCGCTCGCCTCCATAACGCCACCGAAGGTCATGGCACATATCACCAGCCAGATAGTATTTAGCATTCCGCTCATCCCTTTTGTCGCGACAAGAGTGTTTAATACTTCGTTTCCTGTTTCCGGTGTTGTTTTGCCATACATTATGCGCACGATGGCTGACAGTTTATCAATAAAAGTTCCATTCTCGCCGGCTGAAAGTGCATTAAGCATATCTGGTTGAAAGATAAATGCCGAAATAGCTCCCGTGATAACAGATGTGAATACCACAACTATGGCAGGTACTTTTCGAAGAATCATAAGAAACGTTATAATCGGCACAATGAACAACACTGGACTGATATTATAGTTTTCCGAAAGAGCGGATATTAATTCGGTTGAATCTATAACAGAAGAGCTTGAGAAATTCAATCCGTAAATTAGATAAATTATAAGAGCGATTACAAAAGATGGAACAGTTGTAATCATCATATATCTGATGTGTCTGAAAATCGGAACTTCAGCTACGCTCGATGCCATATTGGTCGTTTCTGAAAGAGGGGATACCTTATCTCCAAAATAAGCTCCGGAGATTATCGCTCCCGCTACCCATCCTGTTTCGTATCCCAATGCTTTTCCTATGCCAAGCAATCCGATCCCTATCGTAGCAATTGTGGTCCAGGAGCTACCTGAGCTTACCGATACAATCGCAGCTGCAATACAAGAGGTGACTAAAAAGAATGTAGGATTAATAAATTTTAATCCATAGAATATCATTGTAGGAATTATCCCGCTCACCATCCATGTCCCAGCCAAAGCACCAATTAAGAGTAATAGTATTATAGCAGATGTAGATGTTGAGATAGAGCTTATAATACCTTTTTCGAGATCTGCCCAATTTCTGGTTTTTGAAAAGAGTGATATTCCCGCTACAAGAGCTGATGCAGAAAGTAATACTATTTGCACGGAACCATCCAGAGCTGAATCTCCAAAAATGCGAACATTTATCACTAACATTGCTATTAAAGCTATAAGAGGAATGATTGAAATGATAAATCCGGGTAATTTTGTATTTTGATTCATTGAATAAGCTAAATTAATCTGATTGAAATCTATGTGATATAATCACTTGTGCAAAGTTAATTGCTTTTATTTATATGGAATCACTCTATTTAGTGAAATAGAAATAATAAAATCTTAAATATGATTTAGTGATATATTTTAAGCAATATGTATAAAAGGATGAAAATTTATTTAATATATCCAATCGATTTTGGATTTCGTAAAAAACTAAATATTATCTTTGCCGACGATTTGAGAATCCTTGTGTTAAGTATTCTTTGGTCTAATATAAACGGTTGATTTTAAAATGATTAAGAATACGTTGCGAAAATTATTGTTACTGATATCAATTATCTTTTTTTCAAGTAACATTTTTGCTTCAGACAATAATATGCCGGAAGCTGAGAAAATAACTACCCCTTCTCAAGAACAAACAGATGTCCAAAAAATTATCTCGGAACATAAATACTCTGTAAAAGTAAGTGGTTTCTTCTGTACCCGATATAGATGGGATGATTTGCCTTCATCAACCCCGGGTTTTGATATGCGATTCGCGCGTCTGACTCTTACTGGTAATTTAACACCTGATTTTTCATATAAATTTCAGAGTGAATTTGCCGGAACAGTCAGAATTCTTGATTTAATGGTGGCGTGGAATAAATATGAATTTTTCAATGTAACAGTAGGTCAACAGAAAAGAAATTTTACATTTGAAAATTATCTTGCACCTTTTGCAATAACAGTAAACGATTATTCTCAGAATGTGCTTAATCTGGGAGGTTTCTTTGATAGGGTCGGAGAGCACGCCTCAGGAGGAAGAGATGTCGGTATTACTGTGGGTGGAGAATTTTATAAATATGGAGATCATAATCTTTTCAAATATGCTTTGGGGGTATTCAACGGAGAGGGTATCAATAAATCTGATAAGAATAAAGGTAAAGATCTAATAGGATCTGTATTTATTCAGCCTATTAAAGATCTTTTTATAGGTGGCGGTTATTGGGATGGTGATTTCGGACCCGATTCTGCGGCTGTTGATAGAAAAAGATGGACCGTAGGCGTAAGTTATAAATCGAACGGATATATTGCGCGTTCGGAATATATTGCTTCAAGAGGAGGAACTTTGGGTAAAGATAATATACCGTTAAAATCTGACGGTTGGTATGCTGTTGCAGAGGTTCCTGTGTATAAGAAATTTGGAGTAGGAGCAAAATATGATCTATATAGAGATGATAGAACGATGAGTAATTCTATAACTAAATATTATGCCGCCGTGAATTGGTATATGAATAAATATATCATAATGCAGGGTGCATATTGTTTTACTAATGACAGGATGAATAGTCGTGATTATAGCGGATTAACGTTTCAATTATTTGTCAGATATTGATATTACAACTTTTGAAATACATATTTGTTTTATAAGGTAAATGGTTAATTGAATTTGAAAAACTTTAAACTTATAGGCTATGCAAAATTTAAAAATTAATGCCACCTCTCCTTATTTTACAGGAATTCTTGCGATTCTTCTCGGGTTACTTATGGCTATATGGCCCGGACAGGTAGTTCACTATATGGTTGCTATATTAGGTTGGTTTTTTGTTATAATCGGTGCTGTTCCCGTTATTATGTCGCTTGTGAGAAAATCTCCTGTGGCTATATTTTCAGTTATTGTATTAATAATAGGTATAATAATATTGTGTTTTGCCGATAAATTCAGAGAGATATTTATATGGGTATTTGGTATCTTACTTATTTTGGGCGCAATTCAACAATTCAATATAATGACAATTGCCAAGAAAGGGGGAGCACATGTTGAATTCTACAATATGATATTTCCCGCTATTCTACTTCTTGCAGGAGTTTTGGTTTTGATAAATCCATTTGCAGTAGAAAAAGCAATAATAATATTTTTCGGCATAAGTATTATTTTTTATGGCGTCACAATAATAATAAATCAGTATCGCTTCAAACGTATGCTTGATAGTGTGAAAAAACAAGAATCAACCTTTGATATAACAGATAAACAATAAGAAAAGCGGATATAAAGAAAAAAGGTCATAACACAAGAGATTATGACCTTTTTTGTTTATCGCCATTAAATAAGATTAAAAGTTATAATGTTGTAATGCAATATTATTATTATAAATTTGCAGTTTGTTTGCCGGATAATCCCGGCGATTAATAATGATAAGTTCGAATATAAGAATTATATAATTTATACAATAGGATATGTTAAGAAGCTGTACATGCGGAGATTTGCGAATTGATAATGTTTCGCAGAATGTGACATTGGCCGGATGGGTTCAGAAAACCCGAAAAATGGGAGGGATGACATTTGTTGACCTTCGTGACAGATATGGAGTCACTCAATTGGTTTTCAATAATGATGTTAATGAGGAACTTTGTGAAAGAGCCAACAAGCTTGGTAGAGAATATGTGATTCAGATAAAAGGTATTGTATCTGAAAGATCTAATAAAAATGCCAATATTCCTACAGGGGATATAGAGATCATTGTTGATGAGATGAATCTCTTGAATAGCTCTGCTGTACCACCGTTCACTATTGAAGATAATACTGATGGAGGTGACGATATCAGAATGCAATACAGATATCTTGATTTGAGAAGAAACAATGTAAGATCTAATATGGAGCTACGCCATAAGATTGCATTTGAAACAAGACGTTTTTTAGATGCTGAAAATTTTCTGGAAGTAGAGACTCCGATTCTTATAAAATCAACACCGGAAGGAGCAAGAGATTTTGTCGTTCCTTCTCGTATGAATCCGGGAGAATTTTATGCATTACCACAGTCGCCACAGCTTTTCAAACAGCTTTTGATGGTGTCGGGTTTTGATAGATATTTCCAGATAGCAAAATGTTTCAGAGATGAGGATTTAAGAGCAGATCGTCAACCTGAATTCACTCAGATTGACTGCGAGATGACATTTGTTGAACAAGAGGATGTTTTAAATATGTTTGAAAAACTTATGCGTCATCTGTTCAAATATGTAAAAAATGTTGATTTCGACGGCGCCTTTCCGCGTATGACATGGGAAGATGCTATGAATTTCTACGGAAGTGATAAGCCTGATATTCGTTTTGATATGAAGTTTGTTGAGATTAAAGATCTTACAACAGGATATAATTTCCCTGTATTTGATTCGGCAGATTATGTAGCGGGTATCTGTGCTACAGGATGTGCATCATATACAAGAAAACAGATTGATCAGTTGACTGATTTTGTGAAACGTCCTCAAATCGGAGCCAAAGGTCTTGTTTATGTAAAATACGAACAGGACGGTTCTGTAAAATCATCTGTAGATAAATTCTATGCTCCGGAGGTTATAAAAGGTTGGTTAGAAAGATTCGATGCCAAACCGGGAGATCTTGTTTTGATACTATGCGGAGAAAAACGTAAGACACAAAAACAACTTTGTGAACTTCGTTTGGAGATGGGGTCAAAAATGGGATTGAGAGATAAAGATACATTTGCACCATTATGGGTAATCGATTTTCCTTTGTTTGAATGGGATGAGGATTCTCAGAGATTTTATGCTATGCATCATCCGTTTACAATGCCTAATCCTGATGATATTTCACTTCTTGATACAGATCCGGGAAGTGTGAGAGCATGGGCATATGATATGGTTATAAATGGTGTTGAGCTTGGAGGAGGATCTATTCGTATTCATGACGGAGCATTACAAAAACGTATGTTTCAGTTGTTAGGTTTTTCTGATGAACAGGCTCAGGATCAATTCGGATTCCTAATGGATGCCTTTAAATATGGCGCACCACCTCATGGCGGTCTTGCTTTTGGCTTAGATAGACTTGTGTCAATGTTTGCAGGTCTTGATACGATAAGAGACTGTATCGCTTTCCCAAAAAACAATTCAGGAAGAGATGTAATGAATGATGCTCCTTCTAAGATTGATGACGCTCAGCTTAAAGAGCTTTTCCTTGAGTTGAATCTTCCTGCTCAGGATTAATAATATAATAAAAAAATAGCCGGCATAATAAAATGATTATGACCGGCTATTTTTTTATCAATTATTTATTTTTTCTTGTTTGGCTTAGATGTTTCATCTTTAGCTTTTGAATCATCTTTAGTTTTTGTGGTGTCTTTAACCTCTTTTTTTGTTTTGTCGTCAGAGTCCGCTGCTTTGATTTTCTTTGTTAGCACTAAGATCTCTTTTTTGTCTTTGTCAAACAATGTCATTGTTTCGGCAGTTTCAGTACACTCTGTTTTAAAAGTAGTTATCTCAGGTAATGCAGCAAGAAATTCTCTTTCAATAGCGTCGTTATGACACATTGCTTTTGTTGAGCCAAGATTTTCAAGAGTAAGTTTGTCTCCATCCAATTTAAATTGTCCCATAAGTCTATTGCATCCGGTCATCCCGTAAACTCTATAATCATCCTTTGCACTGAATCCTAAGAAAATTGAATCTGCAGGATTAATATCTTTACCGTTCAGTTTAACCAAAGACCATTCTCCGTCGATAGATTTTGTACAACAAGATGATTTGTCATCTTTTTTACATTCTATTGCAGATTTAGACTCACTTTTTTTGTCATCTTTTTTAGAGTTGCAGCTAAACAACATTGTTGAAGATAAAATTATAGCTGCCAAATACATTAACTTTTTCATAATTAAGTAATTTAATATTTATGTTACGGTTTAATTGTAATTAACTATTCAATTAGTTCATCCGCTAATCATCATTATTTAATAATTCGAAATTATCAGCATCTTCCCATACGGGGAATTTACGCCTGAATTTATTAAGGTCATCTAAAGAGATAGTGTGATTAAGAATCTCTTCTTTTCCTGAATCTGAATGACTCAATAAAGTCCCTTTCATATCAATTATCGCAGAACCTCCCTGATATATATTTTTATTATTATCTTCTCCGACTCTGTTTGCTGCAGCAACAAAGCAACAGTTTTCTATAGCTCTTGCTCGTAGCAGTATGTCCCAGGCACTCTGTCTTGACTTAGGCCAATTGGCTGCAAATAATAATATATCATATTCATTGTTTTGGTTTCTGCACCACACAGGAAATCTTAAGTCATAACATATCTGTAACATAATATTCCATCCTTTATACGAAATGATCTTTTGAGAACTTCCTGCTCTGAAGTGATCTGTCTCGGAACCAATACTGAACAAATGTTTTTTATCATAATAATCTTCACTGTAAGGCGTAATGAAAAAACCACGATTATAAATACTCTTATGGTCTTTACAGATAAACGAACCGAAGAAAGCACAGTCGTATTTTTTTGACAGTTTTTTTATCGTTTTAATTGTTTTTCCATCAGTGGTTTCTGCAAAGGCTTCAGAATTCATAGTGAATCCTGTTGTGAATGTTTCCGGAATAATGTATATGTCCGTTTCATTAGTTTCAGAATTTTTATTCACTAATCTGGAAATATTCTCGAGATTTATATCTTTATTTTCCCAACCTATATCGAATTGAATAACTGATATTTTTAAGTGTTTGTTCATAAGAAGGGCGTTTTAAGATATTTAAATTAAGAATTGATTATTTTACAGCAACAAGATAAGAATCAGAAAAGTCTTGAGAATGTTAATCTATTTTGTTTAATGCAAACAATTCTGGGTGTCTGGCATTAACATTCTTATAATAATCATTGATTACTTTAAAATCTTCTTTTTCATCACCCGTAGGAGTGAAAAGTTTTTCGATGCTTAAGACTTTGTCTTTGTAGTCAATATAAGCCAATTGGATAGGAACTTCTGCTTTTAAAGCTATATAATAAAATCCTTTTTTCCATTTATCATTTCTTTTTCTTGTCCCTTCCGGAGTGATAGCAATATTGAACTTCTTCGTTGTTTTGAAGCGTGTTACAATCTGATCTATAAGATTGTTGTTTTTACTTCTTTCAACAGGTACTCCACCCATTGGACCGAAAATAAGGTTAAAAGGGAAATTAAACCATTCTTTTTTTATCATAAAATTAGCTGTCATGCCGACCGATGTATAGCAAAGTTTTCCTAATATAAAGTCCCAATTGCTTGTATGAGGTGCGACACAAATAACAGATTTATCGATTGCGGGGAGTGTGACGACCACTTTCCATCCGGCAATTTTTAAGATTAGCTTACTAAGCGCCTGACTTATTTTCATATTCGATTTATAAAAAAGTGTATAAATTATTGCAAAGATACAAATAAAGAGCTTGTATATGGTGTGAACCAAGATAAATTGATATTGTTTGTTTATAGGAAGGATATAAAAGAATTATTATTAAAATGTAATTTCTATTATTATGGGAATGATATTATTTGTAGTACTTGGAGTAGCAATATTGTTAATCCTTGTTTTTTTAAAGAAAAATAAGCCCAATAATACGTTAGATCGTACAGCTTGGGATGAGAATGAAAGAATGGCAATTAAAATCTTGAAGCAAAGGCTTGAAACAGGTGATATAACACAAGAGGAATATGAAAATAAAATAAAAGAAATTGAAACTAAACGCAACAAAAGCTAATTGTTGAATGTTGTATTACAATTAAATTCGCATATTGAAGAAGGTTCTTATCTTTGAAATAAAGTTATAAAACGTTAAAATGGTTTTTTGGAACACGAGGCTTAATGCGAATAATAAGAAAATATTAATATTAAAGACTAATTTTGTTCCTATTCGTTTTATTTTTGCAAAAAATATTAATTATATTGTATTTTGGAAGTAAAAACTTTTATTACAGATAATAATATAGTTAAGTATTTAAGGTGTAAAGGTTTTGTGTTTTAGGAAAAAATAATAAATCATCAAAAGGATGAAAAAGAATTTAAGAATACCTGATTATGTATTTGAAGTAAGTTGGGAAGTTTGTAATCTTGTTGGAGGGATATATACAGTGCTTTCCACTAAAGCCAAAACTCTTCAGGAACGTTATGGTGATAATCTAATATTTATCGGACCTGATATATGGAAAGTAAATAAATCACCATATTTCACAGAATCAAAACAACTGCTTAGCGGATGGCGTAAACAAGCCAAAAAGGAGGGGTTAAACATAAAAATCGGAAGATGGGATGTTCCCGGAAATCCGATAGTGATATTAGTAGATTTTGAAAAATATTTTATTGAAAAGGATAAGCTTTATACCGATATGTGGAATTGGTATAATGTGGATTCTTTGCATGCATACGGAGATTATGACGAGGCTTGTATGTTCGCTTATTCTTCAGCTTTGGTAATAGAGAGTTTCTACAAATATCAAAATGATAATAAACAATATCTTGTAAATTATAATGAATGGACAACCGGTATGGGGCTTCTTTACATAAATAAGAAACTACCGGAAATAGCAACAGTTTTCACTACCCATGCCACATCTATAGGGCGTTCGATTGCTGGTAATAATAAGCCATTGTACGACTATCTTCAGTTTTATAACGGAGATCAGATGGCTGGAGAGTTGAATATGCAATCAAAACATTCAGTAGAAAAGAATGCGGCAATAAATTCAGATTGTTTTACAACCGTAAGTGATATTACAGCAAAAGAGGCTACTCAGCTTTTAGAGAGAACGCCAATTGTAACACCCAACGGTTTTGAAGAGAATTTCGTTCCAAAAGGAGCTACATTTGATAAAAAAAGAGCAGCTGCAAGAGCTCAATTGTTGAATGTCGCCTCAAAGCTTATAGGTTATACTCCTTCGGATGATGCATTCTTGATTGCAACAGCCGGACGTCATGAATATAAGAACAAAGGACTTGATGTTTTTCTTGATGTGATTTCGGAATTAAGAAGCCGGGATGTAAAAAAAGAGATAATCGCATTCATCCTTGTTCCGGGTTGGGTATCGGAACCGCGATATGACTTGAAACATAAACTTGTGTCTTTGTCGGATAATCAACATTCTTTGCCCGATCCTGTTATTACACATGTTCTGCATAATCCGTATCAGGATGCTATTCTCAACAGAATTCACTCTTTGTCGATATGTAATCATCCTAATGACCAAATAAAAATAATATATGTGCCAAGTTATCTTAAAGGTGATGATGGTATATTTAATACGACATATTATAATCTTTTGATTGGTATGGATGCAACTGTATTCCCTTCTTATTATGAACCATGGGGATATACACCTTTGGAAAGTATAGCTTTTGGCGTTCCTACCATTACAACTGATTTAGCAGGTTTCGGATTATGGAGTATTGACGAGGATGCCGGGGTTAATATATCTACCGGTGTAAGTGTCGTACATCGTAATGACAATAATTATCAGGAAGTGGTGGATTCAATTGTCGGAACGCTTCTTGAGCTATCTTCAATGGATCCTTCAACTATTGCAAATTGTAGGACAAATGCCAAATCATTGTCGCATAAGGCCAGATGGAAATACTTTATTAAATATTATGATAAAGCTTATACATTGGCTATTGAAGAGATTAATAACAAAAAATTATAAATAATTACACTATTAAAGCTTATAACAATTATTTACAGCTTTGAAGTTTGAAAAAAAGAATCAGATATGAATGTACAAATAAGTAAGACTAATGCTCCTTTTTGGCGAGATATAACAGTTAAATCAAAATTGCCTTCAGAATTAACATGTTTAGAGAAAATCGCAAAAAACTTGTGGTGGGTATGGAATTCCGAAGCAACCGAATTATTTAATGATATAGATCCGGTATTATGGAAAAAATGTGGAGGTAATCCGGTGTTACTTCTGGAAATGATAAGTTATGAGCGTCTGGAGCAAGTCACTAAGAATGACGATTTGATGATAAGAATAAAATCTGTTTGCGCTGCGTACCAAAAATATATGGATGAAGCTCCTGATGAGAAAAGAGCTTCGGTTGCATATTTTTCTATGGAATACGGATTAGCAAACTGTCTAAAGATATATTCGGGCGGTTTAGGGGTTTTGGCAGGAGACTATTTAAAGGAAGCAAGTGATAGTAATGTCAGAATGTCGGCCGTAGGTTTTCTATATAGATATGGATATTTTACACAAACATTATCAATTGACGGAAAACAAGAGGCTAACTATGAAGCGCAAAACTTCAATCATCTTCCTCTTGAGCAGGTTATGGATGAAAATGGACGTCCGGTTATACTAGAGGTTCCTTTTCATGACAGAATAGTTTACTCAAATGTTTGGAAGGTTAATGTAGGAAGAATTCCACTTTATCTTATGGATACTGATGTTGATCTTAACAGCGAATTTGACAGATCAATTACATTCCAACTTTACGGAGGAGATTGGGAAAACAGAATGAAACAAGAGTACTTACTTGGTATAGGTGGTATTTTGTTGCTTGATAAACTTGGAATTAAGAAAGATATATATCATTGTAATGAGGGTCATGCCGCTTTGATAAATGCTCAAAGACTATCAAATTATATTAATAATGAAGGTCTTACATTTGATCAGGCTCTTGAGGTAGTTAGATCAACCTCGTTATATACAGTTCATACACCTGTTCCGGCAGGTCATGACAGTTTTGATGAAGGTCTTTTCGGAAAATATATGGGTCAATACCCTCAAAAACTTGGTATTTCTTGGCAGGATCTTATGAATTTAGGGCGTGAGAACCCTGATACACAGGAAAAATTCTCGATGAGCGTTTTTGCATGTAATACATGTCAGGAAGTAAATGGTGTAAGTTGGCTTCATGGAAAAGTTTCACAGAATATGTTCCAGCCTATTTGGAAAGGTTATGCTGCAGAGGAATTGCATGTAGGATATGTAACAAATGGAGTTCACTTGCCATCTTGGGCTGCGTCTGAATGGAAATCAGAATATTCAAAAATATTTGGTTCTGATTATATTAAGAACCAGGATAGTGAACAAATGTGGAGTGCTATCTATGATGTTGCAGATCAGGAGATCTGGAATATAAGGCAAGCTCTTAAAAATAAGCTTGTTAACTATATCAGAAGTGAGATTAAAGATAAAATGAGTCAAAAGCAGGAAAATCCTGCCAAGATATTGCAAACTTTAGATAAGGTAAATCCTAATGCTTTATTAGTTGGATTTGCCAGACGTTTTGCAACATATAAAAGAGCTCATCTTCTTTTTACTGATCTTGAGAGACTTGCTAAAATAGTTAATAACCCGTCTCAACCGGTACAGTTTATATTTGCAGGTAAAGCGCATCCGGCAGATGGTGGAGGTCAGGATCTGATAAGAAGAATTGTTGAAATATCAAGAAGACCGGAGTTTCTTGGAAAGATCATATTTATTGAAAATTATGATATGCAGGTAGCAAAACGTCTTATTTCAGGTGTAGATATTTGGATGAATACTCCAACAAGACCTCTTGAAGCATCAGGTACATCTGGTGAAAAGGCACAAATGAATGGTACTCTTAATTTTTCGGTACTTGACGGATGGTGGTATGAGGGATATGTTGAAGGTGCAGGTTGGGCTCTAACCGATAAACGTACATATCAGGATCAAGGACATCAAGACCAACTTGATGCAGAAACAATATATTCTACATTTGAAAATGAAATAATACCTTTATATTTTGCAAAAAACAGTAAAGGTTATTCTCCTGAATGGGTACAGTATATTAAGAATTCTCTTGTTAAAATAGCTCCGAGATTCACAATGAAAAGAATGCTTAACGATTATTATGATCGTTTCTATACAAAAGAGCATTTAAGAGCAGATCAATTGATTAAAAATAATTATGAAGAAGCTAAATCAATAGCTCAATGGAAAGAACTTGTAGCTTCAAAATGGGATGATATAGAGGTTGTTTCTATAGATATACCTGAAGGTCTTCAGTTAAATCCGATTGTGGAGGAGGTTTATAAGATAAGAGTAGTTATCGATAGAAAAGGTTTGCCTGATTGTATTGGTGTTGAATTGGTAATAACCAATCAGCAAGATGGACATACTGATTTGTATAAGGTGGTTGATATGAAAAATGTTAAATCCGACGGATCAAAAACCTATTTTGAAACGGATCATATATTGAAAAATGCAGGTATATTCAAGTATTCCTTCAGAATGTATCCAAAAAATCCGGAATTGCCACATAGACAAGATTTTGCTTATGTTCGCTGGTTTTAATAGATCATTTAATAATTAAAATAAGCATATATAGCCTGGAGTATTTCTACTTCAGGCTATAATTTTTTTCTACTTATTTATTAAGTAGTTATGAATTTGAGTTTTTGCAGTTTAGTTTTATTTAGATTGTAGTTGAAACGAAATTTAGATTAATATTTTATATTTGACTTTTATTTGATCATGAAATCTATCGTATAATAAAATTTAATATAAGCAGATAGTGTTAAATTGTAGATTCTATTTATGAATTCTTATTTTCTTAAATGAAAGAACATTACTTTATTCAAGATGTTATTTTATTATAGAAGCATCAATATGAACTAAATGCTTCATTGTTTAACATTAAATTTAACAAGGTGGAAAGTTTAATTAAATTAAATGTATTAGGTATAACATATAGTCAAATTCAGTCAGGAGCTTATGCGTTAGTATTATCTGAAGATTCGGGAGAAAGACGAATTCCAATAATTATTGGTTCTTCAGAGGCGCAATCTATAGCTGTAGAAATGGAACATATGAAACCACCACGACCATTGACGCACGATCTATTGGTCTCTGTTATGGATGCATTTGATATAAAATTAAAAAATGTATTTATATATAAGTTTGAAGATGGAGTTTTTAGTTCTGAATTGCTACTTGCAGACAAAGATGAAAAAGAACATAAAATAGACTCAAGGACATCTGATGCAGTGGCGATTGCTCTTCGGTGTAACGCCGATATTTATACCACTCAGGAAGTGATTAATAAAGCCGGAGTGATTTTTGATGACAATACGGAGCAGGGGATAACAGTCGACATTGATGATCTTGACAATAAACAGAACCGTATTGATGATTTAAATAAAAAATTAAAGGATGCAATCTCAAGAGAAAAATATGAAGAAGCATCGCATATAAGAGATGAGATCCAAAAAATAGAAGATAAGAGAAACGATAATATATAAACGTTATAATAATGATAAAATTTTCTAAATTTTTGATAGCTCTAGTACCATTTTTGTTAGCATCACAATTTGCTTTTACACAAGATGCAGAATCGTCGTCTGCTATTATTGATACAATTAAATTAGGAGCAGAACTCAATCCGATAGAGAATACGATGCCCTCTCAGATTGAGATTGTCACTCCGCAAGCTCCGGAAGGAGTATCTCTAAGTTCAATAGTCAGAGGGATTATTGGAATGATGAGTATCCTGCTAATAGCATTTCTTTTTAGTAAGAAAAAAAGGTCTATAAACTGGTTGGTCGTATCAATGGGTATAGGGATACAGATTGCATTGGCCGTGGGAGTATTATATGTTCCTTTTATAAAATCCTTTTTTGAAATATTGGCCAGATGTTTTGTGAAAGTGATGGATTTTTCAGGAAGCGGAGCTGATTTTCTTTTTGGTCCTCTTCTTAATACTCAAGGAATAGGATATATATTCGTATTTCAGGTATTACCAACGATTGTATTTTTTTCAGCATTGACAAGTCTTTTATATTACTTAAATATTATTCAGGTTGTCGTTGTTGGTATAGCATGGTTGCTAAAGAAAATATTCAGACTATCAGGAGCAGAAGGGCTAACTGTGGCAGGAAATATATTCCTTGGTCAAACAGAGGCTCCTTTGTTAGCTAAAAGATATCTTTCAAGTATGAACAGATCTGAGATTTTCCTTGTGATGAGTGCCGGAATGGCAACTATTGCGGGAGCTGTTTTGACAGCATATATTGGCTTGTTAGGCGGTACAGATCCTCAAAACAGATTAACATTTGCCAAATACCTTCTATCTGCATCTGTTATGGCAGCTCCGGGAGTGATTGTAATTTCAAAAATAATATATCCACAAACTGAAGATGTGGATACAGATATTAAAGTTGATAAATCGCAAGTTGGTACAAATGTGCTTGATGCAGTATCAAACGGAACGGTAGAAGGCTTGAAAGTGGCTGTAAATGTGGGAGCCATGCTTTTGACATTTATAGCTATGATGGCAATGCTTGATTATTTACTTGGTGGAATAATCGGACGTTTTACAGGTTTGAATTCTTGGTTAGCTAATGTGTCTGACGGAAGATTTACTGTTTTTAATTTCCAATTTATTATAGGAATGATATTTACACCTATTGCATGGCTTATGGGTGTTCCTCAGGTAGATATGGTGAATATTGGAGGCCTGCTTGGTACAAAAGTTATGCTTAATGAGTTCGTTGCATACAATGATCTAGCTGCAATGAAGGAATCAGGCAGATTGGTTTATGAAAAATCAATTATAATGGCAACTTTTGTATTATGCGGTTTTGCTAATGTCAGCTCTATTGGTATTCAAATAGGGGGTATAAGTATCCTTGCGCCTAATCAAAGAAAAACACTTACAGAATTAGGCTTTTATGCTTTGATTTGTGGTACGTTGGCCTCTTGTATGTCGGCAACTATTGTAGGAATGATATTAGGATAAGGATTATGCATATTTTTTATACACCCGAGATACATTTAAAAAATGAACTCTCAGAAGAGGAGTCGATTCATGCTGTAAAGGTGTTAAGATTGACTGAAGGAGAAAAGATTCTTCTTATTGATGGAAAAGGTGGATTTTATCACGCTACTATAACAAGGGCTCATCATAAACGTTGCGCTTTTGTTGTCGATTCGGAGTATTCTGAAGAACCGGTTATAGCTTGTAAAATCAATATTGCAATAGCGCCTACAAAAAATATTGATAGGATAGAATGGTTTGTAGAAAAATCAACAGAAATAGGTATTAATTCGATCTCTTTATTAAAATGTCGCTATTCGGAACGTAAAGATATAAAGAAAGAGAGATTGAATAAGATATTGATTTCTGCGGCAAAACAATCCCTTAAAGCTACAATACCCGAATTGAATGATATGCAAAATTTTAATGATTTTGTTGAGAAACCATTTAATGGGGAGAAATATATAGCACATTGTTATAAGAATCAGGAAAGAATAGAGCTGAAAGATCTTTATAATAAAGGAAAAGATGTATTGATTCTTATTGGGCCGGAAGGCGATTTTAGTGAGGAAGAAGTTGAGCTTGCGATAAAGAATGGGTTTAGGCCCATCTCTCTTGGTAAGAGTAGGTTGAGAACTGAAACAGCAGCTTTGGTGGCTTGTCATACTATACACGTATTAAACTAAAAAAATAATAATCTGATGGATTTAAATTATTTCAAAAATGAAAAAAATAATTTCTTTTTACTCGCAGGTCCATGCGTAGTAGAGGGAGAGGAGATGGCTTTTGAGATAGCCGATAAAATTGTTGAAATAACAAAAAGATTATCTATCCCATATGTTTTTAAAGGTTCCTATAGAAAAGCCAATAGATCAAGGTTAGATTCTTTTCAGGGAATAGGAGATGAGAAAGCGTTGGATATACTTAAGAGAATAGGCGAAAAATATTCTATTCCAACAGTTACTGATATTCATACTGCAGAAGAAGCAGAAATGGCAGCACATTATGTAGATGTTTTGCAAATACCTGCCTTCTTATGTCGTCAGACAGATATACTTATTGCTGCGGCAAAAACGGGAAAAATAATAAATATTAAAAAAGGACAGTTTCTTTCTCCCGATGCCATGAAGTTTGTGGCTCAAAAGGTGGTGGAGAATAATAATCCAAATGTTATGCTTACCGAGCGAGGGGTTACTTTCGGGTATCAGGATTTGCTTGTAGATTTCAGAGGAATACCGGTTATGAAAAGCTTTGGACACCCTGTAATACTTGATATTACTCATTCATTGCAACAACCAAATCAAACAACGGGAGTTACAGGTGGAATGCCTCAATTGATAGAAACTATGGCTAAGGCCGGAATTGCAACAGGTGTGGATGGTTTGTTTATTGAGACACATCAAGATCCGTCGAAAGCTAAGTCAGATGGCGCGAATATGCTTAATCTTGACTTGCTGGAACCTCTTCTTGAAAAGTTGGTAAAACTCAGACAAACAATAAATAGTATATAAATTCAATCAATATAATCGTATACGGCAATATTTATTTCATATAAGTATTGCCGTATTTTGCATATATTAATACATCATTACCATATTGTTTATTTTTTATTAAAAATTAAATGATAGAGGGCAATTCTTTGGAATGTGATTTAAATTAACTATATTTGCTAATATTTTGCTAAATTATCAATAATTAACAAATTGCCAATGTGTTATTATTTTACAATATTATTGTATACTTATAAGTTAATTCAAAGTTTATGCGGTGTAAGATTGTACTGAATGTTAGACCAGAGTCGACAGGGAATATATTACCTGTCAGTTATCAATATGAATTGGTTTCATGTATTTATAAGAAACTAACCTATAATTATAACAAATTTGTTAACTGGTTATATTTGAATGGTTACAACGAAACTATAATTCAGAAATATAAATTATTTTCTGTTTCCAATTTTTATATACCCAAGATTAAAGTTACAGGAGACAGGTTGGAAATTCTTACGAGAAAAATCCAATTTTGGATCTCTTTTCTTCCAGATAAGGGTACGATGAATTATGTAAATAACGTACTTTTAAATCAGGTAATTGTAATAGGGGATACAATAAGTAAAGTAGAGTTTGAGATCGAATCTATAACAGAATATGGAGTAGATGACTTTTATCCAACAATGGAATATTTGTCGCTTTCTCCAATTGTTGTCACCGTTATAAGAAGAAATAAAAGCATAGGTTACCTCAGCCCCGAAGACAATTTTTACTCGGAATATTTAATAAATCATTTGCTTGATAAATATCAGATGATTTATGGAGAGGAATTTCCCTATGATCCTAACTATAATTTTACATTATTATCACTACCTAAACGTCGAGGGATTTATATAAAAAGATTTACTCATCAAGAGTCAAAAGTGATTGGATATATGTATAAATTCCGAATGAGTATGCATCCTATTTTACACAAATTGATGTACTCAACCGGAATTGGTGATAAAATCGGATTAGGATTCGGATGTATTGAGCTTTTAGATGCTTGATTGTAGAAATTATTTTATATTATTGCATAAAATTTAATGATGTTGAATCTCGTTAAATTGTGTAATTAATAAACAGCTAAAAAATTGTTGTTATGACCGGAATGCTTGAATCTCAGGAAAATAATTCTGAAAATGTTAACACAGAGAATGTTAATATAACTCCTACTAATAATGAAGAGTCAGAAATGATTTATTCTTCAAGAAATGACATCGTAAAAAGATTCAAAGAGATGCTTCTTTTACCTATATCTGAAGTAATAGATGATGTAGAAAAATTGAAACAATCTTATTTAGATCTACTTAAACAAGATCAGGATGTCATTCGTCAGGATTATCTTACAAAAAATGATACTTTGGATGATTTTGTGCTTCCGGAAGATGAAACAGACAATGAATTTAAAGAGATATCAGAGCAATTTAATCTTTTGCTCATCCATTATAACGAAGGGCAGCAAACAAGCAGAAGTGCGAATCTTGATAAAAAGAATGCTATTTTAGATAGGATGACTGAAATCGTACAAGACTCGGAAAATGTTGAAAAATATTATAATGAATTTGTAGAGATTAGTAAGGAGTTTAAAGAGATTAAAAATGTTCAAAGCTCTGAAGTTTCATTATTATGGAAGAAGTATCAGTTGTTAATGGAGAACTTTTATGATCTTTTGAAAATTAACAGAGAACTTCGAGATTATGACTTTAAAAAGAATCTGGAAAAGAAAGAGCAGATCTGTATTGAGGCTGAAAAGATTCTTGAATCAAAAGATATAATAAGCGGATTCAAACATCTGCAGGAATTACATGATGAGTGGAGAAATACTGGTCCTGTTTCAAAGAAAGATAGAGAAGAGATCTGGAAAAGATTTAAGGATATTTCAACGATGATTAATAAAAAGCATCATGATTATTTTTCCCAAGTCAAGGAAAAAGAGACAGAGAATGAAGCTAAGAAGATTGAAATATGTGTAGAGATTGAATCTATAAATTATGAAAACCTTGTATCTCAGAAAGAGTGGGAGGAAAAGACCAAATTTATTCTGAGTTTACAAGATAAATGGAAACAATTAGGTTTTGCATCAAAGAAGGTAAACAATCAGTTGTTTGATCGTTTCCGCCAGGGATGTGATATCTTTTTCTCAAAGAAAGCAGAATTTTTTACATCTTTAAAAGATCAGTTTAATGAGAATTTGGAGAAGAAAATTGCTTTATGTGAAAAAGTAGAGAAGCTTAAAGATAGTACTGATTGGAAAAATACCTCAGATGAATTGATTAAAATTCAGAAAGAATGGAAAACAATAGGTCCTGTACCACGAAAATTCTCAGATTCATTATGGAAGAGATTTATTTCTGCATGTGATTATTTCTTTGATCAAAAGACAAAACAGTTCTCATCTCAAAAAGAGAAAGAATATGAAAATCTTGAAAAAAAGAGAACTATTATATCTAAATTAAAAGATATTTTTGAAGCAGAAACCACACCGGATGATAATAAAAATATAAGAACATTGATGTCAGAGTGGAGCACCATTGGTTTTGTTCCTTTTAAAGACAAAGATGATGTATATAAAGAGTATCAGGGAGTCGTAGACAAGCTGTTTAAGAAGCTTAATATGCATGGTGCAAAGCAGAATATAGAGAGTTTTGCAAATCATATTAATAAATATACTGATAAGGATAAACATTCATTATATAAAGATAGAGATCGCCTGATGAGATCCTTTGAAAATATAAAGAATGAGATAAAAAATTATGAAAATAATATAGGGTTCTTGTCATCTTCATCAAAAGGAGGAAATGCACTTGTTAAAGAGATGGAGAAAAAAATTGCCAAATTAAAAGATGATTTAGATGTAATCGTTAACAAAATTGATTTGATTGATGAAAAGATTCAAGGAAATTAATTAAAGATTATTATCACTATTATAAAATTTGTTATAAAAAATATTACTACACAAAAAGTTTTATCTTTGTATCAAATTTGAAAAGTTATAGAAAGCATACTCATAAATGGATCTGATCTACTCGAGATATTTGTGAGTTATATATTACAGGACAATGCTGTCAATATATATATGCTTTGTATAACTTTTTTTTTATATATAAGCGATGAAAATTAAGGAGATAATAAAAGCCATAGAGAATATAGCACCTTTATGTTATCAGGAAAATTATGATAATTCCGGTTTGCAGATAGGAGATAGAGAAAAGGAAACAAACTCTATTCTTGTTTGTCTTGATATTACAGAATCTGTAATAGATGAGGCAGTAGCTTTAAAATGTGATATGGTGATCTCTCATCATCCTTTGATATTTTCCGGTGTGAAACAGATCACGGGGAATACATATATAGAAAGAATCATTGTGAAAGCTATATCTAATAATATTGCAATTTACAGTGCACATACCTCTCTTGATAATGTTTATGATGGGGTAAATAGTATTATAGCAAAAAAAATAGGTCTAAAGAATCTGAAAATCCTTGAACCTAAGTCTTCATTATTATATAAATTGAATGTATTTGTTCCTTCAACACATATAGAAATAGTAAAAAGAGCACTTTTTGAAGCCGGGGCAGGAGAGATTGGTAATTATGATAATTGTAGCTTTTCATCTTCCGGAAAGGGTACATTCAGAGCAAATGAGAATGCTAATCCTTTTGTTGGTGATTTAGGCAAAATTCATACAGAATCAGAATTCAAACTTGAAGTTATAGTTCCTGTAAATATTCTCAATCATGTTATATCTAAAATGAAAGAAGTTCACCCATATGAAGAGGTCGCATATGATCTTTTTAAATTGGAAAACAAATATTCAAATGTAGGGAGTGGAATGTATGGAGAGTTGGATAAAGAGATGAGTAGAGAAGAGTTTGCTTCATATCTGAAAGAAATATTCTCATTAGATGTTTTGAAGTGTTCTTTTTCTAATGATAAAATTATAAAAAGGGTTGCAATTTGTGGTGGTTCGGGCTCTTTCCTGATAGGTAAGGCATTAGGCGTATCAGCTGATTGTTTCATTACCGGAGAGATAAAATATCATGATTATCTTGATTATAATGAAAAAATATCTCTCTTTGAGTTGGGCCATTATGAATCAGAAAAATTTACAATTTCTTTGATACAAAAATTATTGTCAGATAAATTCCAGGATTTAAAAATAAATATTACTAATATAAATACTAACCCAATAAAATATATTTAAAATGGCAGTTTCTAAAAATCATGACACTGAAATGTCAGTAGAGAATAGACTTAAGGCAGTTTATAAATTACAGACTATGTTATCTGAAATCGATAGAATCAAAACATTAAGAGGGGAATTGCCTCTTGAGGTTCAGGATTTGGAAGATGAGATTGCCGGTTTGGAAACTCGTATAAGCAATTATGCAAATGATATTGCTGATTTGCAAAAAGCTGTAGTTACTAAAAAGAATGAAATAGAGGATGCTAAAACTCTTATCGCTAAATATACTACTCAGCAAGATAATGTAAAAAATAACCGTGAGTTTGATTTCTTGACAAAAGAGATTGAATTTCAGAATCTTGAGATAGAACTTTGTGAGAAAAGAATAAGAGAGTTTACTTCACTTGAAGCAAATAAAAAAGAGGAATCAGAAAGAGCAACAAGTCTTTTAGAGGATAGAAAAATAGATCTTGCTAACAAAAAGGGTGAGCTAAATGAGATCATCGAAGAAACAAGAAATGATGAAGAAGTTCTTAGAGAGAAAGTGAAAGATCTTGAATCGCATATCGAGCCAAGACTACTTCAGGCATTCAAAAGAATAAGGAAAAATGCAAGAAACGGACTTGCTGTTGTAACTATACAGCGTGATGCTTGCGGAGGTTGTTTTAATAAAATTCCACCACAGCGTCAGTTAGATGTTAAACTTAGAAAGAAAGTTATCGTATGTGAGTATTGTGGTCGTATCATGATTGACCCGGACTTGGCTTTGGAAGTTTAATGACATACTAGAACATCTCCAATATAATTAATATAAAAATATCCGAATCCCTAAGATATAACTTAAGGGGTTCGGATATTTTATTTATCTATTAAGGGATATTATTCCTGAATTTTTTTCTTGAGATAGGTTATTTTACTCTCTGCAATATCTCTTTCTTGTCTTAATCTATGAATATCAGTTAAAATTACTGCCAGTTCATATGATTTAGCAATACTATTTTGAGCGATCTTGTCAAGAATGAAATTGTATTTTCTTTGACCGGTATATATAACCTTTATTTTTTTATCCTGATTATCTGCTATAAAGGATAAAACGCCATTGTCTTTCCCCTTTTTATATGTAATAATTTCAGAATTGTTTCCTCCATCAGAAAATCTATAGTTTGTACCTCCGTCGTATGGTATTGTTGATGTTGATACTGAAAGTTCAGTGCCGGGAATTTCAAGAGTCATTCCGGTGTGATTGATATTCCCTTTTCCGAAATACACACTATTAAGGTAGATATCACCTGTTTCATATACTCCTGAGCGAAGATAACTTCTTTCAATATTTCTCTCTACGCTCATTCCTTTAAATATATATGCACCATTGGTTTCATAATCTGAACTAACATAATCAAACGATTTTTTTAAAATATCAGCCTCCGGAATTTTGATTTTAAGTAAAGAATCTGAGTAGCTATAGTTTTTCTCGTTCTCTTTAAGTTCAATCTTCCACATTAGCTTCATCGATTCTCGTATGAGATCAAATTCTTTAGGGTAAGAAGATCTTAGCGAGTCTATATATGTTTTGGCGTTATTAAGTTGTCCCGCATTATAAAAAGAGGTTGCTTCATTTAAAATTAACTGAGCCTTCTTAGTATCGTTATTACAAGAAGAGAATATAACTATTCCTGTAAAAATGAGATTGAAATATTTCATATAATAGATAAAAATAGATTTAACAAAAAGAGAAAGTTAATTACGACATTCTTTCTACGAATTTTACACCCTTTACACTTTGTATTTTCTTTATAAGAGTGTTTAAAGAGTTCAGGTTTTCAACATATACGCTTAAATGACCTTGGAATAATCCGTCAATCGAGTCTATCGAAATAGATCTGAGTGAAAGATTTTTTTCTTTTGAAATTACTGATGTAATATTGGTAACAATACCAATATCGTCATTTCCTATCACTTTTAGTGTTATTGAATATTTACCTCCGAAGTTGCCGGACCATTTAGCTTTGACAATTCTGTAAGGATATTTTTGATGCATTTGATGTGCATTAGTGCAATCTATGCGATGTATTTTTATTCCGCCTTGAATTGAAACGAATCCGAATACTTCATCTCCATATATTGGATTACAACATTTTGCTAGTTTGTATTCCAGGTCTTTAAGATTTTTTTCTATAATAAGAACATTGTCTTTTGAGTCTGAGTCTTCAGAGGCAACCGCAGATTGTGTGTAATTTTCGGCTGTTCTATTTTCAAATTGAGTACCCTCCTCAAGGTGTTCCATTTCATTATATTGATCAATAAATTTGTTAATATCAATCTCCTCTTTAGCAAGAGAATAATAGAAACTCGTCATTGTCTTAAATCCTATTTTCTTTATAAGACGCATAAGAATCGCTTCGGAAAGCTCTTTCTTGCGATTTTTAAATCTTCTTTGTAAAAGTTCTTTTCCAAATTCTGCGTCTTTGTGTTCGAGTTCTTTAAGACTCTGTTTAATTTTAATCCTCGCTTTAGAGGTACAAACTATATTTAACCAATCTTGTTTTGGAGTTTGCTGAGGTGAAGTAAGAACTTCAATTTGATCACCACTATTAAGTTTGTGTGTGATTTTAACATTCTTGTTATTAATTTTTGCCCCGATACATTTTGTGCCTAATCTTGAATGAATCATAAATGCAAAATCAAGCACTGTAGCTCCTTTGGGAAGTTTATGAAGATCACCATTTGGAGTAAAGACAAAAATCTCTTCATTATAAAGATCCATTTGAAAATCTTTCATTAGTTCATTAGGAGAACTATTATTTTCAAGAACTTCACGTATATTGCTTAACCATTGATCAACTACATTTTCACTTTTTATTCCTTTATATTTCCAATGAGCTGCAAGACCTCGTTCGGCAATTTCATCCATTCTTTTTGTACGGATCTGAACCTCAACCCATTTTCTTTCAGGACCAAGAACGGTGATATGTAAGGATTCATAACCATTACTTTTAGGAATTGAAAGCCAATCTTTCAATCTTTTAGGATTAGGCTGATACATGTCTGTTATTATAGAATATACTTGCCAACATTCTGCTTTTTCAGTTTCTTGATCCGCATCAAGAATAACGCGAATGGCAAAAAGGTCATATATATTCTCGAGATCTGTATTTTGCTTTTTTATCTTATTCCAAATAGAGTAGATTGATTTCGTACGACCTTTAATTTCAAACTTAAGTCCTGTTTCATCAAGTTTCTTTTTTATCGGTTCAATAAATGATTTGATATAAAGATCCCTGCTCTTTTTAGTTTCATTTAATTTATGTGCAATATCTGTATAAACATCACGATGTTTATACTTTAAGGTCATATCTTCAAGTTCAGATTTTATCGAATATAGCCCCAATCGATGAGCAAGAGGGGTATATAAAGAGGTACATTCCTGAGCGATTTTCAATCTGTAATCCTCATTAGGATGATGATTTATCAATCTCATTAGAGTTAATCTATCTGCGATCATGATAATTATTACTCTAATGTCTTCAGCAAAAGATAAAAGCAATTTTCTAAAATTATCAGATTCTATAACCTCGTTTTTTACATATAAGGAGTTAACTTTAAGAAGACCTTCGATGATATTTTCAATATCTTTTCCAAACTCAGCTGCTACCTCTGCAGATGTTACTATGCCGCTTTCACATAATGGATATAAAAGAGCTGCAATGATTGAACTTTTTTTTAGTCCAACCTCTTTCATTAATATTATTGAGGTGTTAATATTTTTAAGAAGAAGATTAATACCATTTTCGGTACGTGTATATATATCTTTCTCAATGCCTTGTTTAAGCAACGATTTAATCCTTTGGATCTCTTGATCAGAAAAAATGTTCTTGAAATCTTCTTCAAAAAGTTTCAATTTCGTTTTTAATTCTGCTTTTTCCTCTTCTGTAAAAAATGATAAATCTGTCATAACAACCTCCCCTCTAATCCAGTTAAAGCAATAAAATGAGTTTTATTCATTGCGAATATACTTTTTTTATCTTAAGTAGTTTGTCTTTTATTTGTATTTTGTACATTTGAATACTCATTTTAGAGGTTGAATAATAAATTCATATAACTTGTTATGTTTACAACAGAAGACTTGGCTCTATTCAAAAAAAAGGGGATCGCACCTGAAAAGGTTGAACGCCAATTATTGTCATTCAAAGAAGGATTTCCATATTTAGAAATCAAATCCGGCGCTACTGTCGGAGAGGGTATTTTAGCTTTACAAGATGATTCGATAGTAAGATATCAGAACATTTGGGAAAAATATCTTCATGAAAATAAGCAGATACTTAAATTCGTTCCTGCATCAGGAGCCGCAAGTCGAATGTTTAAGGATCTTTTTGAATTTTTAAACAGCGATAGAAGTGTTCCTCAAACAGAATTTGAAAAAATATTTTTTGAAAATATAAGAAATTTTGCCTTTTATCAAGACCTTGATTCTGTGTGTCGAGATACCGAAAACTTTTCAATTGAAGAACTTATAAAAAAAGGGGAGTACAAAAAGATTGTTTCTAAACTACTTCTTGAAAACGGCTTAAATTATGGGGCTTTACCAAAAGGAGTTTTGAAATTCCACAATTATTTAGATGGTGCAAGAACAGCAATGGAGGAACATCTTGTAGAAGGTGCATTGTATTGTGCTAACGCTAAAGGAGAGGTGAATTTGCATTTCACAGTATCTCCCGAGCATCTTTCATTTTTTGAAGCATTGGTAAATGAAAACAAGAGTAAATATGAGAAACGTTATGGTATAAAATACAATGTCTCATTCTCTGTACAAAAAACATCAACTGATACTGTAGCCGCAGATTCTCAAAATATGCCTTTCAGAGAAAATGGAAAAATTGTATTTCGTCCGGGTGGTCATGGAGCTTTGATAGAGAATCTCAATGAAATGTCTGCAGATATTGTATTTATAAAAAATATAGATAACGTTGTACCAGATAAATTAAAACCGGCTACAATAAAATATAAACAAGCTCTTGGTGGATTGCTTGTAAGTCTGCAACAAAAAATATTTTCTTATCTTGATCTTCTTGAAAACGGACGTTATACACACGATCAACTTTTGGAGATGAT
>CAMTOJ010000019.1 GCA_947074145.1 uncultured Bacteroidales bacterium
CATCGGGTCCTCCAACGAAAAGGCTAAAATTTAAAGCATGAACATATCTGTCTTTAGGTCTCATTCCCACGCCCCAGAAAAGACGACTCTCTACACTCTGAAAATCTTCAAAATCTTTCTTGGTAAAAGGACTAAGGGTTGGTACTCCTGTTGAACCGCTCGATGCAGAAACAAAAATCACATTCTCCTCATCAGTGGTTGAAAGAGTTCCCAAAAGCGGTTTCTCAAGCTGGCAATCTCTTTGTATTTGTTTATTTGTAAAAGGGAATTTTCGAATATCTTCAAGCGACTGAAAATCTTCCGGTTTTACACCAATCGCATCAAATGAGCGTTTATAATATTCTGAATTATTATATGCATGTTTTAATTGTTCCAAAAGCAATTTTTCCTGCAACTTATCAAGTTCATGACGTGGTAAAGTTTCAAGTTCCTCATCCCAATATTCGCCTCTCTCTTTTCTTTTTTCTCCTTTATTAGTCAAAGTTGACTTTACATTTTCGCTTATCTCGGGAGCCTCTACCAATGTTGAAGCATCCACATAATTATTATTGTAACTCATTATTATCTATTTTTTATCTGATTTCTTTACTAAATAATCTCCAAACGACTGCATTCCCTGAACAAGCAATATTATCAGAGCAACAGTTATAAACATCACATCTGTCTGATAGCGATAATATCCGAATCGGATTGCCAAATCTCCTATACCACCACCTCCGACTATACCGGCCATCGCTGAATAACCAACCAAACTTATTGCTGTTATTATAAAACCTCTGAGAAGTCCGGCTCTTGATTCCGGCAGAAGAACATCTTTTATGATTCTCAGATGGGATGCCCCGAATGCAGTGGCTGCTTCTATTACTCCTTTGTCGACTTCATGAAGTGAACTCTCTACAAGCCTTGCATAAAAAGCAACTGAAACTATTGCCAATGGAACCGATGCTGCGACAGGACCAATTGCCGTGCCGGCAACCAACTGAGTAAAGGGAAGTAAAACAACAAGCAGTATGATAAAAGGTGTGGAGCGAACTATATTTACGATAAAACACCCTATAAAATTTGTAATTTTGTTTTCCCATAACATTCCTTTTCCCGTAAGAAAAATGAATATTCCAAGCGGAATCCCAAGCACTAAAGCTGCCACAAGAGATATTCCGCACATTAGAAATGTCTCGTTAAATGCTTTAATAAGATCATTTAATAAAACCGAATAGTTAGTTTCCATTGATTACATTCATTTTATATGTGTTATTTCTTATATACTCCTTAGCTCGTGTTACATCGTTTACATTTCCATCAAGTCTCACCAGCAATATTCCCAAAGGTTTCCCTGATATATACTCTATCTTACCGTGAAGAATATTCATATCTACATTAAACTTTCTTATGGTTTGAGAAATAACAGCCTCTTCAGCTTTATCACCTTTGTACACAATCTTCAATATCTCATAATTATCTTTCTCTGTAAATCTTTCGGGAAGTTCAAGATTGATAGTATGATTAATCAAACCTTTTGTAAACTCATGTCCGGGCGATGCAAATACATTGAATATCTCATCAAGTTCAAGAACTTCACCTCCACTCATTACCGCAACCCTATTGCAAATCTTCTTGATTACATTCATCTCATGAGTAATAATAACTGTGGTGATACCAAACTTTTCATTTATCTCTTTTAGCAGTTTTAAAACGGACTCTGTAGTTTCAGGATCCAGAGCTGATGTTGGCTCATCACACAAAAGGATTTGAGGTTTGTTGGCTATTGCACGCGCTATCCCCACTCTTTGCTTCTGCCCCCCGCTAAGATTAGCGGGATAAGCATTTGCCTTTTCTGTAAGACCGACCACTTTAAGCGCTTCAGGAACAAGAGTTTTTATCTCTTCTGCTGTTTTACCTGCAATCTTGAGTGCAAAAGCAATATTCTCATAAACCGTCTTCGAACGTATCAGATTGAATTGTTGGAATACCATTCCGATATTTAATCTTAACTTTCTCAGATCTTCACCTTTTAAATCAGTGATGTTTTGTTCATCAACATATACATTTCCCGATGTTGGACGTTGTAGCAGATTTATGGTTCTTAAAAGAGTACTTTTACCCGCTCCACTTGAACCGACAATTCCGAATATCTCACCTTTCTTTATCTCAAACGATACATCATCAACAGCCTTAAATGATCGTTTCTTATCGGGAAATACAATACTTATATTTTCAAACCTTATCATAACAACCTTTTTTATATTCTATCTATTTTCGATTTTCCATTGTTCTACATACCAGGATGGACGTTGAAAACTTGCAAAATCATATTCCGGATTTTCGTTGACTGTTTTAAAAGATTCCGACCTTATAATGGAAATGATATCATTTACATACTCATTATCAACATCTTCAGTTCTTATTGCAACAATATTCTCTGTTTCAGGGGTAAGACTCTCCCCTGCAATTGCAGTTGAAAGACGTATACCTGCAGAGATTGCATAATTACCACTTATTACTGCCAGGTCTGAACTATCGAGAGTTCGCGGAAGCTGAGCAGCATCAACCGGTACAAAAACAAGTTTATATGGATTATCAATTATATCTTTTTCTGAAGCCGTAGTAGGACTAACTCCCTCTTTTATCTTGATAAGCCCCTGTTTTTCAAGGAAAACTAAGGAACGAGCCAAATTTGTTGGATCATGAGGGATAGTAACCTGGCTGTTTGGTTTTAATTCGCTCTTTAAATCCGCAATATTTTTTGAGTTAAACTTCTTTGAATAAAGCCCAAGAGAAGCGGTTGGTATTGCGATTACAGGAGATAGATTAAGACCTTTATCTTTCGAAAACTGTTTCAAGTAACGAGTATGTTGAAATATGTTAGCATCAATCTCTTTATTGGCAAGAGCAATATTTGGTGTTACCCAGTCGGTAAACTCTATTATTTTTATAGAATACCCCTTTTTTTCAAGTTCCGGCTGAATACCTATTTTAAATAGATCGGAATATGGACCGGGAGAGAAACCGAATACAAGTTGTTTTTTAGCTACTGAATCCTGGCTTGCATTATTTGATTTGCATGAAGCAAAAAGAGTAATAAATGACAACAATAGAGAGAGAAGTAATATTGAATTATTTTTTAAAGTTCTTGTTTTCATAATCTTAATTATTTAATTGGTTTATTTTTTTAGAAAAAGAAAGTACTTGCAAATATTCCACGCACACCGGATACATTTTCAGGATCCTCTACTTTCCCCTTATTAGCATAATCAACTTTTCCATACCCTACAATGTCGTAGTCAGCCTCTACCTGGAATGTCCATTGTTTATGAGAATATTTAATTGATGGTGCTATACGATATATATGAGCTACATCCTGCCAACGGCCGAAGAAGCCTGCATCTGCCAAAATATTCTCTGTAAATCCAAGATTCTTCTGATAACCTCCGAAGACTCCCAACTGGAATTTACTGCCATATACAATATTTCCCCATGCAGTGAAAGACTCTGATGGAGCATAGGTTTTTGCTCCTGTTTCCGGATTAAAAGATGTCACAGCATAGCCCCCTTGTTGAAATAACTCACTAAGATTCTGGCCATATAATGCACTCCCCTTTATGTTTAGTTTATCGATTTTAATATCAAGATATGCTCCTAATGCATAGGAAGAGAGGGTTTCTGATGTTTTAAAAACGCCCTCTGTACCGGTTGTTTTAGTTGCAGGCCGCACAACTTTATATTCTCCCAATACGCCAGCTGAAAACGGTTTACTTTTATATCTCAACTGAAGGTGAAGTTCCGGTATCGGATTCGAACGTATATCTGAGGCGGAACTGCTTTCAATTGGTGTCTTATGTTCACTTTGATATACTCCAGCCAAAAGAAGATGAAGGTTTTCGCTCAGATTATAAGTTAATCTTATTTGATCGCCTCTGCCAAAAGGTCTAAAAGGAATACCTGTATGAAGTCCGGCCACTGATGGAAAAGGAATATCGGATAATGGATTCCATGCTTTTCCAAGCAATATTTCCGCTTCTTGCCATTTTAATTTAAGCCATGCCTGACGTAGACGAAGATTCACATTGCCACCACCACTGAAATCATACTCTATAAAAGCCGATGACTTGGCATTCAAAAAATCAGGACCTGATATTAAAGCATTAAAGCGGGTAGATTGAGTAGATATATTTTGTCTTACTACGTCATTAATATCTTTGCCATCTTTATCAAGCACTTTCTTCTCTGGAAAAAATGCAAAAAGATCTTCCACAGCCCCCACCATTTCACGACTATCTACATAATATTCGGCTCTTACAAATCCGCCGAATTTCACTGATATATCTTTATTAAACTTTATAAGAGGAACTATCTCTTTGGCTGTGGAAGATGTTACATCTTGAGAAAATAACTGTTGCACAAAACCAGGTAATAGAAATATTATTGCTAATGAGGTAATTATTTTTTTCATATTATTTTTTTATTTATCATTTATTTACTGACTTTTATCTCTTTTCTTGTTTTGATATATTGATACCTTATCAACACATTCGAAATTCATATTTTACGAATCTTTTCATTTGCCTTTTTATTAGCGTTAGACAATAAAAAAAGAGTTGCAGTACTTAATCGTTATTCAATTAATCTGCAACTCTTTAATAATTATGTACCAAACTATTAAGTTGATCTGCAGATCGCACCTTTACACATACACATAGACATACACATACAAACCGTAGTCTGATATACATTTATTAATATATTTGTATATTCCTTTCTATCTAATATGTATGTAAACTTCTTCATTGTTTATGTTCGATTTTTGTTTGTTTATCTATACAACAAATGTAGATATTGTGAAAATCTATTTTAATACCATAACTTTGGTATTTTTTTGATTATTTTCAATAAATCATATCAACCTATTAATAAGCAAGTTACCTCACAAACAAGAGAGTTTAGCAGCTTTTCAATTTCATCTAAATAAATTAATAAATACATATATAACATAATCGTGGTATATGAAATTTAAGTGTGAGTGTATAACTTTGCTATGCACTTTTAAAAGCGGTTGTCTTATGAGAACTTATATAATTGCCGATAATCAATATATCACGGCACTTGGGATATCAACATTGATTAAAGAAAAGGTTGGAGCGGAAAATATTCTTAATGCGGTTTCAATGAAGGATTTGCAGTTTAAAATTAAATTGTATCCAACTTCAGTTGTTATTGTGGATTACACTCTGTTTAATTTTATATCAATGGAACAAATGTTGATTGTGAAATCATCTGCACCCGATACATCATGGATATTATTTTCAGAAGATATTGGAGAATTGTTTATACGACAAATCACCGCGACCGATCCATCTGTCAGTATTGTTATGAAAGGGGATCCTAAAGAGCAAATAATAGAATCATTATTTACAGTGGAAAACAATAAAACTTATTTATGTGAGTCGGCAGAGTTGGTCTTGAAGTATGGTACCCCTTTAAAAAGTGAGTCGGAACATGAAAAACTTACTCCTACCGAAAAGAGCATTCTTCATGAAATAGCAATTGGCAAAACCACAAAAGATATTGCCAACCAAAAGAATCTTAGTTTTCATACGGTTAATTCTCACAGGAAAAATATTTTCAGAAAGCTTCAAATAAACAACATACATGAAGCTGTAAAATATGCTTTAAGGGCTGGAATTATTGATCTGAGCGATTATTACATTTAAAATTTTTATTTTACGACCTATTAGTCAATAATATAAAAAGCAGCAAAGCCTCTCGGAGCAATTCCAAGAGGCTTTGTTTAATAATTGTTTTAGAAGCATTCCCCAATCAGTAATTAATTCTTACTTTTTCAGTTTTTATAGCTAATCGTTTTTTCTCCGGAATAACTCAACTTTTCCGGTTCGGCTTTTAAGTTTCTTTCAGTAATAATTTTGCCGTTTCAGTTTCTATATATAGTTTGAACATCTATTCAAATAATTTATTTCTATTTAATATGTTAGTATATATTGTTTAATATGCTAACGATTCGACACCTTCTGTCGTCATTTGAATTTTCTTCAATGTACCATCTTCGTTATAGTATAAATAATCTATACAAACAGAACGACTATAACTTGATCCGGCAGGCTGCATAGCACCGTTATGGTAAATGAAATACCAGTTACCTTTATATTCGGTGATAGCCTGATGGTTGGTATTTGAATTTCCCGCTATCTCATTAAGAATCCCTTTATATTCCCATGGACCTTCAATATTGTCGGACATTGCATAAGCAATTTTTTCAGGGAACCCTGATGCATAAGTCAAATAATATTTCCCGTCTTTCTTATGAACCCACGGAGCTTCCGTAAATCCCATATTCTCGAAGTCAATATGTTTAATTTCTCCATCAATTTCAATCATGTTATCTTTCAACTTAGCATAATAACATTGACTGTTACCCCAGAAAATCCATGCTGTTCCGTCGTCATCGATAAATATTGCAGGATCAATACAAGCCCAGACATGTTTACTTGCAAAACAATCTTCATTTCTCAAAAGAGGTTTTCCAATAGCATCTTTATATGGTCCTTCAGGACGATCTGCTACGGCAACACCAATTCCTGTCCAGTTTGAACTTGTATAGAAATAGAATTTTCCATCTTTTTCAACTACATGAGAAGCCCATGCATTTGGCGAACTCCATTTAAAATCGGTATATTTCAAAGGAACAGGATGTTCTGTAAATGTTTTCATATCAGTAGTTGAGAAAACAACCCAGTTTTCCATCTTATAACCCCCTTGTCCTCCGGCATAATCTTCTCCGGCAAAAATCCATAGAGTATCGTTATAGACCATTGATGCAACATCTGCAGTATATTTATGTGTTATAACAGGATTTCCGTTAGACACAAACTGTAATAGCGGTTCCTTCTGAGATTGATATTGAGCGATATCACGATAAAGAGTTTTCTTAATCTCCTTCTGCGATAAGGCTTTATCATAAATTCTAAAATCATCAATATAAACATTTTCAAGATATTGATCTGCCGGATAACAAGAGCGCCCTATCCAGTTGTGCTTTGTCTTTCCAAGTTCTTCCGGTTTTACCGATACACCAATATTTTTCTTTATTTCTTCTCCGTTTATATACAATGTTCCTGTATTTCCCGATTGTGTATAGGTCATTAATGTCCATTCTCCAACTTTTACAGGTTCATCAGTTCTTACCTGATCTTCTGATTTGTAATCAGATTTTGTAATTGAATAGCCTGTCACTTTAGGACTAAAAAAAGCATATCCTTCCGGATTTGAAATGATATCGGAAGAGTTGGAAAATGTAGCAAGGAAATTTCCGTTTTGATTCAATTTATTAGCTTGTGGAACATATACAAGACAAGACATAGTAAAATCGGAAAGAGAGCTTATCAGTTTTCCGGTATTTTCTCCCATATCAACATAGCCCTTATTAATGCCTGTATAGAGAACACTTTTATTTCCAAAACTCTTTACTACAGCACTTCCTTTTAATTGGGCATCATAACCGTTACCACTTTTATCTGTTACTTTTTGATCGTCAAAAGTATACCACAATTTTGGCTTGGTTTGAGCATTTAATCCAAATGAAAGAAGCATCATCCCCACAATAATCCTAAAGTTTCGCATAGTATAAAATGTTATTATTTGTTTCATTGTTTAATGTGATATTTTTAAATAATTCCGGGCGATATTACTAAACACCCGGAATATTGAAAAATAATATAAAATAGAAAGTGTAACCTAATTAATTAGTAATGTAGTACGAAAACATTGTTAACACTACAATTATTTTTATTCCATTTTCAATGGTATAAAATGATTAAGGTATATTTATTCTTAAAATCTATTTTCTTTTTTTTCAGAAGTGAATCTGTACCACTTTGCTCGTTTGTTAATAACACCTTGCAAGGTGTCGATTAAAACCTTACCTGGTATTTATTTACACCTTGCAAGGTGTTAGCGTTTTTATACGTACAAAAGTATATTCGCAAGTGTATTTGAATAGGACTAAAAACAGGATTTAAGCGACGAAAAACAGTAAAATGATGGTTTTAGGCTATTATTTAGCTATAAATGGGAAAAAATGAACTATATATTTTAATTTTACGGTACATATTAAGCTTATCACCTACACCATACTCAGGACCATTATTTATGAAAAACTTCTTAGTTAAATTAGCTATTTTTTTCATCATATTATCTAATATATTTTCGGCTTTCTCAGATACTCCGGTAGTTGAGAAAATAGATATATCTGACGGATTATCGAATAATAATGCCCTATCAGTAGTGGAAGATGCTCATGGTTTTGTTTGGATAGCAACCGAATGGGGCCTTAACCGATTTGACGGTAAAAATCTGACTGTACATAAATTCAATCCTTTTGATCCAAATAGTATTACACAAACGGGAGTAAATAAATTACTATATGATAAGGATAGAGATTTTGTTTGGATAGCGACTCGTGGTGGTGGAATTAACTATTATGATTATTCTACAGGTAAATTCTATAACTATTTTCATATTAAGCAAAGGGAGACAAACAATAAAAGTATCACAGATATCTGTTTTAGTGGGGATAAGAATGTTTGGCTGGCAACTTATGATACTGGAATTTTTAAATTGATAGTAGAAAATGATTCTATCGCCGATTATAAATATTTGAATATACCCCAATTATCCACATATAAAATCAAATCAATAAAGGAAGATAAAAACGGGAATCTTTTTATCGGTCATTGGGGGGAAGGACTTACTATATTCAATACAAAAACAGAAACAATAAAATATTTTAAGAATAATAAATCGGATAAAAAATCTCTACCCGGAAATGAAATAATAAATATTTTCATTGATTCAAATGATATAGTATGGTTTGGCACGCATCAGGGTCTGGCTACATATAATTATGACACGGAAGATTTTAATGTCTACAAATCGTCGAAAGATAATCCTCATTCTATTAATGTCGATGACACTCATCTTATCAGCCAAATCGATAATGAAATTTGGGTCGGATCATGGCGCGGAGGTATCAATATAATAGATCTTGATGATTTTGATCAGCGTCAACCGGAAAAACAGAAATTCCGACATATCCATTCTAAATGCGGAAATCAATCAATTTCTAATTCCTCTATTGTTGATATTACAAAAGACAGCTTCGGAAATATCTGGATTGCTACTTTTGGTAGCGGTGTAAATATTATTTCCCATATCCCACCCTATTTCAAAAGTATTGCAAAGGAGAAAAATATAGATAATCTGAATATAACCAATGAGATTGTCACATCTCTAAGCGTTGATAAATACAATAATCTTCTTGTCGGTATGGCAAATGCTACAATCGACATTCTTGATGCAAATGGCAACAAATTTTCGCTTACCAATTTGAACGCGGGAATTCCAAATTCAAATATTCTTAACAGCTTAACAGATTCAGAAGGTGATTTTTGGATTGGCGCAGATGGAGCTGGTCTGATGAGATATGATAAGAATTTGAGAAAATTCATTATAGTCGATAATAGCGACGAGATGAAAAAGCATGATTATGTCACTGCTCTTTTTTGTGATAAAAATGATTTGATATGGATAGGCTCAAATTGCGGATTGGGTTATTATGATAAGAAAAATAAGACATATACAGATATCGATCTAAAAAGATATGGATTGAAGGATGCTTTTGTGAAATCTATTTGTCGTGATGATAAGGGTTATATATGGATTGGTACGGGGAATGATGGAATTCTTATTTTCGATTCAAATAATGAATTGAAGAATCGATTCTCAAATAAGGAGGGTTTTATTACCAATAACATAATGCATTTAGCCAAAGATAACAACGGTCGAATTTGGGCCGGTACATTTTTCGGGATGATTTGCTTTAATTATGTAGATAATAATAATCTGACATATACTATCTATTCGAGAGGCAACAATCTTAATGATGATTGTGTAAAGGCTATTTGCCCCGGTACAGATAATGAAATATGGGTAAGTACAAATTCAGGTATAAGCAAATTTATTATCGATAAGAAACGTTTTGTAAATTATAATTATAACAATGGAATTATTAGCGGGACTTTCAATCCCGGTGTTGTGACAAAAGATAGCAATGGGATTATATATTTTGGTGCACAAACCGGAATATGCTATTTTGATTCTAATATTTCTAATAACGAGATTGAAATTCCTAAAGTCAAAATCATCTCTGTTTCATTGTATGATAAGACCGGTTATAAATCGGTTATAAAGGAGAATCTTCCTATAAAATCGAAATATAACCTTGATTATTATGATAATACCTTTAGAATTGATTTCAATTTAATGGATTATGCATTAAAAGGGCAGGCTGATTACATTTATACGTTAAAGGGTTATGAGGATTTGTGGCATGAAACAGATCAGAATAACGTTATCTTTCAGAATCTACCTTATGGTAAATATATATTTGCGGTAAAGGCAAAGCTTAAATATAATGTATGGGGCCATGAGGAAACATATATAGAAATTGTCGTTAATCCTCCTTTCTGGCTTACATGGTGGGCAAAGTTGATTTATGTGATTATTTCCATATTGATACTTGTACTTATAATCAGGGGTTATAAACATCGTCTTGACCTTAAAAACATTCATTATCTTGAGAAGCAACAATATATTCAGGCTCAGCAATTGAATGAAGAAAGAATTAATTTCTTTACCAATATTACCCACGAGTTACGTACTCCGCTTACTCTTATTTTAGGTCCTCTTGAGGAGATTGATAGTGATAAGGTTGATGTAAGCAATCTTAAATCAAATATTTCTCTTATCAGGAATAATGCGTTGCGATTGTATTCATTAATTAACAGGATTCTTGAGTTCAGAAAATGTGAAACACTTAATAAAAATCTCAAAGTGGAATATCTTGATATTCATGCTTTTATTTCTTCTGAGAGCAAAAAGTTCATTGAAGGGAATAAGAAAAAGGATATATCAATAAGGTTGGAGAGTGAGATAAAAGAAAGTTTTATATTTTTTGATCCCGGTATTGTTTCAACAATTATAGATAATCTGACCTCTAATGCAATTAGATATACAGAAAAAGGGGAGATAGTATTGGGTATAAGATTTTCAGAGGATCAAAAGGATATAATAATTTCAGTAAAAGATACGGGTATTGGGATACCGAATGATTGCATAGATCATATTTTTGAAAACTATTACCAGGCAAAAAATAATAATATTAACAATGGCACGGGTATAGGGTTGGCTCTTGTTAAAAGACTTGTGACTTTACATAAAGCAAAGATTGAAGTTAGAAGTGAAATTAATGTGGGTTCGGAGTTCTTGTTCTTCCTTCCTACTTCGAATATTTATTCGTCGGATGAAATAGTCGATATACAAGAAAATGGAGTGAAGAATGATATTCTTTCTAATGAAGTGGATAAGAGTAGTCTTGAACAGGAAGTATCAGATAAAATGATTCCAGATAATTCTGTTTCCAATTCCATGGAGAAAAATAGTAATGAATCGGATAATAAAACAAAACCTATTATGCTTATTGTCGAAGATAATAATGAGTTAAGGAATTTTATTATAAATACGTTCATTAATGATTATAAGATATTGAGTGCGGCTGATGGAAAATGCGGTGTTGAACTTGCTTTTGAGAATTTACCCGATATAATAATTAGTGATGTAATGATGCCGGTGATGGATGGTGTAGAGATGTGCCGTCTTATAAAAGAGGAGATCAAGACTTGTCATATACCCGTGATTCTTCTTACTGCCAAAGATTCGGTTATGGCTAAGAATGAAGGATATGACAATGGTGCAGATTCATATATTACTAAACCTTTCAGTATCTCATTATTAAAAACAAGGGTTGAAAATCTTCTTTCCGGAAGAAAAAAAATTATGAGTTACTATAACTCAGGGGAATTTAAAAAGAGTATAATAACAAGCTCACTTAATAAAAAGGAGTCCGGTTTCATGAATGATGTTAATGAGTTCATTCTTAAAAACATATCTTCCGAAGATCTGTCAATCTCTTTTATGGCCGATAATTTCAATATGAGTTATTCTTCTTTTTCAAGAAAAGTGAAATCTATTACCGGTTTGACAGTAAATGAAATAATACGAAAATTAAGAATGAAACGAGCAGAGGATCTGTTGATGTCGGGAGATAAGAGTATTGCTGAAATATCTGAGACTGTAGGATATAATAGTGTGGCGGCGTTCCGAGAAGCTTTCAAAACGGAATTTGGAGAATCTCCTTCCAACTATATAAATAAGATAAAAAGTAATATTTAAGTTTTACTCATGCTCCTTTATAACGGGGCCATCCTTCCAACATTCAATTTTATCTTTAATTTCAGGAATACTATCTGCTCTGAATATCGGACTTTTTATACCTGCTTTTCGTTGTTTATTGTAGTCTGCAAGTGCTTTAATGGCTATTTTTCCTAACATCAATATTGCTACAAGATTGATAAGTCCCATAATTGCCATAAAAAGATCGGCAAGGTTCCATACAAATCCGAGGCTTAATATAGATCCCCAAAATACCATTGCTCCCACAGCTATTCGATATAAAAACATTACAATAGGATTTTTTGTAAAGAAAAGAATATTTGCCTCTCCGTAGTAATAGTTGCCAAGAATGGAAGTAAAAGCAAAAAATAAAATCGCAATTGCTATAAACAACCCTCCGTAACTTCCTATTTCATTAGAAAGAGCAGCCTGTGTCAATCGTATTCCGTTAAGACCGGAATCTGCATGAAGATCAGAAAAAAGTATTATGAATGCTGTGCAGGAACAAATTATAAGAGTATCTGTAAATACACCAAGTGCTTGGATATAACCTTGTTTAACCGGATGTGAAACAGTTGCCGTCGCAGCGGCATTTGGTGCTGATCCCAAACCCGCTTCGTTCGAAAAAAGCCCTCTTTTTATACCTTGCATAAGAGCAACACCAATGGTTCCGCCTATTGCCTGATCTATTCCGAATGCGTTTTCAATAATAAGCATAATTACATCAGGCAATTTTGTGATATTGAAAATCACTATACCTAAGGCAAGGATAATATATGCAACTGCCATGAAAGGAACAATTATTCCCGAAACAACTGCAATACGATGAATACCTCCGAATATTATTATTAGAGTTAGTGCCGTTATTATTATTCCCATCCAATAAGGAGGAACACCAAATGTCTCATTGAAAGCTAATGCTATTGTGTTCGATTGAACAGAATTGAAGACAAGACCGAAGGTAAGTGTTATTGATATGGCAAAAAGTATAGCCATCCATTTTTTCCCTAAACCCTGACTTATATAAAATGCCGGTCCTCCTATAAATGATTTTTTTCCTTTAGTTTTGAATATCTGAGCCAATGTCGATTCAATAAAAGCTGATGATGCACCTATTAATGCAATTATCCACATCCAGAATACGGCACCGGGACCACCTATTGCTATTGCAGTTGCTACTCCTGCAAGATTTCCTGTTCCGACTCTTGAGGCTAAAGAGATACAAAAGGCTTGAAAAGAGGAAACCTCTCTTGCTCCTCCCCCTTTTGCGGCACCCTCTCCGAGCAGACGGGTCATTTCACCTATTTTTCTGAATTGCAAAAATTTAGTCCGTATTGTGAAATAAATTGCAGTGCCAATGAGAATAATAATCATTACATATCCCCAAAGGAAATCATTCAACATATTTACAAACGACTCAATAAAATTCATCATAACTTAAATATTTTGATCATCGGAATTTAGTTATTATTCCTTGATATATATACATATTTGTAATCTATATAGAAACAAAAAAGAGGCTAACCATGTTTATAGTTAGCCTCTTTTTCATATTTTATTGTGAATAATCGAATTTAAATTCAATTATTTTGATTTCGGTTTGTATCTTAAATTCAATTCTTCAAGCACTTCGTGAGTGATATCATATTGAGGTTTTGCTATGATGATATTATCATTTAGTGTGTTAGTGAAAATCATATCATAGTTTTTCACCTTATTAAATTGAGTAAGGAAGTTTGTAACAGAGTCATTAAGTAAAACATTCATCTTCTGCTGTTCTACCATAAGTTCATTATTTAAACGATTGCTTAATTCGTTTAGATTTTGTTCAAGTTTTTGAATTCTTGTAGCTTCCTGTTGTGCTCTTTCTTCAGAAAGGAAAGCGTTACTTTTTATTTTGCGTTGGAAATCTGTAACTTCTTTTTCAAGAGATTTGCCCTTTTCATTGATTGTTGCACGAGCATTTTCTTGCTTACGAAGAAGTGCTTCGTTTAAGTCAATCGCATAGTTATAACCCATTAACAAAGAATCTACATTAATATATGCGATATTAAGCTTTGCAGACGATGTATTTCCCGATGTTACTGCTTGTGTCTTTGTCGTCGCAGGTTTTGTTTCTTTTGCCTTTGACTCACACTGAACAAATGCAAGAATAATAAAAGAAGATAAGACTCCTCTAAAAAAGTAGTTAAGTTTCATATATATATACTATCTAAAAATAAATTACACTTTATTGATACATTGTTTGATTAGTTGATTAAGATTCTATCATTTCCAAAAGATTCAATCTTTTCTGCTCAGCTCTATCCATCGATTTAGCACATACAATTCCTTTCTTTCGTAATGCTTTATTTCCGGATATATGAGTCTGAGGAAAACGACCACCTTTTTTCAAAAGTATTTTAATCCCTAAAAGTATTACACTAATAGCTATAATACAAAATGTTATGATGATTGTTGCCAACATTATTCTTTATTTTTTTATTATACAAATATATATCTTAATCATTGTTTATATTTTAGATTTAGATTTTATTTCACGATCTAATGTTGCGAAGTTAGTTATTTAACATTTATTTATCCAAATTAGTTAATATGCCGTCAGAATAGTGAATGTCTGAATTCACGCCCTTTTAGCCAGTCAAATTGCAACATGAAACCGCTTTTTGATTACAATATGAAACCAAAAACAACACTTTCAAATTACTAAAGATAGCATTTTTACCATATTTAAGGAATTTACATCATTACATTATGCTATTTTTATCGATTATACTATTCCTTAATAATTATATATCATTAATTTTGGAACATATATGAGATTTTTTTGTTTTAGTTTGTTGTATTATAAAATTGAAGGAGTTATTTATGAGTGAACGAGCATCGGTTTTATTAATTTATACCGGAGGGACAATTGGAATGATTGAGAATCCTGTAACCGGAGCATTGGAGTCGTTTAATTTTGATCATCTTGTAGAGAATGTTCCTGAATTAAAAAAACTGGGATATACAATCTCCACAATTCAGTTTGATCCCCCTATTGATTCTTCTGATATGGATCCTTCATTATGGAATGAAGTTGTAAGAATAATTGCCGATAATTATGATTATTTTGATGGGTTTGTTATTTTGCATGGTACTGATACAATGGCATATTCAGCTTCTGCTTTGAGCTTTATGCTTGAAAATCTTGCTAAGCCTGTTATTTTCACAGGTTCACAGTTGCCGGTTGGTGTCTTACGTACAGATGGAAAGGAAAATCTTATAACAGCTATTGAAATCGCTGCTGCTAAAGATGAAATGGGAGAGCCGATTGTTCCGGAGGTTTGTATTCTTTTTGAGAGTTTATTGATGAGAGGTAATCGAACTAAAAAAGTAAATGCTGAGAATTTCAATGCTTTCGCATCAAAGAATTATCCCCCTATTGCTAACGTTGGAATCCATATTAAATATGAACAAAGACTTATTCATAAAATCAATAAAAATAATGAGCTTTCTCCTCATTATATGCTTGATACGAATGTGGTAGTCTTTAAAATATTCCCGGGTATGACACCTCAGATGGTTAATTCCATTCTAAATATTCCTGGATTAAAAGCCGTGATTCTTGAAACATTCGGTGCCGGAAATGCTACTACCAAACAGTGGTTTATTAATGCTCTGAAGAATGCTGTTGATAGAGGTATAATAATAGTTAATATTACTCAATGTCTGAGCGGATCTGTTCATATGGGACTTTATGAAACAGGAAATCAACTTCTTATGGCTGGTGTAATAAGCGGTTATGATATGACTACCGAAGCAGCTCTTGCCAAGTTAATGCTTATTCTGGGGCACAATCATCCGGTTGAAAAAGTAAAAGAATTAATGTGTACCAATATCGCAGGAGAAATGACGATTGAAAAGGAAAAGGATTATTAAAAATAAGCCACAAAGCAGATTCTGTTTTGTGGCTTATTTTTTTATTCATGAATTGAGTTTTAATTCTAAAATAGAGTTTATTTTCCGAATCTATTTTTCATCTTATAATTGTTATAATTTTAGATTGTAGGAATATTCGGTAAAGTGAATAATAGAAAGAAGAGAAAGAGTTATCAACAATCTTAAAATTATTGTTGATAACTCTTTTTATTTATTCATTATTTTGTTGATAAAATCTCTGTTCTGTTAATATAATCTGTTGATAACTCAATACTGATTGTTGATAACTTAAATGAAAATTCTTGCTAAATATCAAATTTCTTATTCTTTTATTATCGTATAACACTACCAATAAGCAATTTACCCATTACAAAAAGGTTATAAACATGATAGATAAGTTATCAACAATTAAATTAAGATTGTTCAGATTTATCTTTTGACTCTTTTACTCCGTAAAGGGTACAATAAGTAACAGGCAGAATAAGAATTGTCAACATACTTGCAACAAATAGCCCTCCCATTATTACTGCAGCCAGTCCACCAAATAAAGAATCAAATAGAAGAGGTAGCATACCGAGAATCGTTGTACCGGAAGCCATCACAACAGGCACGATCCTTGACTTTGTTGCATTTACTACTGCATCGAGAGGTTTTAAACCTGATTCTTTTTCAATATTTATCTGATCAACCAATACTATGGCATTCTTTATATTCATTCCAATTAATCCTAAAAGACCAAGCAGAGCAAAGAAATCGAAAAGTTTGCCGAAACAAATAAGTCCAAGCACTATACCGATAAAGATTAACGGAATCATCAATAATATTGCAATAGGTTCTTTGAAATTATTGAACAGTAATAAAAGAGTAAAGAACATAAGAAAAGCTGTAAGAGGCATATTGGCTCCTAATGCCTGATTTGATTCATCCTGACTTTCTTGTTCACCATAAAAATTCATTTCATATCCTTCGGGAGCGACGATCTCCTCTTGAACAACTTTCCAAAGATCATTAAAAGCAGCTATTGCATTTGTTCCCCTTATAGGATCGGCTTGCGCCATCAACAGCTTTTGTCTGTTTTCCCTTTTTATTACAGGAAAATAGTAATTAAAAGCAATTGAATCTATAATCTGCTCCATCGGAATAGCCATTCCTTTATTGTTAAATACAGGGAGTGTCTTGAAATTATTCAAATCAAATTCATTAATATTATCATCCTTTAAAAGTATATTCATTACAAGATCACCTTCTCTATATTGAGATAAAGCATATCCTGACGTTGTAACTTCGATAGAAGAGGCCATGTTTTGACGAGTAACTCCTGTACGTTCACCTTTTACCTGCGAATATACCGGTACAGCTACGGGGATTTTGTTTCCCCAACTGTTTCTTATATGAGTAAGTGTACCCTGACGGTGCATAATCTCCTCAACTTTTTCAGAAAGCATCATCAAAGTATCAGCGTTAGGACCTTTAAATCCAATCTCAAGAGTCGCTTCGGTTGCCGGAGAAAGTTTAAACAAAGAGGAACGTGTCATTATATTTGGATAATTTTCTTTCATATAATTATTAAACCAGGTTTCTCTCTCTATTGTCTTTTTTTTGTCATTTAATTCGATAAGAATGTTAGCAACATTTGACTTTGGACCTAAAGAAGTACTAGCCAGATAATATCTTAATGGAGAAGAACCTATTGACACAGAAACTCTTTCCACTTCGGGCAGTTCCATAAGTTTATTTTCTATCGCTGACATCTCTTTTTCTACTTCAAAAATACTATATCCTTCGGGCCAAAACATATCAGCTCTGAAATAGTTCTTATCCATATTTGGGAAAAAGTTTTGAGGCATAAGTCCCATTATCACCACTGATAAAATCAACGCAATCACTGCACCGGAAAGAGTAAACCATCTTCTTTTAATTAACAGACGAAGAATTTTTTCAAAAAAATGATAGAATTTCTTATCATATGGATCATCGTTTTTATCACCTTTATTGGCTTTAAGAATCCATGTTCCAAAAGTTGTTGTTTGAGCAAGAGCAAGTATCCAGCTTAAAGCAAGAGATACAGACAACACAATAAATAATGGTTTTACAATTTCTGCTACAGCGGAGGGCGCAAGATACATTGGTAGAAATGAACAGATTGCAATAAAAGTTGCACCAAGTAATCCCCACTGTGGTATTGTCGCTCCATCAATTAGAGCTTTCACTTTATCAACTCCTCTTTTTATTGAAACCTGAGCATTATCTGTGACAACTATTGCATTATCCACAAGCATACCCATAGCTATAATGAAACCGGCAAGAGATGTTCTGTTAAGACCTGTATCGATAAACATCATGATCAACATAGTTCCACCGATTGAGAATATCAATGATGATCCGATAAGAATACCTGCTCTTAGTCCCATTACAAGCATTATTATAAATATAACAATAGCAACAGACTCTATAAGATTAAGGATAAAACCGTTGTTTGCATCTCTTGCAATAACATTTTCAAGATAAAGAGGTTCTAAATTAAGTCCTATCGGAATAAGAGGTGTTATATCCTTCAACTCTTCAGCAACAGCATCACCGATTGTAACAACGTCTTTTTTTGTATCTGAGGAAACACCGATAGCGATAGCTTTCTTTCCGTTTACTCTCATTATTGTTGAAGGAGGATTTACATATCCCTTCTCTATAACGGCAATATCTCCAAGACGTACAAGTTGATTGGTTGATGTTGTAAGAGTTTGATTTCTGATATCATTTATATCACTATAAGTACCTGAAGCAAGCACCTTAAGCTGCATTTCCCCTGCACTTCTTTCTCCCGTGCTTATAACTTGATTCTGTGAAGAAAGAGCAGATGCTACTTGTTGTGGGGTAACACCCATAAATGCAAGTTTCGGTATTGGTATAAAAACATTGATACACTCTGTTCTTTCACCGAATGTCGCTACTTTTACAACACCGGGAACTGTAGCCAAACGTGTTGTTATATATTTTGACCAGTATCTTAAATCATTATAATCGAATCCTTCATCAGCCGAAAGAGCATAATAAATACCGAAAACGTCTCCGAAATCATCACTTACGGTTATAGAACTTGCTCCCTGAGGTAAGCGAGGGGTTACATTCAATACTTTTCTTCGTAGTTCATCCCACTTTTGAGAAGTCTCCTCCGACTTTACTTTGTCTTCAAGTTCAACCTGTATTTTGCATGCACCAAAAGAGGATTCTGATTTTATCTTTTTCACATTAGACATTGTCTGTATCTCTTTCTCTATTGGTTCTGCAATAAGCATCTCAACCTCTGCCGGGGTAGCTCCGGGGTAATAGCACATGAGAACCGCTGTTTTGATAACAAACGGGGCATCTTCCTTCTTGGCCAACTTATCAAAGGCAATTACACCACCGATAAGCATTATTCCCAAAACGAAATAAACTATCTTTTTATGAGATAAAGAATATTTTGCAATATTAAACATACTGAAACTATTATATTACATTTTCTAAATTTGGATGCATATCTTGATTAACATCACATATGACTTTGAAATTGATAAATACCTAAGTTAGATATAGATACTTACTTTCTATCATCATATACAACTTCGGCATTTCAAATAAAATGTAGATCTATGGTCCTTGTAGGATTTTTACCTTTTCACCTTCAGTTATTTGAGTAACACCGGCAGTAACTATAATATCTCCTTTTGAAAGACCTTGTTTAATCAAAACATTTCCTAATCCCATCAAAGCACCGGTTGTTACATCCCTACGACTTACTGTAGAAGTTGAAGGATTATATATCCATACATACATCTGATTTGTTTCATTCGATGCATTCAATGCTGTAATAGGAATAATAGGATATTCGGAATCTTTAGTATCAAGTTTTACCGACATTGTAACAGTACATGAAAAGCCCGGTTTTATATCATAATTATCGGTAGAAAAACGAGGATCTGTTATTTTAAGAAATACAGGAATACCGGAACCGTCAGGTGAAGCTTCAACATAACCTTTTAGATCTGCTTTAAACTTTATACCCCTGTAAACTTCAAATTCTACAACAAAAGATTTATTATTTCCCTCAATGAGAGAGAGGGAAAGATCTGGTAATGTAAAGTTTACCTGTAAATCTCGAGAGTCGATAAGTTGACCTATTATCTCTCCTGAGTTTATTCTTTGATAGTTTTCTACTTTTAACTTCGCAATTGATCCGTCGAATGGGGCACGAAGATAAGTATCTGCATAGTTATTTTGTTGAGCAGAATAGATGGATTTTGACTGTTCAAAATTTGCCTGAGCAACTTCAACTTCCTGAACCGAAACAGCATTTTTTGTAAGTAAAGCTTTTGTCCTGTTAAGTTTAGAGAGAGATGTTTCATAATTTGCTTTGGCGGCATCTAAACTAAGTAAAATCTCACGAGGATCTACAACAGCAAGAACCTCCCCTTTTTTCACCTTCTGTCCCTCTACTACATTTAACTGGATAATTTGACTAGAGACACGAAATGCAAGATTTACAAATTTCGCGGCATCAACAATTCCCGAATAATCATTAATAATCTCATTATTAAGAGTTACGGTATCAACTTTTACCGGCCTAACGAAGTTTGAAGAACCTTCCGATTTCTTGCATCCGGTAAATAATGAAATTAAGCAAAATGCTACAATGAATAGCATTATACCTTTCTGTAAACAGATCCTTTTTTTAGATAAACTATGTATTGTCATAAACAAGAATTTTTTTGTTTTAAGTCCCGAAGACTTTATAAATTCTTAAAAAGTTTTTATGATCGACTCATTTATTACTAAAAACATAACATGGTATCAATTGTTCGGATTTATATTTTTATTTACACTCTATTTATTAACTATGGAGAGGCTTTTTAATAAAAATATTCATAACTATAATTAATAAATTATTAATACATGCAATAATCTTGTTTTAAGATATTAAACTGATTAAAAATAGATTTGAGATTAATTATACGCCATTATATATTATTTTTGTGTCCTTTAATTATAGTAATACCACAATTATGAGATATAAGGTTATCGCTCCGGATCGATGTAATAATATTAATGTCGGTTTACCGGCATCCAAAAGTATTAGTAACAGAGCTATAATACTCAATGCGTTGAGTTATTCGCCGGAACTGCCCCATAATTTATCCGACTGTGATGATACTCGTGTGATGCTAAACGCATTTAATTCAGATTCATCTGTCTTTGATATAGGAGCGGCAGGTACATCTATGAGATTTCTGACAGCATATTTATCAAAAATAGCTGGTATCTGGGAGATTACAGGAAGTGAAAGAATGAAAAACCGACCAATAGGAATCTTAGTAAATGCATTAAGAGAACTTGGTGCCAATATAGAATATATAGAAAAAGAGGGGTATCCTCCTCTAAAGATAACAGGTAAAGCTCTCAAAGGTGGAGAAATAACACTTGACGGAGGAATAAGCTCTCAGTTTATCTCTGCACTTTTGATGATAGGACCAACTATGAGGGATGGCTTAACACTCAACCTTACGGGAAATATCATTTCAATTCCATATATAAAAATGACTCTTTCTATGATGGAGTATTTCGGCATAAAAAGCCAGTGGAAAGATAACATCATAAAAATAGCTCCTCAATCATATTCAGAAACAGATTATTTTGTTGAATCAGATTGGTCTGCTGCTTCTTACTGGTACGAGATTGCGACTCTGTCAAAATCGGGATTTACATTAAAAGGTCTTCAGAAAAATAGTCTTCAGGGAGATTCGCGTATTGCTGAATTTTTTAAACCTTTAGGGATTGAAACTGAATATACTCAGGAAGGAGTAATTTTAAAATATAATGAATCTCTAATTTCAGGAGAAAAAGGATATGTCTATAACTTAGATCTTTCCAATCAACCTGATCTGGCGCAAACACTTGTCGTTTGCTGTGCTTTAACAGATACGGCATTTCGTTTTACAGGTCTGCAAACTTTGAAAATCAAGGAAACAGACCGAATTGAAGCCTTGAAAAAGGAATTATTAAAACTCGGATATATAATTACTGATCACGATAACTCAATACTTGAATGGGATGGTTCTAAATGTGAACCACAGGAAAAGCCGGTTATTGACACTTATGAAGATCATCGTATGGCCATGGCGTTTGCTCCTGCATGTTTTAAATTTAATAATCTTTACATCAATCATCCTCATGTTGTGAGTAAATCTTATCCTGAATACTGGAACGATTTACGCGAAGCGGGGTTTATATTGATAGAGAAAGATTAACCGAGTGATAAGTAACAAAACTTAATATTTCAATAAAAATCGGTTATCAACCTTTTGATAATCACACTATAAATCTCATTAAAAAGTATGTGGGTAATAATTTTAGCTCTGGTTATTCTTGGTATGTTGACTGCAATCTTCGGATATTTTCAGCAACAACGTCATGAAAAAGCAGTAAGAGAGGGAAGAGCAGTTGAAGAGGAACCTGTAAAGGAGGTAGAAGAAGAGTGTTGCGGAGCACATGAAGTATGTGAAAAAGACTCTCTTTTATCTGCCGTGAGTAAAGATATCGAATATTATGAAGATGAAGATCTTGATCGATTTGCAATGAAGGATTCTTATACTTATACAGAAGAGGATATTGAAGAGTTCAGAGATATTTTCTACACTATGCAAGAATCCGAAGTTGCCGGATGGGTAAGAAGTTTACAACTTCGCAACATAACACTTCCCGATGAGATAAAAGAGGAAGTACTTCTTGTGATACGGGAAAGACGAGAACATCTTTAACAAAAACCTAAAGGTGTAAATTTACACTATGAAAAGAGAAGAGAATATCTTTTAATAAATACTCTTATGATTGAGATTTTGAAATACGGCTTTTTCCAGAATGCTCTCTTAGGATCCATACTTATAAGTCTCTGTTGTGGCATTTTAGGAACCTATATTGTAACCCGCAGACTTGTATTTATAAGCGGAGGCATAACTCACGCCTCTTTCGGTGGGCTGGGTATAGGCTTTTTCCTTGGTATAAACCCCGTTATAACAGCAATCATATTTGCCGTAGCTTCAGCATTTGGAGTAGAAATCTTATCATCTAAATATAAAGTAAGAGAAGACTCTGCAATAGCTGCATTTTGGGCTTTAGGGATGGCTTTGGGTATAATATTCATATTTATGAGTCCCGGTTTTACACCGAGTCTTACAGAATTTCTTTTCGGAAACATTCTAACCATAACCCGTTCGGATCTTCTTTGGTTCTCTCTTTTTTGCCTTTTACTAATGGGCTTCACTTATTTTTTTATACGTCAGATTATATTCATCGCTTTTGATCCCGAGTTCTCAAAGGTAAACAGACTTCCCGTAAAAATGATTGAATATATAATGCTTACATTTATTGCAATAGGAATTGTCTTATCGATAAGAATGATTGGAATTGTATTATTAATGTCAGTATTAACACTTCCTCAAATCATATCCAACATTTTTTTCAACGATTATATAAAAATCATCATATCATCTGTATTCGTTTCTGTAATAGGATGCACCGGAGGATTATTTATCTCTTATTTTCTGAATGTTCCTGCCGGAGCATGTATTGTGCTTATACTTTCAGTGATATTTATTGTTGCCAAATCAGCTTTTTTCATAACCAATAAATCGGCAATGAAAAAACAATAAAATATCATTTTTTCCGTATTATATTAATATATATATTCAAAAACAACAACGATAATTTTGTACCGAATTATTTATAAAATATTCATACCAATCCTCATACTTTCTCTTTTTTCGAGCTGTGCAATGAAAAAAAACACTGCAGCAGTAAGAAAATACAAAGCCTTTACCACCAGATACAATACCTATTTTAACGGTAATGAGGCATTCAAAGAGGCGCTTAAAGGATTTGAAGATAGCTATCAGGATAATTATTCTGAACTTATCTCCATGCATCCTGTAAGCTCGCTTGCTGATAAAGACGGAAAAGGCGGAAATGCTGGTTTCGATCGTGCTATTGAAAAAAGTCAGAAATGTATTCGTGAATTTTCTATTTCCAAACGACCGGCCAGAAATCCTCGGAAAATGGCTAATCCCGAATATAAAGCATTCTTAAAAAGAACTGAATTTAACCCTTTCATTCATAATGCATGGTTGATGCTGGGACAATCTCAATTCTACAAAGGTGATTTCCTTGGCTCCTACTCCACTTTTCTTTACACAACCAGACACTTTCCTTGGCTTGACGAAACATCTTTAGAGTGTAACCTTTGGATGTCTAAGTGTTATACTGAACTTGGATGGATATATGAATCGGAAAATATACTTTCCAAAATAAAAGATGTCCCTGTTTCGCAGCAAAAACTTTATGACAACGCAATGGCTTCACTTCTTCTTAAAAAAGGAGATCTAAAAAGTGCCGTTCCTCATCTTGAAGCTTCTATAAAATCAGAAAAAAACAAAAGTCAAAAGATCAGAATAAAATATCTATTGGCTCAGATTCATGCGCAATCGGACGATGACGTAAAAGCATATAAATATTATGGCGATGTTATAAAAATGAATCCTGACTATCGCACTATGTTTAATGCCCGAATTAGTCAGACAGAGGTGATGGGAAATGTCAATTATTCGAAAATTGACAAAAAACTCGATAAACTATTAAGAGACTCAAGAAATAAAGAGTATCTCGATCAAATATATTATGCTAAAGGTAATCTGTATCTTAATCAACAAGACACGGTAAAAGCAAAAGAATTTTATACTCTTGCCATTGACAAAAGTACCCGTTCTGGTATGGAAAAATGTATTGCGGCTATTGCTCTCGGCGATTTATGTTTTATCACAGAAGATTATCTGAAAGCTCAACCTGCATTCTCAACTGCTACAAGTATACTTCCAAAAGAACATAAAGAATATGAAAGAGTGAGTCATATCTCTCAGGTTCTTGACAATCTTTCAACACATGCCGAAAGTGTCGAACTTCAGGACTCATTGCTTCGCCTTGCCGATATGAGTCTTGATGAAAGGAACAAAGTGTTTGACAAGATAATAGCTGAATTGGAGAAGAAAGAAAAAGAGGAAGAGGAAAAATTACGAAAAGAGGAATATGAACAAAAAAGGGGAGATTACACACCTCCTTCAGGTGCAGATATAGCGGCAACAAATCAACCTTTGACAGGTAATGATAAATCTTGGTATTTCTTCAATACTCAACTTGTGTCTAATGGTAAAAATGATTTCCAAAGAAAATGGGGAGCAAGAAAACCGGAAGACAACTGGCGACGTCGCGACAAATCGGAAGTATTTACAGATGATAATTCTCATCTCGCTCAAAACGATGAAAACAAAACTAATCAGGAAACCACATCTGAAGAATTAGCGAACACAGATAATGAAGATGTAGAAAACGAAGAAAATCCCGTAGCTTCCGATAATCCGAAATCTCGTGAATACTATGAAGCTCAACTTCCTTTTTCTGAGGAAGCTAAAGCTATTTCACACCAGATCATTGAAGAGGGACTATTTAATATGGCTATGATATTCAATCAACAACTTGAAAATCTGCCTTTATCTATAAAAACTTATCTCGATGTTGAGAAACGCTATCCTCAATCACTTCTTCTTCAGGATATTTATTATGAAATATACCTGATGTATATGCGTATGGATAACGAATTGAGTGCTAACATATATAAAGATAAACTACTGAACTCATTTCCCGAATCTCCATATAGCGTAGCTCTTAATGATCCTGATTTCATTAGAAATCTTAAAGAGATGGATGCACGACAAAACAAACTTTACGAAGAAACCTATCAGGCATACCTTGATGGTGATACACGACTTGTGCATGATAATTATCAATATGTCGTGTCAAAATGGCCTCTTTCAAAATTGATGCCAAACTTCCTGTTTCTTCATGCTCTTGCTTTTGTTGTGGAAAACGATAATGAATCTTTCAAAACAGCTCTTGAGATGCTAACTGCCGTTTACTCGGAAAGTCAGAGTGCGCCTCTTGCCGGTCAGATGATAAAAGGGCTGACTGAAGGAAAAATGATTGCTCAAAATACTGAAGGTGTACGAGGTATGATTTGGAATACACGACTTTCTGTGGCCGGAGACTCAATAATGACAGCAGATGTAACGGAAGAAAAATTCAAAGTTGATTATGATGCCTCTCACCTTCTTATACTTGCATTTGCAACTGATTCGATTGATGCCAATAATCTACTTTTTGAGATAGCAAAATATAATTTCAGTAATTATATGGTGCGTGATTTCGACCTCGAACTTGTTCGTTTTGACGAACTTTCTATGATAATAATAAAGGGATTCAACAACTTCCAGGAGATAGCAAATTATCGTCTTCGTATGGCATTGCCTGATGGATTTGCTCTTTTCTCCGGCATCACTCCGGTAATGATAACAGATAATAATTTCAGGTTATTGATGCAAGGTAAAACATTTGACGACTATTTTAGTTTTATTAATGAGAGTGCCGATGCCGCGAGCGATTCCGATGATATTACATCCGGTACAACAGAACCTGTCATGCAGGAGGAACAGAAAGATGAACCAATCTCTCAAAACTATTAATCATCTTTCATAACTCCTTTCTGTCGTTCCTGTAGCGGTAATTAATATCTTAAAAAAGATTTTAATTACCGATTAAGCTATAAAAAACATTAATCATAGCTCAAACAATTGCTACACTCTCTTTTTATTAATTTATATTTTATTTTTGCAATAGTTCTATCGCTAAATAGAATATTATCAGATTGTTTCAGCTAATAAATAATAAACATGAAAAAAGAAAAGATTCTTTGGGCAGACGATGAAATAGAACTATTAAAACCACATATTTTATTTTTAGAGCAAAAGGGATATGAAATAATATCGGTCAACAATGGCGACGATGCTATAGAAAAGGCTGATGAAGAGCAAATAGACCTTATTATTCTTGACGAAAATATGCCGGGACTTAACGGTCTTGAAACTCTTGCGATCATAAAAGAGAAACATCCTTCCATTCCGGTATTGATGATTACCAAAAGCGAAGAGGAAGACATTATGAATCAGGCTATTGGTGGTAAAATAGCCGATTATCTTATTAAACCGGTAAATCCGAATCAGATTTTTATGTCTTTGAAAAAGCATCTACATGCTAAAGACATTCTTGCCGATGTAAAAACATCCGGATATCAACAGGATTTCTCAAAAATAAGTATGCTGATAAACGATGCAAGAGAATATGAAGATTGGATTGATATCTATAAAAAGCTTGTTACCTGGGAGCTTGAACTTGAAGATACAGACAAAGGTCTGACAGAGATGCTTAAGATGCAAAAGACTGAAGCTAACTCTGCTTTTACTAAGTTTATCAAGAAAAACTATGAAGATTGGATCATAAATCCAGAAGATAGACCTCTTATGAGTCCGGATCTTTTCAAGAAAAAAATATTTCCTCTTCTCGACAACGGAGAGAAAGTATTTCTTGTAGTGATTGATAACTTCCGTCTTGATCAATGGCGCTCAATCAAACCTATTCTTAATGAATATTTCAACTTTGATGAAGAGATATATTGCAGTATCCTGCCTACGGCTACTCAATATGCGAGAAATGCCATATTCTCAGGACTTATGCCCGATAAGATAGCTCAAATGTTCCCGGAATTATGGGTAGATGAAGATGAAGAAGAGGGAAAAAATCTTAATGAGGAACCTCTTATTCAGACTCAGCTTGATCGTTTCAGAAAGAAATATCCTTTCTCTTATTACAAAATCAATGAATCTTCCTTTGGAGATAAGGTTGTTGCCAACTTTAAGAATATGGAGCATAATCCTTTCAACATTGTGGTTCTAAACTTTATAGATATGCTATCTCATGCAAGAACAGAATCTAAGATGATAAGAGAACTTGCTTCGTCAGAAGCAGCCTATCGTGCTATAACCAAAACATGGCTTGAGCATTCATCCTCTATTGATCTTTTTAAACGTCTTGCCAAAAGCAATTATAAAGTTATAATAACTACCGATCACGGAACAATAAGAGTAGATAATCCTATAAAAGTAATTGGAGATAAAAACACAAATACTAATCTGAGATATAAAGTTGGTAAAAATCTAAGTTATAACCCAAAACAGGTTTACGAGATAAAACAACCTGCTAAAGTTGGTTTACCGGCTCTTAATGTAAGCTCAACATATATTTTTGCTTGTAACAGAGACTTCTTTGCATATCCTAATAATTACAATCATTATGTAAGTTATTATAAAGACACATTCCAGCATGGTGGTATTTCAATGGAAGAGATGCTTATCCCGTGGATTGTGATGGAGCCTAAAATTGGCAGATAATTTATTAACTTTGCATTGTATAATAGCTAAACTTATCAGTTTCTGTCTCGCAGACTGATATCTAATCATAAATATGAAAGAATTAATAATAAAAGAGATTGGCAGCATCAATGAAACTGCCAGAGAATTTATCAAGCTAATTGATCAGGACACTGTATTTGCATTCTATGGAAATATGGGTGCAGGAAAGACAACATTCATCAAAGCTATCTGTGAAGAACTTGGTGTCACTGATGTTATCAACTCTCCTACTTTTGCCATTGTCAACGAATACAGATCGGCAACAGCCGAACTTATCTATCATTTCGACTTCTATCGAATAAATAAAATTGAAGAAGCTTACGATTTCGGATATGAAGATTACTTCTATAGCGGTGCTTTATGTTTTATCGAATGGCCTGAGAAAATTGAAGAGATACTTCCCGGAGATGTTGTTAACGTCAACATAAAGGAAAATGAAGACGGAACACGTTCTGTTATAATAGGATAAAACAGATATATGAAAACTGTAGAGATATTAATGGGGATTATATTTATAATGACCGGTTCATTATCTTTAATCTCTGCTTTAAAAAATGCCGAATGGTTTTTTAAAACCACAAATGCCACATTTTTGGTCAAAATCTTTGGTCGTAATATCTCTCGGATTATTTATGGAATAGCCGGAGTAGCAATAATTATGTTAGGAATACTATTTATTTCAGGCAAAGGAATATCTTAAAATATCAGTTTAAATATTACATAACAAAAAAATGCATCTCATTGGTATAACAACCATGAGATGCATTTTTTATATCATTTTATTCGTTATATCAGAATTTATATGATAAACCTAATGAAGGGCAAAAAGCATTTGATGTATAATGACCTTTAAACTCCTTATCCTGACCCACTGTATTTTTATATGTATAAGATCCGTCTCTTGATAATCCGGCTATATAAAGAGCTGAAAAATCTATTGAGAATCCATCAAAAGGACAGAAAGAGAAACCTACCGAAGTACCTATTTTGTTCATACCCGGAGTTTCAGGATTGTAATAATTTTTTCTTACAGGCGATTGATCGAAATAAATACCTGCTCTTACATCAAAACGTTCGGTTAATCCATATTGTGCTCCCAATCTGGCACAAATAGTGTTCTTATAATTCTTAGTTGCCTGAATGCTATATCCATCCAAAACCTCTTGTGAGAATTGAACGACTAATTCATCATAAGCTCCCCATTGAACCAACTGCAAATCCAATGCAAGAAGCAATTTATCAATTGGTTTATAAGAGGCTCCTACGGTTACGTTAGATGGTAACGGAAGTTCTGCAGAGAATGTACCCTTATCAAGAGGAGGAACCATAGAGGATATCAAGGTTTTGATAGTTTCACTTGCATAGTCAAGACGAGCATTACCCTCTTTCACATGCATATTCATTCTTGATCTAAATGAAGCACCAATCGATAACTGATCATTTATATCCCAAAGAGCTCCAACATTTACACCCAGTTTTAATACTGATTCACCACTTAAATATGCAGAAACAGGAACTACATCGTTAAAAGGTGCCGGTAAAGATCCGGCTGGTAATAAAGCACGAGAAAGATCAAAATTACCGAAAGCCATCATCAATCCGGCTCCGATAGAAAGATTGTCTAATGGTCTCCACGATATTGTCGGTTGAAACGAGAAAGCTTTCAGGTTAATTTCCTGAACAAGAGTTGCACCAACCCAATCATGATTCCAACGAAGTCCATTACCATATGGTGTCGTAAAAGAAAATCCGATAGCTAAATTATCATATACCTTAAAACCTGCATAAGCATAAATTGGTGTACTTACATCATTATCGGTCTTAGCATGTTGTCCTTCATGCTTCCATTTTGCCTCTGATATAACACCGGAAATACCTACTGAAAAATCTGCGGTACTCTCCATAAAAGCCATTCCTGCAGGATTAAAATGCATACTTTCAGCCCCAAGCTTCATTGCAACACCGGTATGTCCCATACCCGATTGCTTTGCACTCAATAAATTTACCTGATAACCTTCCGCCATAACAGACATTGATCCTGCACCTAACAAAAAGGATAATACTAATGTAGATTTTTTCATATTGTTTTATTTCTATTAATAATTTCCGCGGCAAAGGTAAATCAAAATTTCACATTTCAAACATTTGTGTGCATTTTTTATTGCACACTTAGGCGTCATTATGTGCTACAAAATCAAATTACTTACCGTTTATTGGTTAATTTTTAAATACATAAACAACTTTGATTTTTTGATAACATAAATCAAAATTTAAGAAACATGACTTTAAAAGAGATTAAAAAACAGCTACTTATGTACTTCATATTTTGCAGATAACAATAAAATAGATAATTTTGTTCGCCTAAATAAAAGGGAGCTTAATCAGCATTCTGATTCTTTTATATTATTATGAGAGCTGACTTAGTAAAATCCCCGTGTGCTTGGTAAACCACGTAAAAAACAAGAATTAATGAAAAAACAGGTCAGTGTATCATTTATGGTGATGGGCATTCTTTTTTGTGTATGCCTTCTCCTTTCAAACTTCTTAGAAACAAAACTTATCCAAATCGGACCGATACATGCTACGGCAGGAATAATAATTTTCCCGCTGGCATATATAATAAACGACTGTATAGCAGAAGTCTGGGGCTTTAAAAAAGCAAGACTTATAATCTGGATAGGATTTTTAATAAACTTTATTGCTGTTGCTTTAACACAGCTTGCCATAGCTCTCCCCTCTGCACCCTATTATGAAGGTCAGGCCGGTTTTGAGTCTGTTTTCGGAGCAACTCCGAGAATAACAATTGCAAGCTTTATAGCATTCCTTGTTGGTTCTTTTCTGAATGCTTATGTAATGAGCAAGATGAAAATAAAATCGCAAGGTAAAGGATTCGGAGCAAGGGCGATAGTTTCCACTATTATAGGTGAATCTTTTGACTCTATAATATTTTTTCCGATAGCTTTTTGGGGAATCATTCCGGCAGACAAACTACTGCTAATGATAATCACTCAGGCATTGCTTAAGACCATATATGAAATAATCATACTTCCCGTCACTAAAATAATTGTCAATTACGTAAAGAAAACTGATGGCAGTGATGTTTATGACGATGATATATCATATAACGTACTTAAAATACAGGATATCTGATAATCAGAATATTGATTTCAACTAAAAATAAAAAAATTAGATATGCATTCACCTGAAGAATCGCTTACCCTACTTGGTAAAAAAACTGAATACAAACAAGACTATGCTCCCGAAGTACTGGAAGCATTCAACAATAAACATACTGACAACGACTATTGGGTCAAATTTAACTGTCCCGAATTTACAAGTCTTTGTCCTATCACAGGTCAACCTGACTTTGCTACTATAATTATAAATTACATTCCCGATATAAAAATGGTTGAAAGCAAAAGTCTGAAACTTTATCTTTTCAGCTTTCGCAACCATGGCGGTTTTCATGAAGATTGTGTAAACCTTATTATGAAAGATCTGATAAAACTTATGGATCCTAAATATATCGAAGTACTGGGTATTTTTACACCACGCGGAGGTATTGCCATTCATCCATTTGCAAATTACGGAAAGAAAGGTACACGATATGAAGAGATAGCAACTCAACGATTATTCAATCATAATATTTGATATAAATATATTTAACACAATGGTTTATACTATTTATCAACCATGTTCGTTAATTATATAAATAGTTATAAGTATATTGAGCCGAAAGAAATTATATGCAATGAATTTAGACGTATAATCTCTGCCGAATATATCACGACACTAAAAATGCTTATTAATTAATTACATTGCAGAATGAATATTTTCACGAACCGATTCATTCTTTATATTGCAATCTGTCTTTATCCTTATCGATTAAGGATTGATGACATCACTATTTATCAATGCATGAACGCATGCATTGACGACTAAATATCATTAGCATATTTTCGACCAAAACCGGTTAATCGACAAATCGGTTTTTGGTTATCATAAATCCCTCTGATATGTTTTATTTTATCACATATCAGAGGATTATTTTTTAATATATAGTTCAAATTTTATATCCGTACACAGCCTGCTTGCCAAGCTCTTCTTCTATTCTTAACAGCTGATTGTATTTAGCCATACGATCTGAACGACTCATTGAACCGGTCTTTATCTGGCCTGCATTGGTGGCAACAGCGATATCTGAGATTGTAGAATCTTCAGTTTCTCCCGAACGGTGAGATATAACGGTTGTATAACCTGCTCTTTGTGCCATCTGAATAGCATCTAAAGTTTCTGACAAAGTTCCGATCTGATTAAATTTAATAAGAATGGAGTTAGCACAACCCATCTTTATACCTTTTTGCAGATAACTTACATTAGTAACGAAAAGATCATCACCTACCAACTGACATTTATCACCAATCTCATCTGTAAGAAGTTTCCATCCATCCCAATCATTCTCAGCCATACCATCTTCAATCGAGTCGATAGGATATTTGGCAACAAGATCGCTAAGATATTCAACCTGTTCTGCAGACGTAAGTTTTTTACCTGTTTCTCCTTCAAATTTGCTATAATCATAGATACCATCTTTGAAAAACTCTGAACTTGCGCAATCGAGAGCTATTTTAACCTGCGTATCAGGTTCATAACCAGCTTTCTTAATTGCACTAAGTATAGTCTCGATAGCATCTTCCGTTCCGTTGAAAGTAGGAGCAAAACCACCCTCATCACCAACAGCCGTACTAAGACCTCTGTCATGAAGAATAGCTTTTAGAGAATGAAATATCTCAGCACCCATTCTCAACCCTTCACTATAGGTTTCTGCTCCAACAGGACGAATCATAAACTCCTGAAAGGCAATAGGAGCATCGGAATGTGAACCTCCGTTTATAATGTTCATCATCGGAACAGGCAATACATAAGTATTCGTACCACCGATATATCGATATAACGATATTCCCAGAAAATCTGCAGCAGCCCTTGCGCATGCAAGTGACACACCAAGTATTGCATTAGCACCCAGATTAGATTTTGTAGGGGTATTATCCATATCAATAAGCATTTGATCAATCTTTCTTTGGTCAAGTACACTTACCCCGTAAAGAGCCGAAGCAATCTTTTCATTTATATTATCAACCGCCTTAAGTACACCTTTTCCTCCAAATCGCGAAGCATCTTTATCTCTTAGCTCAAGCGCCTCATTTGCACCGGTTGATGCTCCTGATGGCACTGCTGCACGACCAAATGCACCTGAAGCGGTATACACATCAACCTCAATTGTTGGATTACCTCTCGAATCAATAATTTCTCTTCCTTTGATTTTTACAATTTCCATAATTTTTATTTTTGAATATAACCTTCTTTAAAACAATATAATTATGCAAATGTTCTTTTTTAGCATCAGTAAAAAGAGAGCATTTTTTTATTATGAAGAAACGAAAAAATGAAAAAGAATATAATTTCCATGATACAATTTATTGAGACCGTGCAAAGATTTATTAAAAAACGTGCATCGTTTTTATTGAAACCTTGCAAGGTTTTAATTGAAACTTATTAAGGTTTTAACCGACACCTTGTAAGGTGTAAAAGAAATATTGATTATAAATAGAAAAAAGGGATATCGCAAGATTAATAATCAAGCAATACCCCTTTTAAAAACACTTTAATTTTTAATTTGAATCGAAGCAGGTTAATTATAGACCTTCCATTCTATAATGCCGCCCGAGACATTTTCTTGCAATTTAGCCTCTATCTTTAGAGCTGAAGTTGTGACAGGTTCGAAAGAAACCCTATTGTATTTATCTTTATCAATATTATACGGATCTTTGTTTTTAACCTCTACCCATTTATCACCTTTTTTATAATAAAGGCTCCAGTATTCAGGTACACGATAATGACCATCATAATGATCGAAATCAAGCCAATAAACATCAATACTGCTTACTGTCTGAGATTTATCAAAATTATAAGCAAGAGTTTCGGTAGTACCTCTCTTTAGCCACCAATAATGATAAGGTTTAGAAGTATCGTCAGATCCCTTAGGTTCCCATTGATCATTAACACCGAAAGCATAACTTTCGACAGAAGCTGAAGCGGGAGCATCTTTCTGAATAGGAGCTTTTACCATTACACTTGTTGCCTTAGAAGCAATAGTAGCATCCGGTTCTTTTCTTATTGTATTGTCATTGTTTGCAATCCAAACGGCCATTTGATCGTTGCCTCTATTATTCCAAGTAGAATAAGGAATGGCTACAAAATCGACCTCGGTCATCAATCCTGTTTTGTCAACATCTATCCCTTTTCCTTTAATTTTCACAACCCCGTTAAGAAGTGTCGAATCATATTCAAAAGAAGGAGAGAAATCTTTGCAGATAAATCTATTAAATATTTTGTTATCAGGCTGATCTTTTCCTTCAAGGCAATAAACAACCGGACCTCTTTCAATAGCATACTTACCTCTGTTATCCACAACATTTTGATGTGCTATCACCTGATGTATGTCCATAGGGAAATCAATCTCAATCTTATCCCCTTTTTTCCACTCTCTTTCAAAAGTGATATATCGGTCAATTTTTTCAGCTTTCGAATGAGTAATATATTTTTTTGTATTCCCGGTGCAACTATTTACCGTCACATTATATTTATTCCCATTATGAACCTCATAACTATAAAGATCTGAAGGTACCGGTTTATCACTTGCCCAACCGGGAATGCGCACATGAACTGCAAATACAGACTCTTTTTCAGGAGATATTTCAAGTGTTATTTTCCCATCCCACGGATAGGTGGTTTTTTGATATATAAATACGCTATTATCAGAAGTTTTTATTTTAGATGAACTTTGCATAAACAGATTTACATAAATGTCGTTGGCTCTTGTTGCATATACATAGTTAGGAACAGAAGCCATAAATCTGGTAATATTTCCCGGGCAACAAGCACAACCAAACCAACGCTGTCTTTCATGCTGTCCAAGTGATTCAAGAGGATTGTCGTAAAAGAACTTATCACCGCTCAAAGAGACACCTGATATAACACCGTTATAAAGAGCTCTTTCTACAATATCAACATATTTAGAGTCTCCGGTTGCAAGAAACATACGGTGGTTCCAGTAAATATTTGCAATTGAAGCGCATGTTTCGCAATATGCAGTATGATTGTGAAGCTCATAATCCGGACCGAAACCTTCCCCTTGTGCTCTTGAACCGATACCTCCTGTTATATAAAGTTTTCTTGATGCCATATTCTCCCAAATACCGGTCAAAGCATTGAAATATGCAGTATCATTGGTTAGTGAAGCAACATCGGCAACACCTGAATAAAGATATCCTGCTCTTACGGCATGACCTACTATCTCTTCCTGATTAAGTATCGGCATATGATCCTGACTATACATATTAAGACGATGCCCATCGGTACCACGTCCGGTTTCTTCGACAAAATACTTTGCAAGATCGAGATATTTTTGTTTGCCTGTAACTTTATAAAGTTTGGCAAGCCCCATCTCTACAATAGGATGTCCTGAAGGAACATGCTTTTGTCCTTTTTCAGGGCCGAAAACTTCACAAATAAGATCAGCATTTTTAGTGGCGATATCAAGAAGAGTTCTTTTTCCTGTAGAAATATAATGAGCGACCGCAGCTTCATATAGATGGCCACAATTATAAAGTTCATGAGAATTAAGTTTCTCCCAACGTGACCTTCCCCACCAACCGGAAATACGGTAACATTTATTTGTCACACATGTTGTAAGATAACCGTCAGGCTCCTGTGCAGCCTTTATCAGTGTTATCACGCTGTCGAGATATGAATCAAGGACTTCATCGTATTTAGCTGCAAGCGAATAGGATGCACCTTCTATTATTTTATATGGATCGGTATCATCGAAAGAGAAATCTCCACGATGTTCACCTTTTTTCAACCCGCCGGCTATGGCAAAATTGTCAAAACGTCCATTTATTTCACACTCTTTAAATGCTGCCGGAATCGAGATCTTACGATTAGTTTCTATTCGCGGTAGCCAAAAGTTATCATCTAATTTTACGCTTGTAAAAGGAACCTCTTTAATAGGTGAATCAGGGTGTTTATATTCAGGGTTAGAACAACTAAAAGCTGTAATAAGGAATAAGATTGTGAGGGGAAAAAGTTTATTCATAAAAAAATATGATAATCATTTAATAATGATTTGTGAAATGAAAATATTATAAGATTAATTGTATTGTTAGTGCAAATTTATCCTATATATATATTACAAAAGTCTGATTAATGCCCAAAAAACTCATAGATAAATATATATAGTCATATTTGAGAGAAATTAGAATCATAAATCTTTGCACAAAAACATTATAATCACCTAACTATCAAATTAAATACTATTTTTGTTAAATAAAATATTATCACATTAAACACCATTTATTATTATGAAAATTAAATTGATCAAAGGGCTAAACCCCGGGAGATCGCTCATGTTATTAGGTATTGGTTGTGTTTTTTCATATCAAATGAATGCTCAAACTTTAAAATTGCATTATGCGTTCAGTAATATTTCAACTTCAGAGATAACCGATGAATCGGGTAACGGATATAATGGAGAATTAAAGGGTAGTGCATATCTGACCTCTTTTGACAATCACAACGTTGTGGATCTTGGAAACAGCTCCGGTTATGTGGATATGGGGACAAAGTGCGGAGAAATAATCTCTTCCTTAAGTGATTTCACAATACATACAAAAGTGTATGTCCCAAACTCAACAAATCTTTCAGGAAACGGTTTTTTCATCTGGACTTTCTCTAATGCTGAAAATATAGCTTCCAATCCTGTCGGAAATATGTTTTTTACAGCAAAAACCAATCGTTTTGCAATCACTCCTACTAATTATAGTGCAGAATCTGAATTAAATCAGGGAAGTGCACTTTCTAAAGATGTATGGAATTATCTGACTGTAACACGTAACGGTAATCAAACGAAACTTTTTGTAAACGGAGAACTTGTAAAATCTTCAAATATCACATTATCACCTTCATCTCTTGGATCAACACCATATAACTGGATAGGTCGTCCATGTTACAAAGATGACAACTATCTTAAAGATGCAAAGATTGCAGATTTTGCTATTTATGATGGTGCTTTGAGTGATACACAGGTTGGAGAACTTGCCGGAATAAAAAAGGAAGAAACCACACTGGTTTATAATGCCGATTTCTCTTCTCTGACAGATATTAAAGCCGGTATTAAAGGTTCACTTGAAAACGGAGCTGTTTTAACAGAAGAAGAGGGTATTCCTGTTTTATCGTTAGGTGACGATAACGGTTACTTCAATATGGGAAAAGAGGTAGGCGACATTATCTCTTCTCTTGAAAACTTTTCGATATCTACCAATCTTTATATTCCGTCATCTTATACCTTAGGTAGTAATGGGAATTTCATATATACTTTTGCCAACTCTACAAATTCGGTTTCCGACAGAAACGGTTATCTGTTCTTTAGTGCAAACAGTTCTAAATATGCAATTACTAAAACCTATTATTCCAGCGAACAATATCTTAACGGAGCAAAAGCGATTGAAACAGGTGTTTGGAAAAATGTAACTGTTACTCAAAGCAACGGATTGGTAAAAATATATGTTGACGGTGAGATATTATCATCAAAGAGTATAACTCTGACACCTTCCGATCTTGGATCCACTTCTTATAATCTACTTGGAAGATCTTGTTACTCCGGAGATGTATATCTTAAGGGAGCACGATATAATGATTTTAGAATTTATGAGGGTGCTCTTTCTGGAGATGATGTAGCTGAGTTATGCAAAAATCTAAAATCTCTTAATATTGGAATCTACCGTTCCGAGCTTGAAGAGATGGCTAAAACTCTTGTTATCCCTTCAATTTTACATGCCAATTTAACTTTACCTGTAAAATATAATAATATTGATATTGTTTGGAGTTCTTCTAACGAGTCGTTATTGAGCAATAAAGGTATTGTTGTACGCCCTGCAATCGGAGGAAAAGATGAAACAGTTGTCCTAAGTGCTTTATTTTCAAAAGATGGGGTATCTGTGACAAAGACATATGAGATAACTGTTCCGGTACATCTTAATGATTTACAATCAGTGAAATATGATATTAACAATATCGTTTTAGACAATAGTAATCCTTTGATAACATCTATAAAACTTCCTTATTCCGGTTCGGAAGGATCGGTTATTTCATGGAAATCCGGTTCTACTGAATATATTACAAATGAGGGAAAAGTAGTAAAACTTTCAGAAAACGGGAATGGGCTACTTGAAGTTGAAATGATTGCTACTGTTACTAAAGGCGACAGTTCGGAAAGTAAATCATTTAAAGTTTATATAGCTGAAGATGAAGGATACAGCTGTTATTTGTTTGCCTATTTTACCGGTAATTCTGCTTATCAGGAACAAATAAGATTTGCTTTAACTATGGACGGATACAACTATACTCCTCTTAACGACGGAGATCCCGTAATATCTTCTTCAGACATAGCATTAAAGGAAAGTGTTCGCGACCCTCATATTCTAAGAGGAGAAGATGGTTATTATTATATGGTTGTTACAGATATGAGATCAAGTCAGGGATGGTCTTCAAACGACGGGTTGGTTCTTCTTCGTTCCGCCGATCTTATTGACTGGACTCATCAGACAATTGATTTTCCGGATACATGGCCGGCAAGATTTGATCGTGATAATTTGACTCAGGTATGGGCACCACAGACAATATATGATCCGGAAGAGGGAAAATATATGGTATATTACTCTATAGGAGAGAAAAATGCCCCTTATTATAAGATATATTATTCTTATGCAAACGAAGATTTTACTTCTCTTTCAATGCCTGAGGTTTTATATGATCACGGAGCAAATACGATAGATGCAGATATTGTTTATCATGATGGGCTATATCATATGTTCTACAAGACAGAGGGTGAAGGCAACGGTATTCAGAAATCTACTGCAACCACTCTTCGCGGAGAATGGACTCCTCAATATAAATATCTGCAACAAACAAATGTGGCAGTTGAAGGGTCGGGACTTTTCAAACTTATAAATTCCGACAAATGGATTCTGATGTACGATTGTTATACAAGCGGACATTATCAGTTCTGTAGCTCTTCAGATCTTGATAATTTCGAATTTATATGCAATACGACAACTTCGGGAGTATTTACTCCTCGTCACGGAACTACATTAGCTATTACGAAAGAGGAGGCACAACGTCTTTACAATAAATGGCCGGGATCAATGTTCAACAACATTCCTCTTGGAGCAAAGGCAACAGAAGTTCGTCAGGATCTTGTTGTGATCAATAACACAGAAAAGACAATCTTTATCCCCGTAGTTCAAGGAACTGATATTAGTTCATTCGATCCTCAGCTTTACGGTTTCGGTGAGATTGCAGAAGTTTTACCTGCTGGTAAAACAGATTTCAGTAAAGGTGCTGTCGATTATACATTTAAATTAGGAAATTCAACCGTAACATATCGTGTAACGGTTTCTGTTTGCGCTAATCCTGTTATTTCAGGTTTCTATGCGGATCCTGAAATAATGTATTCAAACAAGACTAATCGTTTTTATATTTACCCAACGACTGACGGATTTAGTGGTTGGGGCGGATATAAGTTCAATGTTTTCTCCTCTAATAATATGGTTGACTGGATTGATGAAGGTACAATTCTTGATTTGTCGACAGATCAGGTAAGCTGGGCAATAGGTAATGCTTGGGCTCCATGTATTGAAGAGAAAATTGTTGATGGAAATTATAAATACTTTTTCTATTTCAGCGGTAATGCAGGTAGTTCGAAACAGATTGGTGTAGCTGTAGCAGATGAACCGACAGGTCCTTTCTTTGATATGGGTGCTCCTATTATCACAACTTCACCAACAGGTAGCGGACAGCAGATTGATGTTGATGTGTTTACTGATCCTGTTTCAGGAAAAAGTTATATTTATTGGGGCAACTCATATCTTGCCGGTGCAGAGTTGAATGATGATATGGTAACGCTTAAAGAATCTACAACAAAGGTTATGACTCCACAAGGTGGGACTCTTTCTGATTATGCTTATCGTGAAGCTCCTTATGTATTCTTTAGAGATGGAAAATATTATTTTATGTGGTCGGTCGACGATACCGGTTCTGCGAATTATCATGTTGCTTACGGAACTTCTGATTCTCCTCTTGGAGAGATAACCGTAGCAACTGAACCGATTGTATTGGTTCAGGACCCTGATAAAGCGATTTATGGACCCGGTCATAATTCTGTTATCAAGATTCCGGGTAAAGATGAATGGTACATCGTTTATCATAGAATCAATAAAAATTATATTGATAATTCTCCTGGAGTACACAGAGAAGTATGCATCGATAAACTTGAATTTAATGCGGATGGAACTATCAAACGTGTCGTTCCTACCAACGAAGGTATTTCACCTGTTGTTCTTAATGAATATATTGATACTTACATTGAAAATATTATCATTGATAATGGTTCAAAAGGAGAGATTGTAAAAATAGAGTATTTTACTCTCGATGGTATCTTTATAGGAACATCATGCAATCAACTTGCTAAAGGAATATATATTGTAAGAAATATCTATTCAGACGGATCTGTTTCCTCTTCAAAGATCGTTAAATAGAAAATTAGAGATATAAAATAAAAATGGAACGAATTAATTTCGTTCCATTTTTTTTGTCTTATATAATACTGATTTTTAATAATATGTAAGAGCAGTGATACTACACCCTGTTTATTATTTAAGAATAATACACGTTGTGATTCGTCCTGATTTTATGCCGAGTTTTCTTGCAGAGAAAAAGAGAGCAGAGTTATCTATCGTACATAATCCTGATATCTCAATATTTTGGATATTTACACCGCTACTAATTATATCATCGGCATTGGCTTGCCATAGATCGATATGAAATTTTCCAGAATCTTTATTTTTTTCGAAAAGATGTTCTTCGAATCCGGCATGACGAAATGAATCAACAACCTCATCTCCCACCTCAAAATTGGCAAGTGATACGGATGGTCCTATTCCGACATAAAGATCATGAGGCATTGAGCCGAATCTTGACTTCATAACTTCAATTGTCTTTGAAGCTATACGTCCTACGGTACCACGCCAACCGGCATGAACAGCCGCAATTATCTTGTTTGTCTTATCATATATAAGAATTGGGACGCAATCGGCTGTTGAAACACCTATACAGATACTTTTTTGATTTGTAATAATAGCATCGTATGTGTTCTCTTTAATATTTCTTCTCGCCTCTTCAATATCATCAACTATCAGTATATCTGTTCCGTGTACCTGACGCGGAAACCATAATTCTTCAACAGGTATATTTGCAATGTTTGAAAATAGAGTACGACAATATTTCACTTTTTGAATATCATCGCCTGTATAGTCGCACATATTGAAATGATTATATGTAGATGAAGAATTATCTTCCCCTATTATTTTATGAGATTGTCTGGTGGTTATATAATGGTCAAGCTCATGTGAATCATTGAATATATTTTCAAATCTGTAAAATTCAATATTGTCGATTATAACTCTTTTCATTTATTGCATGGTTTTATTGAGGCTTAAACATGACAAATATATAATTGTTTTTCTTAATGGTATTATAAAAAAATGGATCCGAAAAGTATTCTATCTTTTCGAATCCATAATTTTTATAATGCTTATTTTATTTATTCAATAATGCATGATACAATTAACTCTTAATGGAGATTATTTTTTTGTTTCTTGTTCAGAATCTTCACTGTCGTCTTCATCATCACTCCATTCTTGTTCATCAACATAATCGATATCATCAATGATATCATCTTCGTCAATTATATATTCATCATCCCATTCATCTTCATCATCTTCAAGAATTTCATCATCTCCTAAAATAGAAGCTTCTTTAGCGATATCAAGATTACGATGAGTAATTGTAACAACTTTATTCTCTTCACTGTTGAGCTCTTTCCAAAGCATATCTTTCAGCTCGGTAATACCCATGTTGATAACCGAAGAAATAAACACATAAGGGATATCCGGAAGATCTTTCTTTATCTCGGCTATCAGTTCATCGTCGAGCATATCAGATTTTGTAATTGCCAAAATCCTTTGCTTATCAAGAAGCTCAGGGTTGAATGTAGCAATCTCATTAAGAAGTATATCATACTCTTTTCTGATATCGTCGCTGTCTGCGGGAACCATGAAAAGAAGTAAAGAGTTTCTTTCTATATGACGAAGAAAACGTAGTCCTAATCCTTTACCTTCACTTGCACCTTCGATAATACCGGGAATATCGGCCATTACGAATGAACGGTTGTCGCGATATGAAACAATCCCAAGATTAGGCTCAAGTGTTGTAAATGGATAATCGGCAATTTTTGGTTTTGCAGCTGATATTGTGGAAAGAAGTGTAGATTTTCCGGCATTCGGAAAACCAACAAGACCTACGTCTGCAAGAAGTTTAAGCTCCATAATGACAGGTCTTTCAATAGCCGGTTCACCGGGCTGAGAATAACGCGGTGTTTGATTTGTAGATGTACGGAAATGCCAGTTTCCTAATCCACCACGACCACCTTTAAGAAGGATCACTTCTTGTCCGTCGTCAGTAACGTCGCAGATATATTCACCTGTATCGGCATCGAAAACAACTGTTCCGCATGGTACATCAATCACCTCATCTTTACCGTTCTTACCGAAGCTTCTCGAAGCTCCTCCCGATCCGCCATGACCGGCAAATACGTGACGCTGAAATTTAAGATGAAGAAGAGTCCAATAGTTACGGTTTCCGCGAAGAATGACATGACCGCCACGACCTCCGTCACCACCGTCAGGCCCACCTTTTGTCACAAATTTCTCACGATGAAGGTGAGTAGAACCGCGTCCCCCCTTACCGGAGCGACAATATATCTTTACATAATCTACAAAGTTCGAACTTGCCATATATGTTTTTATTATTTGAGCTACAATTTACTGATAATAATAAGATTATTATTTATCAATGTTTTTTATTATAACAATATTATCAAAGGATTGCTTAAAAAATGACCTATTCATTATCATCCTCTCTCAGGTCAATTAATGAATGGTAAAATAATAAAAAAGAAACGGTGCACAATTCCTTGATAAGAAATAGAGGCTCACCGTTTCTTTAATAAATATCTTGATTATTTTACAGCGTCGATAGCTTTCTCGATACGAGCGAAGATATCTTCAACTGTTCCCATACCCTGAATATCAGCGTATTTACCCTCTTTGATGTAGAATGCTTTAAGAGGAGAAGTCTGATTGTTATAAACATCAAGACGACTTTTGATAGTCTCATAGTTATCGTCAGAACGACCTGATACCTGACCTCTTTTCAAAAGACGATCGATAAGTTCAGATTCTTCAACATCAAGACCAACAACGATAGAAACCTGTGTTCCTCTCTCTTTTAGCATCTCATTAAGAGCTTCTGCCTGAGGGATTGTACGAGGGAAACCGTCAAAAATTACACCATCCTTAGTAGCAGGATTAGAATCCAACACATTAGCAAGCATATCGATGATCAACTGATCAGGAACAAGCTGCCCTTTTTCGATAAAAGCCTTAGCAGTGTTACCAAGTTCAGTACCATTTTTAATTTCAGCGCGAAGTACATCGCCTGTAGAAATATGGAAAAGACCATATTTTTTGATTATCAGTTCACTCTGAGTCCCTTTACCTGAACCCGGAGCACCAAAAATTACAACGTTCAACATTTTTTTAATCCTTAAAATAATATATTATAATATCTAAAATTCTTATTCCGCTATTACATAAATATCTTTTAGATTACGGCCCAATTCATCATAATCAAGTCCGTAACCAACAATGAAAGCATTAGGAATTTCCAAAGCTACATAATCTATTTGAAGATCTTTAACTTTCAATGCTTCAGGCTTATAAAGCAGAGTAGATACATATACATCTTTAGCACCTCTTTCTTTAAGTTGCTCAATCACACCCTGCATAGTGTAGCCTGTGTCAATAATATCTTCAACAACAACTACGGTACGATCTTTGATATCCTCCAAAAGACCGGAGATCATTTTCACATTGCCCGTTGTTGACATCCCTTCATAAGACTTCATTCTCATAAAAGTGATCTGTGAATCAATATTGATAAAACGGTAAAGGTCAGCGGCAAACATAAATGCACCATTAAGGATACATATAAATACAGGATTTTTGTCCTTTAGGTCATCATTCATCTTATCAGCCACATTCTTTACTGCAGATTCTATCTGCTGTGCCGAAATGAATGGTTTGAAGAATTTATCGCCTATTTTTATTTTTTCCATAGCTATATTTTTATGAGATGCAAAATTATAATAAAATAGCGTATTGTAAAAAACACAAAACACTAAATTGACAATTACTAATGTTTTTATACTATTTTACAATAAAACAGACACATAATTTACAGAAAAAGCAAAAATGAGTACATAATAGTTCACAGAGAGTCAATATTTTAAATTTTATCAGCATTTGAATTTTTACAATTTAATTAATTCATTTCTCAGAAAAGTCTGTTGTCAGGTTATATTAGTTTGGACTAAACATTTTATTATAACCGAAAAATTATTATTCTGATTTATTCTCTCTTGATTGGTTTTTCATATAACTGTTTCAAAGTTATGGAATCTCATTACTTCATCTATTTTTTAGAGTTTTGGTAAAGGGATTTTCTTATCATTATATATAGTCAGTTATATTATTATGAGCTAAAACTATAATCTATATAATGGTGAATATTTCCCATTATTATAATTTGTTAGTTTTATTAATCAAAATTTATAGCCTATAATCTCAACTAAAGTTTGTCAGCTGATGTTTTATTGGTGTAAGTAGGAAAAGAGAAAACAAATAGAGTTTCTTATCCGAATATTAGTATAAATAAAAAAACAAAGCTATGAAACTAGTTCCGGTTTTAAACTTCGACGGTAATTGCAGCGAAGCAGTAGCATTCTATACAAAAGTCTTCGACGCTAAAGAGGTAAAAATACAAACCTATGGTGATAATATAGAGTATTTTAAAAAAGAACATATTGAAATATCATCAAAATGGGAAGATAAAATAATGCATGCATCAATCACTTTACCGGATGATGCTTCTCATATATTTCTTCATGATAAAATGGAAAATGGAGTATTTCATTCAGGTGGTGATACTGTTATCGCTCTTGAGTTCGCAACTCAGGAAGAATTGGATCAGATTTATCATCGACTAAAAGAGGGTGGAACAATTGAAACTCCTATTCAAAAGATGTTCTGGCATGCAATGTATGCAGTAGTTATTGATAAATTCAAACGCCGCTGGGTACTTAATTGCCAAATTGTTTCAATCGATTAGATTCAGTTTGTAGTTTCTGAAAAATAAACGAGTTTACTCTTTATTTCTCATATATATATAAATCTCCTACCCGGTAGTCTAGCAAGATTCAATAAGATGTCAACCAAATCGTCAGTTTCCAGGATTCTAAAAATCCTAAACTCTCTTATGAGTTTCATCAGGAATGTCTCTCGAACTTTCTTCCTGATATTAGCAATAGCTCTTCTGGTAAATTGCGGTGACGAGGAAAAAAAAGTGAGAAGAGGGCTGGCATCAAACAATCTTTGCTTCACTACTCAGGGGGGAGATATTAGTAATCAGATTATAAGTTCAGAACCTTGGAAAATTGTAATTCCCGATAGAGCACAAACATGGTTATCAGTGAATCCAAGTTCCGGAATGGCAATAAAAGATACAACTAATGTCATTATATCTGTAACAGTAAACAATAGTGCAAATAGCAGAAGTACAGTACTAATGCTTGTTGTGGGAAACGATACTTTGTACTATAATGCTGCCCAGGATGGAAAAGAGCAACAAGTATGTTATGATTAAATAGAATAGTAAAACGCAAATGACCGCAAAAAAGTAATATCTTTTTTGCGGTCATTTGTGTTTCTTTTTACCAATAATGAAATTTAATTATACATCAAATTCAGATATTTTTATTGTTCTTGAAAACGTTATTCCCAATTATAACCAAAACGTTATATCTATTTTCAAGACAAAATATTTTTATTATTTGCCAAAATTGGTATAAAGATATCTTTTAATACTTCTCTTGGGTGTTTTCTCAAATTCATTTGGATATAGTTCGATTGAAGCTAATCTTTCGAAAGGAGCAACCTCATTATTAAGAGTTTTAAGATTCTCTTCCATAGCTTCGCGAAGTCCTGTATTATTAACACCACAAGCATCAGCAGCTCCATAATCCGGATAAACAAGTCCAACAAGCTTATTATCTCTCTCTATAACAAGACTTTCCATTACAAAAGGAAGATTGTTTAATTTTGATTCAATCTCCTCAGGATATATATTTTGTCCACTTGAGCCGAGTATCATAGTTTTAAGGCGTCCACGGATAAAAATCGTACCATCTTCTGTCAAAGTTCCCATATCACCTGTATGAAGCCATCCGTCTTCATCAATGACGGCATTTGTAGCGGTTTCATTTTTGTAATATCCCTTCATAACATTTTCACCCTTTACAATTATTTCACCCGGTATATGAAGAGGATCAGTAGAATCAATCTTCACCTCCATATAACCTTTCAGGATACGTCCGCAAGATGTAGGAATAAATTCAGACCAGTGAGTATAACTTACAAGTGGAGCACATTCGGTCATACCGTATCCTACTGTAAAAGGGAATTTAATTTTATGTAGAAAATCTTCAACTTCTTTGTTCAAAGGGGCACCACCGATAATTATCTGTTCGAATTCTCCACCGAAACTATCAATCATTTTTTCTCTGATCTTTTTGCATACAGCTTGATCAAACAAAGGTATCATCATTGCCCATCTGATAGATCTTTTGGCTAGTTGCGGCTGGATATTCTTACGATATATCTTCTCCATTACAAGAGGAACACAGCATATAAGACTTGGCTTAACTTTTGCAAAAGCTTCCAGAATTATTTTTGGGGAAGGAATTTTACCTAATAAAGTAACGTGAGTTCCAACTGCAAGAGGTACAAGGAAATCAAAGGCACAACCGTATGCATGAGCAAGAGGCAGGAAAGAGAGACAACGACTCCCTTTATAATGTAGTTTTGATTTTATACCAAAAACAGTGTTTCCGGCAAGGTTATTACCGGTCAACATAACACCTTTACTAAATCCTGTAGTTCCTGAAGTATAGTTTAATAATACCAAATCTTCATTAGAAGTGTCAGCATATTTTATATCATCCTTTTTAAATCCACCTTTGTAAAGTTCACCATATCTATGATGAGCTCTTTTTTTGGCCTCAATAATTTCGTCTTTTCCAAAATGATTTAAAACATTATATTCTTCACTTGCAAGAGAAAAAATACCTTTTACATTTTCAAGTTCATTCTCTTCAACATAATCCCATATATTATCTCCTACAAAAAGGAGCAATGAGTCGGAATGATTTACAATATGATGAATATCATTAGGGGAAAAATCCTGAAGGATAGGAACGATCACAGCACCGTATGTAATGACCGACATGTAAGTTACCGCCCAGGGAATATTGTTTCGGCCTATAAGAGCTATCTTATCCCCTTTTTTAACCCCCATCTCTTCAAAAAGAAGGTGAAGCTTCGCAATCTCTGCAGCAAACTCTCCATAAGTATAGGTTCTTCCGGAATTATAATCGGTAAATACCGGTAAATCCCAGTTTTCTTTGAAACTATTCTCGTATAACTTTACAAAATTCTGTTGTATCATAACACATTTTTTTCTACAGTGTGCAAAAATATAAAGATTATTGTCAAATACAACTGATTGCATAAACTTCTTATACAAAACTTAACTATAATGAATATTCAAAATTCGTAACTTTGCCCGGTTGAATATCAAAACATTAATATAAAGCCGTATATATACATATATCTTCAAAAAGAGCCCCACGTATGGGCATACTGTTATAATTATAACATCCTAAAGAGATAATGTATTAAAAATGAATGTAATATTTAGGCTAAAAAAAGCTCTAAGAGAAAAAAATGATTGACAATACTATTTTCGAGAATAAAAAAGCTGCATATTTTACACTTGGATGCAAATTAAATTTTGCAGAAACCTCTTCAATCGGAAAGATGCTTTCCGAAAATGGAATTCGCAAAGCACGCCAAGGCGAAATAGCAGATTTATGTGTCATAAATACATGTTCGGTTACTGATCTGGCAGATAAGAAATGCCGACAAGCTATACGTCGTATATCTCGACAAAACCCGGGTTCATTTGTTGTTGTGACCGGATGTTACGCTCAGCTTAAACCAGAAGAGATAGCTGCCATACCTGAAGTTGATTTGGTAATCGGAGCTCAGGAAAAGTTAAATATCCTGGATTATATCGGAGATATGCATAAAAGAGAATCGGGAGATGGAAAAGTTGTAACGAGTAAATTTAAAGATATTCGTTCTTTTCAATCATCTTGTTCAAGTGGTGACAGAACCCGTTATTTCCTGAAAGTTCAGGATGGCTGCGATTACTTCTGCTCTTACTGCACTATACCTATGGCAAGGGGAAGAAGTCGTAACGGCTCAATTACCGATATTGTTGCACAAGCTGCAGATGTAGCTCGTCAGGGTGGAAAAGAGATTGTTTTAACCGGAGTAAATATTGGTGATTTCGGAAAAACTACCGGCGAGACTTTTATTGATCTTATAAAAGCGCTTGATTGTGTTGAAGGGATCGAAAGATATCGAATATCCTCAATTGAACCGGAGTTGCTTACCGACGAAATAATAAAGTTTGTCGCATCATCTAAGAGATTTGTGCCTCATTTTCATATTCCTCTTCAGTCAGGAAGTGATGAAGTATTAAAATTAATGAAGCGACACTATGATACGAGTTTATTCAGACATAAAATAGAGATGATTAAATCAATAATGCCCGATTGTTTTATCGGCGTTGATGTAATTGTTGGTGTCAGAGGTGAAACAGATGAACTTTTTAACGAAACTCTTGAATTTATACAATCTCTTGACATAAGTCAACTTCATGTATTCACATATTCTGAACGTCCGGGTACTATGGCTCTTAAGATTGATCACAATGTAGATCCCAAAGAGAAACATCGCAGAAGCCAGGCTATTCTTGAGATTTCAGAGAAAAAACTTAACAATTTCTATAAATCTCAGATAGGTAAGATTTCCAATGTGATTTTCGAAAATCCGGCTAAGGGAAAACCTATGCATGGATTTACAGATAATTATATTAGAGTAGAAACAGCATACGATTCATCACTTGTGAATATTAGTACAAAAGTTAAACTCACTGAATATAACGAAAAGAAAGACTCTCTTCTTTGCAATATTATAGATTAGAAAAAAGAAAGGATCCGCATAAAACGGATCCTTTTTTATTCACACACATTATTTATAAACCTATATGCTATTGATTAAAACCATATTAAATAAATTATTGATTAACTATTTCTCTTTTTCTATTATTACGACACGACTCAACTCATTTCTCTTAAAGAACATATCATCCACTCCTCCCCGAGCTTCAATTCGTATCTTTTTTTCATCAACGTTGTAATCGTTGACCAGGCAGTTTTTAACAGTATTGGCTCTGTCAAAACTTAGGAGATAATTAATTTCACTATTACCGGTATCCTTATCTGCATATCCTGTTATAACAAATGATGGACTTTCACTTGATTGGTTAATTATGTTGGCAATATTTTTAAGAAGCAAATTATATTTATTTTCAAATGAGCTCTTTCCTAATTCAAAAAATACATATGCTTTATCTGAATTAATGCCCCTGTCCGCTTCATATCTCTCTACAATAGCATCAATATTAGTACTAATATCGGTATAAACATTTTCAAGAATTTCATTATAATATATCTCCTGTTTATATGCTTCATCAATATCATTACATATTCTTTTCTTAACAGCTTTTTGATTACTTACAACAAAATTGTTTCTCCTCTTTAGCTCTCTGACCGTATTTTGTTTTTTGGCAGATATATTATAAGTCACTCCGATATTCACTCCATAAAGAGAGTTATATTTACCAAGACCTGATTTGTCGCCATTAAAGTTTGAAAGTATTATTGACGAATTCAGATCAACATTAATATCAAAATTATGGTTAACTCTTATTCTATTCAAAATACCTAAATTTGTAGTCATATCGGTAGATGAACTATTATTCCATGAATCCAGAAGGCCTACTCCGGCATATGGAATAAAAGAATAAACTCTTTTGAAATTATAACCGAATATCATATTGGAAAGATTAAGCATTACATCGCCATTAAAGTTTCCGTAATTTCCATTATCCTTTGGATATGTTTTGTTATTTTCCTGAAGAGCTACATTTTGTATTCCTCCTCGATTCATATTAAATGCCGAATAAGAAAGGCGTAAAGCAAATCCTGATGTTATCCATTTTCCGACACTTAGTTTTCCAATTCCGGCAATTCTGTCGGACACAGATTCTTCTATTCTTGAGTTGTCTCCCTCATATATATTTATTCCGCCTGCTGTAGAAACAAACCAGTTCTCCTTTATTGTATTGATTACAGTTCTTTTGGTGTCAGATTCTCCAAAATCTAATATTTGAGAATATGAAGGTGCGGATACGAGAGAAAGAAATAATAAAAATGATCCATATTTTTTCATAACAAAGGTGTTTTTAGTTAGGTCAGTATTATTTTTTCTCTATGAATATTACATTATTAAAATCAGGTGTCATAGATGAAAATTCACCTTTCTTAATTATAAGTTTTTCTTCATCTACATTAAACTCTTTCACTAATATATCTTTGATAGTTTTGGCTCTAAGTTGACAATTCGTTTTTTTATAATCATCATTATTATCGATGTATTCGAAATATGATATTACAAAATTTGTATTGTCGGGAGCTGAGTTGATTGTTTTTGCATAATTAGTCAACGATACCATCCCTTTTAAGTCAGCTTCTACAGATTCCGGCTCAAAAAATAAAGTACAAGGTATTTCATTATAATTTTCATCAGATTTTGCATACTCGGAATATAAAAGATCTTGTATATCCTTTATTTTTTTCATTGAATACATTGAGTTTGCTCTTTCATTTTCAATTTTTAATCTGAGATCATTGACATATCGGTTTATCCTATCATTATCTCTTTTAAATTCATCATTGTGATAAGGATTATATTCAGAGACAGCTTGCCATCTTTTATTTCCTCCGAATTTATATATAAACCCGGCATTGGCAGAAATAAAGCAGTCAAAATGGTGTCTGGCAATTCCGTCAAAACTACCAGGGACAGCACCAATCATTGCATCAATCAAAAAGTCAAGACTACTACCTAACCTAAATCTATTAATCAATCCACAACTCATAGCGTAATCTGTGTATCCGGGACCGTTCCACATATGTATTATTCCGGCTCCTACATAAGGTATGAATGAATAAATTCGGTTTTCACGATAAGTACCAAGGGCATCTGACAGATTAAACATCATATCCATATGAATATACCCGGTCTTTATCTTATCTCGTAAAAGCATCTCCTGGATATTTTCATTATCAATTTGGATATGCATGGGCGTATATTGACGCATTTCAATGCCATTATAAGAAACTCTTATACCATATCCGGGAGAAAACCATTTCCCCAATGATATATTGAGAGCAGGCGAAAGTCTATCTTTATCTTTTGCCAGATGATCATCTTCTCCGTCATATACTTGCACTCCAGCGGCAATGGAGATAAAGGTATTCTCTACAAATTCATTTGATACATATCCCTTATCTGGAAATGAAGATATATTCATTCCTGTATTTTCATTCTGCGAATGAATTATAAAGGGAATAATTAAAGCCTGCAAAACAAGAAAAATTTTTTTCATAGCTTTTAGTTTTTAAATATTATAAGTCCTTATGTGTGTAAAACTTTATTATCATCAAACTTTATTCAGAATAATAAATCTGAACTTCTGTTTAAATGAGTAGATTGATTAAGGTTGGTTAGGTTTTGGTTATAACATTTTTCAAATAAAAAATGTCTTTCTTTAAAATCAATTTATTTATTTTGATTCCATTAGTATAACATAGTTTGGTAGGTATTGGATTATGAAAAAGAACTAAAAAACAAAAAAAAATATCGCCTTCCACTAACAACTATTAATTATTAGCAAAAAAGCGATATTTTATCTTCTGTAAACATCCTGAAATCCAGGAGGTTTCTATCTTTTTATTTGTAGTTTCCTACAAGATTTATCTTCGTTTTGAGCGAGATTTTGATCTTTTTATTTGTAGTTTCCTACAAGATTTATCTTCGTTTTAATCTATGTTTTTTTGAGATTTTCATTCAATAA